>JAZNGC010000025.1:0-35709 GCA_045589155.1 Lachnospiraceae bacterium
GGGAAACAAAAATAGTGTAAAATGACCCCAAACCAATTGATTTCGGAAAGAAATTGGGTATGGGAAAAAGAAGAATGCATATATACCCAATTCGGATTAAATTGATAAGGAATATATGTCGATAAATCCCAATTTAGCGATACCCCAACTTACAAGTCAAAAAGTTTCATTTTACGTAAACAATCAAAAAGCAATCACTTGGAGGATTTGGTATCTCCGCAAAAGTGATTGCCTTTTTGTCATAGTGCCGAGGCGAATTATCTATTTTAAAACTGTATAAATATTTCTGTCATTTCCGTTTATTTCTACGCCCTTTGCCTCAAACAGTTCGCTAACGGTTACAAGCTGGTAACCCTGCTTCAAAAGCTCGGGAACAATGGTCTTTAGGGCTTCTACGGTAGCGGCATTATCATAGTAATCATGAAGAAGAATGATGGCCCCGTCTTTGGCCTGCTCCAAGGTTCTTGTTGATCTCATGTCAGCAGTAACTTCTGCTTCCCAGTCGTTACATCCCAGACCGCAGATGAAGGGCAAATTTATCTGCTCATACATGGTATCATTTACCGCAATGAAGGGAGGGCGGAAGAACTTTGTGGGCACACCGGTGATTTCCATTACCTTTTGGCAAGTGTATTCGATTTCTGATTTGATTTCTTCAGCACTAAGAGTAGTCATGGGGCGATGGGTTTTGGAATGGTTGTTGATTTCGCAGCCCATGTCAAATGCTCTTTTTATAACAGGTGCACTCTGTTCATTGATGAAATCGCCAATTACAAAAAAAGAGGCACGCGCGTTGTATTTCTCTAAAATATCTAAAATATTAACGGTAGCGACGGTATTGGGACCATCGTCAAAGGTAAGTGCTATCATAGGTTTGGCCGGATCAATAGTATGTGTCATGATTTTATCCTCCATCATTTGGCATTTGTATTGTGTTTAACCCTTTGCACACAGATTTTCCATCCTTATTGAATATATTATATAACATCTTTTCACGGAAATAAATATTCAATTTCACAATAATTCTTGACAACACGTTAATGCGGTAATATAATAAACAGGAAATTATGTTATCAAAGACGATGACGGAGACCAGTACGATAGTTTGAAAATTCACAGAGAGTCGCGGTTGCTGAGATGCGGCATGAGTAGAATCATCGGAATATCCCTCCTGAGTTGCAGCACGAAAGTTATGACGAGTAGATGCTGACGGGTTTCTCCCGTAACAGAGAACGCATATGTTGGTATGTCGTAAATGGAATTTTGATGAGCAGGGCTCTTACCGTTTACGGTAGGAGCTTTTTATATGCGGAAATATCCCATAAAAGAGAGGAAAATAGCAATGAAAAACACTGTAGAAATCAGATGGCACGGCAGAGGTGGACAGGGTGCAAAGACAGCGGCACTTTTGCTTGCGGATGTAGCATTTAAAACAGGAAAATATGTACAGGGATTTCCGGAGTACGGTCCTGAGCGTATGGGTGCTCCCATCACAGCTTATAACCGTATCAGTGATAATAAAATAACCGTTCACTCCAATATTTACGAGCCCGATTATGTGGCAGTAGTGGATGATACTTTATTGGATGCCATCGATGTTACCAACGGTTTGAATCCCCAAGGCGGTATTGTGATAAATACCCAGAAACCCAGAGAGGAAATTGTAAGTAAACTACGTGGTTATACAGGTAAGATTTACACCATCGATGCAAGGGAGATTTCCGTAAAGGCACTGGGAAAATACTTCCCCAACTCTCCCATGTTAGCGGCAGTGGTGGCGATTTCCGGTGTGATTGAACCTGAAGTTTTCTTAAATGAAATGAGAGCTTCCTTTGAACACAAATTTGCAAAAAAGCCGGAAGTGGTTGATGGAAATATGGCGGCACTTGAGCTGACCTTCGAAGCTTTGAAATAGAAAGGAACGGAAAGATGAAAAGTGTAGATATCAATGAAAGAAGTCCTTGGCAGGATATTACCGAGGGTAACCAGATATATGAAGCGGCAACTTCAAAGAATTTCTGTACCGGAGAGTGGAGAACACAGACACCGGTATTTATCGAGGAAAAATGCAAACAGTGTCTGCTTTGCTTCCCGGTTTGTCCGGATTCCTCTATTCCTTTGAAAGACGGAAAAAGAGACGAATTTGATTATGACCACTGCAAGGGCTGCGGCATCTGTGCAAAAGTATGTCCTTTTGGTGCAATTGAGATGAAGGAGGGAAAATAAATGGCTATCAGAGAACGTTTATCCGGTAACGAAGCAGTAGCATATGCAATCAAACAGATTAATCCTGATGTAATGCCTGCTTTCCCTATCACACCTTCTACGGAAATTCCCCAGTATGTGGCAAACTACATCGCAAACGGTGAAATTGATACAGAATTTATCCATGTGGAAAGTGAACACAGTTCCATGAGTGCGACCATCGGCGCCAGTGCGGCAGGTGCAAGAGCCCTGACAGCTACATCTTCCTGTGGTCTGGCACTTATGTGGGAGGAACTTTATGTGGCAGCTTCCGACAGATTGCCCGTGGTACTTGCCCTTGTAAACCGTGCCCTGTCCGGTCCGATTAATATTAATGCAGACCATTCCGACAGTATGGGTGCAAGGGATTCAGGCTGGATTCAGATTTATGCAGAATCCAATCAGGAAGTATATGACAACTTCCTGCAGGCATATCCTATTGCAGAGAATAAGGATGTGAGACTTCCCATTATGATTTGTCAGGACGGTTTCATTACCAGCCATGGCGTGGAAAATATTGAGCTTGTGGAGGATGAGCCTGTAAAAGCGTTTGTCGGTGAATATGAGCCGGAACATTATCTTTTAAATAAAAAAGAGCCTATGGCCGTTGGACCTTATGCGGTATCCAATTACTACATGGAGACGAAAATGGCACAGAGACAGGCTATGTTAAATGCAAAGCAGGTTATTTTGGATGTAGCAGCAAAATTCGAGCAGATGACCGGCAGAAAATACGGATTCTTTGAGGAATACCGTATGGAAGATGCAGAATATGCCATTGTGTTAATCGGTAGTGCAGCAGGAACCTGTAAGGCTGCAATTGACCAAATCAGAGAGACCACCGGTAAGAAAGTAGGACTTGTGAAAATCAGAGTGTTCCGTCCTTTCCCGGAGGAAGAACTGGCAGCTGCCCTGAAAAATTTAAAGGCAGTAGCAGTGCTTGACCGTTCTGAAATGTTTGCAGGTACCAGCGGTCCCCTTGGCGCAGAAGTACGTGCCGCACTTTTCCAGGCAAAGGCAGATGTAGAAGTGGTGAATTATTTCTACGGACTTGGCGGAAGAGATATTACCGTTTCTGATTTTGAAACAGTATATGAGAAACTGGAAAAGATAGCAGAAACCCATGAAATCAACGATATGTACGATTATATCGGACTGCGCAGTAAATAAACCGCAGCTATTTGGAGGAAATAATAATGGAAAACACTTATCAGTTTAAAGAAGTGATGGACAGACCGGAACGTCTTGCTCCCGGTCACAGAATGTGTGCAGGCTGTGGTGGTACAGTAGCAGTCCGTGCGGTGCTCCGTGCACTCCATCCCGAAGATAAAGCCGTAATCGGTAATGCCACAGGATGCTTAGAGGTATCCACTTTCATGTATCCTTATGTAGCATACGAAGACAGTTATATTCACAATGCATTTGAAAATGCCGGTGCAACCCTGTCCGGTGTGGAAACCGCATACAGAGTTTTAAAGAAAAAAGGAAAAATCGACGATACTTACAAGTTTATTACCTTTGGTGGTGACGGTGGTACTTACGACATTGGTTTCCAGTCCCTGTCCGGTGCCATGGAGCGTGGACATGACATGGTTTATGTCTGTTATGACAATGGTGCTTATATGAACACGGGAACACAGAGAAGTTCTGCCACACCTCAGTTTGCGGATACCACAACAACTCCTGCAGGAAGCGTTTTAAATGGTAAGGTACAGGTGAGAAAAGATCTGACAGCCATTATGGCAGAGCATCATATTCCCTATGCGGCACAGACGACCTATACCGGAAATTTCAAAGATTTGCATACGAAGGCAGAAAAGGCAATCTATACACCGGGAGCGGCATTCTTGAACATTTTGTCTCCTTGCCCAAGAGGTTGGGGCTATGATCCTTCTGAACTTATGACAATCTGTAAATTGGCAACAGATACATGTTATTGGCCTATGTTCGAGGTGGTGGACGGACAGTGGAAGCTGACGTATGAACCGAAGAAAAAACTGCCTATCGAAGATTTCCTTCGTCCCCAGAAACGTTTTAAACATCTGTTTAAGCCCGGAAACGAAGAACTTTTGGTACAGTTCCAAAGCGAAGTGGATAAAAGATGGGAAGAACTGCAGAGAAAATGCTCTATGTAATGAGTTTGTAAGGAAATCAAAGAATTGTGTAATGATAATGGGACGGTCGCCTGTATGGCGGCCGTCTTTTAACATGGGAATCCTGTCAATGCGGATAAGATTATTGTTATAAAAGTAGAATTTTGGTATAATAAACGGTGTAACAGAACCGGGAAATGGTTATTCGGAAAACAGAGGGATATAAGAGAGATGAAGGAACAATATATCAGAACCGCCATGTTGCTTGGAGAGGATGGAATTGAAAATCTGCAGAAAAGAAAAGTTGCCATATTCGGACTTGGCGGTGTGGGCGGTTATGTGGCGGAGGCCCTTGCAAGAAGCGGCATCGGTGCCCTGGACCTTATTGACCATGATACGGTAGCAGAGTCCAATCTTAACCGCCAGATTATTGCCACCTATGATACAATCGGCAGACCAAAGACAGAGGTTATGAAGGAACGGATTACCACTATAAATAAAGATTGTGTGGTAAGGGTGTATCCGGAATTTTATTTGCCGGAAAAGGCGTCTCTGTTTCCTTTTGAAGAATATGATTATGTGGTGGATGCCATAGATACGGTGACGGCCAAAATCGACCTGGCGGTAAGAATGGAACAGATGGGGGTTCCCTTTATCAGCTGCATGGGAACAGGAAATAAATTAAATCCTGCCATGTTGGAGGTCGCAGATATATACAAGACCAGCGTTTGCCCCTTGGCCAAGGTAATGCGCCGGGAATTAAAGGCAAGAGGTGTAAAAAGATTAAAAGTGGTTTATTCAAAGGAAGAAGCCATAACACCTTACAAATTGGCAGAAGAAAGAGAAGATACCCGGAAAGCAACACCGGGGAGTACGGCATTTGTACCTGCCGCTGCAGGTCTTCTCATTGCCAGTGAGGTAGTAAAGGATTTATGGAGAGAGGGAAAGGAATAAGGGTATGATTTTTAAATGTAAAAATTGTAGCGGAAATGTGGTTTACAGTCCGGAAAAACTGAAAATGTTTTGTCCGTATTGCGATGGTTTGGAAAGTGAAGAAAAACAGTTGGAGAATCAGGGGACAGAAAGTTGTTTGAACTGTGGGGGAGAACTTCATGTGAACGATTATACCTCTGCCACCCAGTGTCCCTATTGCAACAATTATATTATTTTCGATGAGCGGGTATCCGGTGAATACACGCCTCATTTGATTTTGCCGTTTAAATATGGGAAAGAATCTGTAAAGAAAATGTTGCGGGACAAGTTTAAACGGAGTATTTTTGCTCCTTCTGATTTTTTCTCGGATGCAAAACTGGATAGCATGGAAGGAATGTATGTACCATTCTGGCTCTATGATTTTGATGTAAACGGCCGTTTTGAAGGCGTTGGTAATAAGGTCAGACACTGGATAGCAGGTGACCGGAGATATACAGAGACCTCTATATACCGCATTGTGCGGGAGGTGGATGTGTCTTTCGATAAGGTTCCGGTAGACGCCTCTGATGCCATGCCGAATAACGCGATGGAATTGATGGAGCCTTATCAATATGCCGCGTTAGAGAAGTTTAAGGCAGAATATATGTCAGGTTTTTTTGCGGAAAGATACAATCAGGCTGCAGAAGCTTTGATGCACCGTGCAAACGCGAAAGCGTCACAGGATACAAGATGTATAATAAGTGACAGCATTGTTGGTTATACAGCAAAGCGTGCAGATGTGGACCGGGTAACGGTGAACTGTACGGAACAGAATTATGCCCTGTTTCCGGTATGGATTTATAATTATAAATACAAGGGTGAAGATTTCCGCTTCCATATAAACGGTCAGACCGGTAAGATTGTGGGAAAATTACCCATTCTTCCGAAAAAGGTAATCGGCTACGGGGTCACGGTTTTTGGACTTGTGTTTGGCATTATGCTGATGTTGCGCTATCTGACAATGTTTTTGTAGGGGGGACGGAAGATGAAACAGTATTTTAAATATTTTGCAATTCCTTATATTATTTTTGTGGCATTACTTTTGGTGACTACCGTTGTGTTTATCATACAACTGTTTGAAAAGGATGAAGTGGTAAGGGGAAATAATGAGTGCACCACAGAGCGTGTCTATGATTATTATGATATGCTAAAACCTGAAGAAGAGGACAAATTGCGGGAGAGAATCGCTAAAGTAGAAGAAAAGGTACACTGTGATATAGTGCTGGTAGTCATTAATGAACCTATTTTGGACTACTGCGGATACACAGAGAATACAGATGCCAATTGGGAAAGTGCCATGATGAACTATGCAGATGATTTTTATGATCAGAATCTTTATGGTTATGACAAGGTTCATGGGGACGGCGTGTTACTTTTGGATAACTGGTATCTGCAGGGAAGAGCGGGAAGTCAGGCTGGCTACTGGCTTAGCACCTGCGGCGCAGTATATGAAAGATATTCCGATTATATGATAGAGGATTTGCTGGATGATGTTGAATTTGGCGCATACACAAGTGCTTATAAAGCATATATGGAGTACATAGATCATATAGAACGATATATGGGAGCGGATAAAGGACATAGCCCTTTGTTATCGGTAGGAATCTGCCTCATAGGTGGTTTGATTCCGGCAATTATCTTCATCCTGATACATTTAAAGTCAAAGGAAGGGGATAAAACCGTAACCCAAAGCACCTATATTGATACGGAAAAAAGCGGAAATACCGTTTTTAAAGAGCGGAAGGATGAGTTGATTGATAAACATGTAACCAGTGTCCGTATCCAGACCAGCAGCTCCGGCGGAAGTTATGGCGGTGGCCGCGGTGGCGGTCACAGAAGCAGCGGCGGTGTGAGACACGGCGGTGGCGGAAGAAGACGTTAACAAAAATGTCCATGATGATAAGCATCATGGACATTTATTTATAAAGAAAAGCACCCACATGACGGTATGGGTGCTTTTTTATGGCGCCAGCAGTGCGCCTTCTGTTTAAATTAAGTAATGACTAATAAGATTAGTTCATTTTGTTTACTGCAAGAGCCATACGGGATACTTTTCTTGCAACAGTGTTTTTGTGGTATACGCCTTTGCTTGCAGCAGTTTCGATTTCGCTTGTAGCAGCAGCAAGAGCAGCTGTAGCAGCAGCCTTATCACCAGCTTCGATAGCAGCATATACTTTTTTGATAGCTGTCTTAACGCCGGATTTGATAGATTTATTTTTTTCAGTTTTTGTTTTTGTAACTAAAATTCTCTTTTTTGCGGATTTAATGTTTGCCATGATGACACCTCCATCTTTTATAATCTGTTGTTTATAAAACATTTACATTAAAGCCAGACACGGACGACTAATGTAAACATACGCATATTATTTTATTGTAAGTAACTTCAGATGTCAATACATAATTTCGTGTTTTTTGCAAAAAATATTCGCGAACCTATTATACAACGGGAAAAGGAAAAAAGAAAGGTTTTTTAAGCGTATGAGTGGATTTTTGGCAAGAACAGATTTGGCTCTGGAGGCGAGAGAAAGTATAGGTGATGTGAAGGGGGAACACCGCGGGATTCGGGTAGAAGAAAATTATGATAAGGAAAATGATATCCGTGTTACCAAGGTAATGATTGATACAAAAAATGCAGCGAAGGACATGGGGAAACCCATTGGCACATACATTACAATCGAAGCGCCGGCCATGTTGGATGCGGATGAAGATTATCATCGGGAAATCTCAGAAGAATTGGCAAAACAACTTAAAGTGATTATACCGGAAAGTGAAAAAGAACAGTCGGTTTTAGTAGTGGGACTTGGCAACAGGGATGTAACAGCAGATGCCCTTGGTCCACATGTGACAGATAATTTGTTCATCACAAGACATGTTGTGATGGAATATGGAAAGATGGCTTATGGCAAATCAAAAATGAACATGATAAGCAGTATAGAGCCGGGGGTTATGGGAAAGACCGGAATGGAAGCGGCGGAAATCATCAAGGGAATTGTGGAACAGACCAATCCGGATGCAGTCATTGCCATAGATGCCCTTGCGTCCAGAAGTACAAAACGTTTAAACCGGACCATACAGATTACCGATACCGGTATACAACCCGGTTCAGGAGTGGGAAATCACAGAAATGCATTGACAAAAGAGAGCATGGGGATTCCGGTAATTGCAATTGGTGTACCGACTGTGGTAGATGCAGCCACCATTGTAGTGGATGCTATGGAACAGTTATGTGAGGATGACAAAACTTCCTTTGGCGAGAAGGAGAATTTTTGTTTTAGGAAATCTTTTTCGGAATTGAATAACATGTATGTTACCAGTAAAGATATTGATGCGGTAATTAAACGGGTAAGTTATACCCTGTCGGAGGGAATTAATCTGGCACTTGAGATGGAATAAAGAAAAATGCATAGCCATATATATAGGTAGAGGTGCGTGCATTGAAAAAGGGATTAAGAATAAAAAAACGATATATGTTTTTGGCGTTGTTTATCGTTTTCGGACTTGGTGTAAATAAGGGAGAAAACCGAATTGATGGAGGTGCTGCGGTTGGAGGGATACTGACAGAACTGATGACAAAACAGGTGTCGGATTTTGTTATGCCAATATCACAATCCGGGGGACGTAGGATGGCAGAATCAATAACAAAAGAAAAACAGAATTTTCTTTTCAAAGAATTTCCTGTTATGGTACAGGCTGTACCTGCTACCGGTACCGAAATACAGGAATATGATGCAGAGCCGCAGCAGCAGGATAAGACAGAGGATATTTTTGCCGGTATGCTTGCAGAAAATGAAACAGATAGGATGACGGAAGAAGTCCGGGAGAGTGCGGTTTTGAAACCACAGGATATGGAAACAGCTGAAATACATGAAAATATAACATCGGTTGATGCGGGGGGATTCCGGAAAGGGGCAAAAACAAATTCTTACGATTTTGAGGCACTTTCCGAATATCAGACCTTTGTTTCTACTTTTTATACCATAGACGCCGGAACTACGGCAGGGAGTAATGAATTAAACTTGGAAAAACTGATGGCAAAGGATATGGTCATTTCCAAGGAAGACCCGGGACCCCAGATATTAATTTATCACACCCATTCCCTGGAGGCCTTTGCGGATTCGGTTCCCGGAGAACGGGCTCATACTATTGTGGGAATAGGAGACAGACTTGCAGATATTTTGACCAGGGAGTATGGGTATGAGGTGCTGCATCACACCGAAGAGTATGATACCGTAAGGGGTGATGCGTATGCCAATTCTTTGCCCGGATTAAAAAAAGTTTTGGAAGAAAATCCAAGTATACAGGTGGTGATTGATTTACATAGGGACGCGGGAGTAGATGGTGTAAAACGTTCGATTACATTAGATGGGAAGCCAACGGCAACCTTTATGCTTTTTAACGGCCTGAGCCGTACAAGGAAGACGGGAAACATTGACTATCTGTATAATCCTTACCTGGAGGACAATTTGGCGTTTTCTTTTCAAATGCAGGTGAAAGCAGGGGAATATTACCCGGGGCTGACCAGAAAGATTTATCTGAAAGCCTACCGGTACAATATGCATCTGGTGCCGAAAACACTATTGATTGAATTGGGAGACTCCAATAATACGGTGGAAGAGGTGACCAATACATGTTACCCGTTGGCACATATCTTAGACATGGTACTTTCCGGAAATGGATAAGTGCTAAGGCTATGGGTTGCTTCATGTAATCTTATTATCCTATTCTTGCAAGACAGCGGAAATTCTGATAAAATAAAGCATTGCAGAATATAGGAAATGAGGAACTTTTAAAATGGCAAGAATTGATCAGAGTAAGATTCGCAATTTTTGTATTGTAGCACATATAGACCATGGAAAATCCACACTGGCAGACCGGTTGATTGAAAAGACCGGCCTTCTTACCAGCAGGGAAATGCAGGATCAGATTTTGGATAATATGGATTTGGAAAGAGAGAGAGGTATTACTATTAAAGCTCAGACTGTCCGTATTGTTTACAAAGCCCAGGATGGAGAAGAATATATTTTTAACCTGATTGACACGCCGGGACATGTAGACTTTAACTACGAGGTAAGCCGTGCCCTGGCGGCTTGTGACGGAGCGATTTTGGTAGTGGATGCCGCCCAGGGAATTGAGGCTCAGACTCTTGCCAATGTATATCTGGCACTGGACCATGATTTGGACGTGTTCCCGGTAATCAATAAGATTGATTTACCCAGTGCAGAGCCGGACCGTGTAAAAGATGAGATAGAGGATGTCATTGGTATTGAAGCCCAGGATGCCCCTCTTATTTCTGCTAAAAATGGCATTGGTATTGAAGAAGTATTGGAGCAGGTGGTGCAGAAAATCCCGGCGCCTACAGGTGACCCGGACGGTCCTTTGCAGGCACTGATTTTTGACTCTCTTTATGTTGCGTATAAAGGGGTTATTGTATTCTGCCGTGTAAAGGAAGGTACAATCCGGAAAGGTACTACCGTAAAAATGATGGCTACCGGTGCAAAGGCAGATGTAGTGGAAGTGGGATATTTTGGTCCCGGCCAGTTTATCCCCTGCGAGGAGCTTTCTGCCGGTATGGTAGGATATTTTACCGCTTCTATTAAGAATGTAAAAGATACAGCGGTGGGTGATACAGTAACGGATTTGAATAATCCCTGTAAAGAGCCTCTGCCCGGATATAAAAAGGTAAACTCTATGGTTTATTGCGGTATGTATCCTGCAGACGGTGCCAAATATCCGGATTTAAGGGATGCGTTGGAAAAACTCCAGTTAAATGATGCGGCCCTTCAGTATGAGCCGGAGACTTCCATTGCCCTTGGGTTTGGTTTCCGCTGCGGTTTCCTTGGACTGCTTCATTTGGAAATCATTCAGGAGCGTTTGGAGAGAGAGTACAATCTGGACCTGGTTACAACAGCGCCCGGTGTAATCTATAAAGTGCACAAAACAAACGGAGAAGTGATTGAACTGACCAATCCCTCCAACTTACCCGATCCTTCTGAAATTGAATATATGGAAGAACCGATTGTAAGCGCAGAGATTATGGTGACGACGGAGTTTATCGGTTCGATTATGGAACTTTGTCAGGAGAGACGAGGCAGATACCTTGGTATGGAATATATGGAAGGAACCAGAGCTTTGCTGAAATATGAACTTCCTTTGAATGAGATTATCTACGATTTCTTTGATGCTTTAAAATCCCGTTCCAGAGGTTATGCTTCCTTTGACTATGAACTGAAAGGTTATGAAGAGTCCAAGTTGGTGAAATTGGATATTCTGATCAATCGGGAAGAAGTGGATGCCCTGTCCTTTATTGTACACGGCGACAGTGCTTACGAGCGTGGCCGCAGAATGTGTGAGAAGTTGAAGGATGAAATTCCCAGACACCTGTTTGAAATCCCCATTCAAGCGGCGGTGGGCGGAAAAATTATCGCCCGTGAAACCGTAAAAGCAATGCGTAAGGATGTACTTGCGAAATGTTACGGCGGTGATATTACCCGTAAGAAGAAACTGCTTGAGAAACAGAAGGAGGGTAAGAAACGTATGCGTCAAATCGGTAACGTGGAAATCCCCCAGAAGGCATTTATGAGTGTTCTGAAGTTGGACGATAAAAAATAAACATAAGGAGAGGACAAGATATGAACGGACTTGGCATTTACATCCACATTCCATTTTGCGTGAAGAAATGCAATTACTGTGACTTCTTGTCCTTTTCTGCTAGTGATGAGGCAAGGGAGGCTTATGTGCAGACCCTCTGCGGGGAAATAAGACTGGAGGCACGGGAATATAAATCCTATCAGGTGCAGACAGTCTTTTTTGGTGGGGGAACTCCCAGTCTTTTGACTGTGCCCCAGCTTACAGGCATTCTGGAAACTTTAAAGGAAAACTTTCACGTTGCTAAGACGGCGGAAATATCCATGGAAATTAATCCGGGTACCGTGACGGCAGAAAGCCTTAGGGGGTACCGGGCAGCAGGAATCAACCGGCTCAGCATAGGACTTCAGTCTGCCAATGACGAAGAGATGAAAATTCTCGGCCGGATTCACACCTATGATATGTTCATACAGGCTTATAAAGAAGCGGTGGCAGCAGGTTTTACCAATATTAATGTGGATGTAATGTCTGCCCTGCCCGGGCAGGATAGGGACAGCTATAAAGATACGTTAAAAAAGATTTTGCGTTTAGATCCCCGACCTACCCATATATCGGCATATAGCCTGATTGTGGGGGAGGGAACCCTGTTTTATGAGTGGCATGAGCAGGGAAAATTAAACCTTCCTAAGGAAGAAGAAGAACGGGAGATGTACGAATTAACAGGGGAAATGTTGGAAGAAGCCGGTTACCGCAGATATGAAATTTCCAACTATGCCCTGCCCGGGTATGAATGTGAGCATAATAAATCCTATTGGGTCAGAAAAAATTATTTGGGCTTTGGTCTTGGTGCGGCTTCCATGGTGGAAAATAAGCGCTTTAGCAATGAAGGTGATATGAATCAATATATGACCCGTGTGAATACAGGTGTAAGTACGGAAAAGAATGCCACGTTGCTTACGAAAGAGGAACAGATGGAAGAAACAATGTTCCTGGGTCTGCGTTTGATGGATGGGGTATCGAAACAAAGGTTTTTAAATTCCTATGGAGTGTCCATGGAAAGTGTATACGGTGATGTGATAAAAAAGCACGTGGAAAGCGGTCTTCTTATGGATGGTGAGAGTGTTAAACTGACAAAAAGAGGAATTGATGTAAGCAATGTGGTTATGGCGGATTTTCTCCTTTAAAATCCATGTATACAGGAGGAATTTACTTGTGTTTTTTGCGGGTAAAAGGTATACTGTAGACAGAGCGTTTTGTGATTAAATATGTGCGAAAAAAGTATTTCCTGGGAAAGGCACTTGATACATTTCCTTATCATAGAATATAGTAAATCTGCTTTTGGGGGTTATTTTGAAAACATTTCAGAAACCTTTGTCCTCGGAAGAAGAGGCTTACTATATTCAGTTATTGAAAAATGGAGAGAAAGAAGAGGCAGCAAAAGCAAAAGAAATTCTGGTGGAACGTAATCTGAGGCTGGTTGCACACATTGCCAGAAAATATATTGGTTGCGGCGAGGAAACGGAGGATTTGATATCCATTGGGACCATTGGACTCATTAAGGCGGTGGATACCTTTGACGTTAGCAAAGGACGACTGGCCACCTATGCCTGCAGATGCATTGATAACGAGCTTTTGATGATGATACGTGCAAGAAAAAAGATTTCCAGGGAGGTATCCTTGTATGAACCAATCGGCACTGACAAGGAAGGAAATGAAATCAGCCTGATGGATATTATTGAATCCGGGCAGGTTGATGTGGTTGAACAAATTACAAATCGTGAAAATATAAAGAAAATGTTTTGCATTATGGATAAATGTCTGACACCCAGGGAACGGGAAATCCTGATATTGCGCTATGCCTTGCTTGGCGGGAGAGAATTGACCCAAAATGAGGTGGGTGAGCAGATGGGGATATCCCGGAGTTACGTGTCCAGAATTGAAAAAAAAGCACTTGGTAAAATGAAACGAGAATTTACAGGGGGATAAAAGTTATGTTATTTATCAAAACAGATGACCTGAAAGAGGGAATGAGACTGGCAAGACCAATCTATAACAAGCAAGGAGTTCTTTTGTATGAAAGAGATTCCAAACTTACCAAACAGGGCATTATCAGTGTGAGAAATTTTGGCCTGATTGGTTTGTATGTGCTCGAACCGGCGGAACCCTTGCCTCCTATGAATGCGGATGATTTGGAATTTGAGCGTTTCCAGACCATGGCCAGCTTCCTGATTCAGGAAGAGCAGGGAAAAATTCTGATGAATAACAAACAGGCCAAAACCCATAATATTGCAAATTTGATTATTAAAAATTTCGGTCATTTGGATAAAAAGATTAACTTTTATCAAAATCTGAGAAGCAGAGAAGACTATGTTTGTAAGCATTGTCTGAACGTGGCTATTTTATGTACTCTCATGACCCATACCATGAATGTGAAATTGGATGAACAGTTGTCCGTTGTCATTGCGGCTATGGTTCATGATATTGGTAAAATTGCCTTGTCGCCTGCAATTGTGGAAGGTGATGAATTAACGGATGATGACATGGAACGTCTGTATGTGGCAGAGCTTAAAGCTCACGAGATTATTGAAAGAGCTTATGCCGATGGCGCTATGATCAGGCGTATTTGTGCACAGTCCCAAAGACTCCAGCGTCAGTTACGCGGTGGGGAAAAAATGAATGCAAAGCCGGTTATGGGTGCAAAAATCCTGGCGGTAGCAGATGCGTATGATTCTTTGACAGCCATGAAGCTGGGAGCGGAGCCTACCTCAGAAGTAAAAGCAATTAAATATATTTTAGCGCATCCGGAGGTGTTTGATCCTCAGGTGGTGGATGCTTTGATCCGCTGTATTAATATTATATCTCCGGGCGTCAGCGTAGAGTTAAATACCAGAGAAAAGGCAATGGTCCTTAGGGAGAATCCCCATAACCTGTTAAAGCCTTCCCTGCTCAGCTTTAGCGACAATTCGGTGATCGATTTGTTTGATCCGGTTTATGAAGATTTGGAAATTGTAGATATTATGAAGACCCTGGACAACAGATATGTTATGGGTACGGATATTATACAAGGGAAGGGCAACATAGATGTTTGATGTTTGCGAAGTGCTGCAGAAGGCAAAAAACAAAGGTGCCTCTGAGTTGTATCTAAAGGTGGGATTTCCACCGAGATATAGATGTTTGGAACAAATCGGTGAATTTACAAACCGCAATTTAACCACGGACGATGTAATGGAATGTCTTTTGAAGATAACAACCGTGCAGCAGAGGAATATACTGGAAGAGCAGGGAGAATATTGCTTCTCCTATGAAGAACCCTCCGTGGGCAGGTACCGGGTAAGTGTCTTTAAGAGCAGAGGCGTGGTATCTATGGTATTTCATGAGGTTTTGTCTGTGTCAGATATTGTGTCACTGATGAGTGGATATCAGGGCCAGATAGAAGACCTTGCAGGCCGGAAAGAAGGGATTGTACTTTTTGCCGGAAATGCAGGAAGCGGAAGAACCTCGGCTATGGCTGCGGTGATACATGAGATGAACCTGAGAAGGGCCGTACATATTATGACCATGGAAAAACCGGTTGAGGTGTTACAGCTTTCCGGACAGTCAGTGATAAACCAACGGGAGTTTGGTGTGGATTATACAGATTGTTGTAAGTCAATCTGCAATGCACGCAAAGAGAACGTGGATGTGCTTGTATATGATGGGGACTTGGATGAAAATCTGATGCTGGAGTTGCTTAAGACTTCCGGTGCGGGAATCCTGGTTATGGCAAGTGCTTACGGCAACGATATTTCAGAAGTGATTAGTAATATAACGGAATTGTTTCCTTCCGAAAGGAAAGATGAAATCCGTAAAAGTATATCCCGGCGGTTGCAGGCGGTTGTAATCTGTAATATAACCGAAGATGCCTGTGGAACGAAGCAGGATATGAAAATCATTCCGGTGGATTCCAATATCAGGAATCAGATTCGGAACAAAATATAAAAAGTCAGATAATGCGGCCGGTATCTTCCGGCCGTATCTGAATAAATCTTTTTTCTAATTTCATTTATTTCAATTTTTTCCAAAATGTAAAACTAAATAAGGAGGATGAAGAATGTACAGTAACGTATGTACCGGTGCACTGCAGGGTATTTATGCTTATTTGGTGCACACTGAAGTGGATGTGGCAGGCGGATTACCGGGAATTGAGATGGTAGGTTGTCCTGCCGGTGAGGTGCGGGAGGCAAAAGAAAGAGTCCGGGTGGCTCTTAAAAATACCGGAGTTGAACTGCCGCCAATGCGGATAACGGTAAACTTATCGCCGGCAGATGTCCGGAAAGACGGAACCGGATTTGATTTGCCCATTGCAATAGGGATTTTACGGGCTATGGGAAAATTGCCGCAGAAAGTGACGGAAAGTACCCTGTTTTTAGGTGAACTGGGTCTTGATGGTGAGATAAGACCGGTAAAAGGGGTACTTCCTATCGCGAGGATGGCGGCGGAAAATGGGATAAAACGGTGCATTGTGCCTGCACGGAATGCAAAAGAAGGGGGTGTGGTACAGGGGGTGGAAATCCTGGGTGTGGGGAACTTGTCCCAAGTTTTGGAATATCTGTGTGCAGACAGTGAAAAGCAAAAGCAGCTTATTATGCCTACCAAGGTTTCCCTGGAGGAATTGTCTGATTTGCCAAGAAGAGAAGAGGCGGATTTTGCGGATGTGATAGGACAGGAATTTGCAAAGCGTGGGGCTATGGTTGCCGCAGCGGGTTTTCACAATATGCTTATGATCGGGCCGCCGGGAACCGGAAAAACTATGATAGGGGAATGTATTCCGGGGATTTTACCGCCTATGACCCATAAAGAATGTTTGGAGGTTTCCACCATATACAGTGTGCGAGGGATGCTGGGCGAGGACAAATCCATTATTACAAACCGTCCCTTTATCCGGCCCCATCATACGGTTTCGGCACAGGCGCTTACGGGAGGTGGGCGGATACCGAAACCGGGATTGATTTCTCTTGCCCACAAGGGCGTTCTGTTTCTTGATGAGTTTCCGGAATTTCCAAGACCTATATTGGACATGCTCAGACAGCCTTTGGAAGAGAAAAAGGTGATGGTATCCCGAAACTACGGCAGTTATTGTTTTCCTGCAGATTTTCAATTGATAGCGGCGATGAATCCCTGTCCCTGTGGACAATATCCCAATTTAAATAAATGTACCTGTTCTGAAACGCAGGTAAGAAAATATCTGGGACATATTTCCGGACCGGTTCTGGACAGGATAGACATCTGTGTGGAAGCACCGGAAATAGATATTGCAGGATTTTGCAAGGAAAAAAGCGGTATATCCAGTAAAGTTATGCGGGAACGGGTACAAGTGGCAAGAGAAATGCAGGACCGTAGGTTTTCGGGAAGTACTTACCGGTTTAACAGCGAAATTCTTCCCGGTGATATGAAAAGGTATTGTGAACTTGGTTATGAAGAAGAAAAGTTTTTGGAAAAGCTTTTATCCAAAGATGTATTCGGTGTCAGGGGATATCACAGGATGCTGAAGGTGGCAAGAACAATTGCAGATTTGGAAGGGTGTCATAGGATTATGCAAAAACATATATCGGAAGCAGTATGTTACCGTATGGCAGATGAAAAGTATTGGAAAAGGGGGAAATAAAGATGAAGATTTGGGAGAATGACGTACAACAAAACAGGCAATTGCCCTACGCCCACTTTTTTCATCAGATTCCGGGTGTAAAAAACAAGGATTTGGAAGTCTTGTTGGAACATTTTGGGACGTGTGAAGAGATTTATTTTGCGGAGGAAAAAGAGGTATCGGGATTAGTGGGTGAAAAGAAATCAACGGAGATAAAGAGGGCAAAAGAGGAGGATTTGCTTTGGAAAACGTATGAACAGTTGGAACGGAAAAATATAGTTTTTTTGTGCAGACTATCTCCGGAATATCCGGAAAAATTACAAAACATTCCGGACCCTCCTTTTGGTATTTATGTACTCGGGAAAATGCCGGGGAAGGAGCGGAAAAGTGTTGCGGTGATTGGAGCCAGAAATTGTTCCCAGTATGGTGCCCACATGGCAGGGGTATTGGGAAAAGAATTGGCATTGGCAGGCGTGCAGGTGATAAGCGGAATGGCAAGGGGGATAGACGGAATCAGCCAGCAGGCAGCTATAAATGCAGGGGGGAGAAGTTTTGGGATTCTGGGGAGCGGAGTGGATGTATGCTATCCTCCTTCCAATAAAAGCCTGTATCATCAGTTGATAGAAACAGGTGGTATTCTATCAGAATATCCGCCGGGCAGTGTGCCACGTCCGGAACATTTTCCACCAAGAAACCGGATAATCAGTGGTTTGTCCGATGTAGTACTTGTGGTGGAGGCAAAACAAAAAAGCGGAACGCTTATTACAGTGGATATGGCGTTGGAGCAGGGCAAAGAAATTTATTGTGTTCCGGGGAGAGCCACAGATAAACTCAGTGAGGGATGTAACAAGCTGATTGGACAGGGGGCGGGCATTGTCTTAACGGTGGAAGATTTGCTTGAAAAAAGTGGGTTGTTGGAGTTTACAGGGATGAGCGGCAGCAAAACGGGTAGCATCCATGAGGCGGAAGATGGACGGGCAAGACGTGTGCTGGGACAAAAGGAATACGCTTTATGGAAACTTTTAGATTATGAACCGGTATCCATGGAGCAACTTTATATCCAATTGGTTGCAGGAAAGGGGATGAGCGGGATTTCCATGCCGGAAATGATGGGGATGCTCACCAATCTGGTGCTACTGGATCTGGCAGAAAATGTGGGTGCAGGATACTATTCGAAAAAAGGATAGAAAGTGATAGGAAATAAAGAATCGTTCATATTGCCCATTGAAAAAATACAGTGTATTTCATACAATAGAATCAGAGCGTTTTGAGGTGCAAAATGCGTGTTTTTTATGAATGAGGAAGGACATGGTAAAGGCTATGTATAGAGAAAAAACAAAGGTAGTCCGTATCGGGGACAGAGTAATCGGAGGCGGAAATCCCGTATTAATCCAATCCATGACAAACACACCTACGGAGGATGTGTCAGCTACAGTGGCACAGATTTTGCGTCTGGAAGCGGCAGGGTGCGAGATTATACGTTGTACCGTGCCGGATATGGAAGCGGCAAAAGCCCTGAAAGAGATTAAAAAGCAGATTCATATTCCTTTAGTGGCAGACATTCACTTTGATTATAAAATGGCCATTGCAGCCATGGAAAACGGTGCGGATAAAATCCGTATCAATCCCGGAAATATTGGTGGGCGTGATAAAGTAAAAGCTGTGATAGATGTGGCACGGGAGAGAAATATTCCCATTCGCGTAGGGGTAAACAGCGGTTCCCTTGAAAAGCAACTGGTAGAAAAATATCAGGGCGTAACGGCAGAGGGGATTGTGGAAAGTGCTTTGGATAAAGTGGCAATGATCGAAGATTTGGGTTATGACAATTTGGTTATCAGTATCAAATCTTCTGATGTTTTAATGTGCGTGAGAGCCCATGAAGTGCTTGCAAAGCGGACGGATTATCCTTTACATGTAGGCATTACAGAGTCCGGTACGGTCTGGTCCGGAAACATCAAGTCTTCTTTGGGACTGGGGATGATATTAGGACAAGGTATTGGTGACACCATCCGTGTGTCATTAAGCGGTGACCCTGTGGAAGAGATTAAAACTGCCAAACTTGTGCTAAGGACATTGGGCCTTCGCAAAGGAGGCATTGAAGTGGTATCCTGTCCCACCTGTGGCAGAACCAAAATAGATTTAATCGGTCTTGCAACCAAGGTAGAGGAAATGGTGGCCGATTATCCCTTAGATATTAAGGTTGCCGTTATGGGATGTGCCGTAAACGGTCCCGGTGAAGCGAAAGAGGCAGATATCGGTATTGCAGGGGGAATCGGAGAAGGCCTTTTGATTAAAAAAGGTGAGATAATAAAAAAGATTCCGGAACAGGAACTTTTGAATGTACTGAAAGAAGAATTGGATCATTGGAGCGAATAGATGTCTAAACCGTATTTTGAAGTATTTCCATCTTTAAAACTGGATAAAAAACTGCATGACCTGATGGAACAAACCACTGTGGAAAAAGTGTCTTCCACATCGAGAAAGGACTTTTTGCGCATTTATATCCGCAGCGAGAGGTTGATTCAAAAACAGGATATTTTCCGTGTGGAAGAGGAAATTAAAAAGCAACTTTTTCCCAATGTTACCATCGGAATAAAGATATATGAGCATTTTCAGCTTTCTTCCCAGTACACACTGGAAAATCTCATGGAGATATATGGGGAAAGTATTCTGTTGGAACTGAAGGAATATAACCATATTATGTACAGTACCTTCCGGAACAGTGAAATTACTTATCCGGAAAACGGGAAAATGCTTGTTACCGCCGGAGAAAGTGTTCTCTCGAGAAGTGTCGAGGACGAACTTTTGCGTATTCTGGAAAAGATTATCTGTGAACGCTGTGGTGTTCCTGCATCCATCCGGCTGGAATATGTGGAGAGGGAAGAAAGTCAGAAATCCGTAGATGATGACCGTATGATTTCCCTTCAGGTAGCGGAAATATATGCTAGGGTGAAAGGAAACTCCGGGGAAAGCCGGGCCGATTCGGAAGGAGAAGCTTCCGTAGGCGTGCAGGAAGAAAAAACTGCAGAAAAACCTGCAGAAAAGAAGGCGGATAAAGCACCGGCGAAAACAGGTACTTTTGTGCCCAAAAAAGAATGGAAAGGAAGAAGCGGCGGGGGAAATTTTGGCGGCAAGTTAAAACGCTCTGATAATCCGGATGTGATTTATGGAAATGACATTGAAGAAGAGGCCATGAGAATCGAGGAGATTATCGGCGAAATCGGAGAGGTGGTTATCCGGGGCAAGGTACTTAGCCTTGACAAAAGGGAAATTAAGAACGAAAAAACCATTCTAATCTTTAATATTACTGACTTCACAGATACCATGACGGTAAAAATGTTTGCCCGGAATGATGACGTGGCAGAATTGACAGAAGAGATTAAAAAGGGTGCCTTTTTGAAAATAAAGGGCATCAGTATGATGGATAAATTTGACCATGAACTGACAATCCAATCGTTGGCTGGAATTAAGAAGATTCCGGATTTCACAGTGAGCCGGATGGATACAGCCCTGCATAAGAGAGTTGAGCTGCATTGTCATACCAAGATGAGCGATATGGATGGTGTTTCTGAGGCAAAGGATATTGTAAAACGTGCTTATAAATGGGGACACAAGGCTATTGCCATTACGGATCATGGTGTGGTGCAGGCATATACCGATGCCGGTCATGCATGGGATGATTTATGGAGAGTGGAAAAAGATAAGCGGAAAGAAGCCGGAGACCCCAGCCCTGACAAACAGGATTTCTTTAAAATTATATACGGGGTAGAAGCTTATATTGTAGATGACCTCCGGGATATTGTATGTGGGGACAAAGGGCAACGCCTGGAGGATGAAACTTATGTTGTATTCGATATTGAAACAACAGGTTTTTCCCCTATAAAAAATAAGATTATTGAAATAGGCGCAGTGAAAGTGTCCGGTGGACAAATCATTGACAGATATTCTGTTTTTGTGAATCCGGAGGTTCCCATTCCTTTTGAAATTGAAAAACTGACAGGTATCAACGACAATATGGTAATGGATGCCCCCACCATTGATATTATCATGCCGGAATTTTTAGAGTTCTGTAGCGGATGCGTTCTGGTAGCCCATAATGCAAACTTTGACATGAGTTTTATTCATGAAAATATGAAGCGTCTGGGATATGGGGAAGAATTTACTTACATAGATACGGTTGGCATTGCCCGTATGCTTCTTCCCGGTCTGGCAAAGCATAAGCTGGATGGGGTGGCAAAAGCCCTGGGTATTTCCTTGGAAAATCATCACCGTGCCGTGGATGATGCAGAGTGTACCGCGGAAATCTTTTTGAAATTCCAAAAGATGCTTTTGGAAGACGGAGTGGATACCCTGGCGGAGATTAATGCCCGTGGTGCTTCTGATCCGGAAGCCATTAAGAAAATGCCAAGTTATCACTGTATTATTTTGGCGAAGAATGATTTGGGAAGAATCAATTTGTACCGTTTGGTATCCGCTTCCCATTTAACATATTTCAGCCGTCATCCCCGTATTCCCAAGAGTCTTATTATGAAGCTCCGGGAGGGTCTTATCATTGGCAGTGCCTGTGAAGCGGGAGAACTTTACCGTGCTCTTTTAGATGAAAAGGCGGATGAGGAAATTGCAAGAATTGTAAATTTTTATGATTATCTGGAAATACAACCATGCGGTAATAATCAATTTATGATTGCCTCCGATAAGGTGCGGAATGTAAATTCCATGGAGGATATTCAAAATTTCAACCGGAAGATTGTGAAATTGGGAGAAGAATTTCACAAACCTGTGGTGGGCACTTGTGATGTGCATTTCCTGGATCCGGAGGATGAAGTATACCGCCGTATTATTATGGCAGGAAAAGGTTTCGCGGACGCGGACGACCAGGCACCCTTATATCTGCGTACCACAGACGAGATGTTAAAGGAGTTTGAATATCTGGGAAGTGACAAGGCCATGGAAGTGGTGGTAACCAATACTAATCTGATTGCAGATATGGTTGAAACCATTGCACCGGTGCGCCCGGATAAGTGTCCCCCTATTATTCCGGACAGCGATAAGCTTCTCACAGATATTTGTTACAACAAGGCCCATGAAATGTATGGACCTAACCTTCCGGAAATTGTAGAAAAACGATTAGAGAAGGAGTTACACTCCATTATTACAAACGGATTTGCCGTAATGTATATCATTGCGCAGAAACTGGTATGGAAGTCAGTGGAGGACGGATATTTGGTTGGTTCCCGTGGTTCCGTAGGTTCTTCTTTCGTGGCTACAATGGCAGGAATTACAGAGGTAAATCCTTTAAGTCCCCACTATTATTGCAAAAAGTGTCATTACAGTGATTTCGAATCCGCAGAAGTAAGAGCCTATGCCGGTAGGGCAGGGATTGATATGCCGGATAAGAATTGTCCGGTCTGCGGTGAAAAATTGGTAAAAGAAGGGTTCGATATTCCTTTCGAAACCTTCCTTGGATTTAAAGGGGACAAGGAACCGGATATTGATCTTAATTTCTCGGGCGAATATCAATCAAAGGCCCATAAGTATACAGAGGTTATCTTTGGTGCCGGACAAACCTTCCGTGCGGGAACAATTGGTACTCTTGCGGATAAGACAGCCTTTGGTTATGTAAAAAATTATTTCGAGGAACGGGGACAACATAAGCGAACCTGTGAAGTGGAAAGGATTGCACTTGGATGTACCGGTATCCGGAGAAGTACGGGACAGCACCCAGGCGGTATTGTTGTTTTACCGGTGGGACAGGACATTAATTCCTTTACTCCGGTCCAACATCCTGCCAATGATATGACCACAGATACGGTCACCACCCACTTTGACTATCACTCCATTGACCATAACCTGCTTAAACTGGATATTCTGGGACACGATGATCCTACCATGATACGTATGCTCCAGGATTTAACGGGGGTGGACCCTACAGAGATTCCGTTGGACGATCCTAAGGTTATGAGTTTATTCCAAAATACGGAAGCCCTTGGGATAAAACCGGAGCAAATCAGCGGTTGCACCAGAGGCTCTCTTGGCATTCCGGAATTCGGTACAGATTTTGTTATCCAGATGCTGGTGGACACGAACCCTCAGACATTTTCGGATTTGGTACGTATTTCGGGACTGTCTCACGGAACGGACGTGTGGCTGGGAAATGCACAGACTCTGATTGAAGAGGGAAAGGCGACGATTTCCACGGCAATTTGTACCCGTGATGATATTATGACTTATCTCATTAATATGGGAGTGGAGAGCAGCCTTGCCTTTACGATTATGGAAAGTGTGCGAAAGGGAAAAGGGTTAAAACCGGATTGGGAAAAAGCCATGACGGAAAACAATGTGCCGGACTGGTATATCTGGTCCTGTAAAAAAATCCAGTACATGTTCCCTAAAGCCCATGCGGCGGCTTATGTTATGATGGCATGGCGTATTGCCTACTGTAAGGTGTATTATCCGTTGGCATATTATGCTGCTTATTTCAGTATCCGTGCAAAGGCGTTCTCCTATGAATTAATGTGTCTTGGTCAGCAACATTTGGAAAACGTAATGGCGGATTATAAGAAGCGTTCCGATACCTTGTCAAATAAAGAAAAGGACTCCTTCGGCGATATGAAGATTGTACAGGAGATGTACGCCAGAGGGTTCGAGTTTATGCCCATTGACATATTCCGTGCCCACTCCCGTAATTTCCAGATTATTGACGGTAAACTGATGCCTTCTTTAAACAGTATCGACGGTTTGGGTGAAAGAGCAGCAGACCAGATAGTGGAGGCGGCAAAAGATGGTCCTTTCCTCTCTAAGGATGATTTCAGAGAACGTACTAAGGTGTCAAAAACTATTGTAGATTTATTGGGTGAATTGGGCCTGCTTGGAAATATTCCGGAGTCCAACCAGATTAGTTTGTTTGACTTTGTATAATGTATGTTAACAGGCGTGTGCTTTTTATGGAGCATACGCCTGTTTCAAAGGGAGCATGCGCCCGGTAAATATGGAAGAGAATTGTTGGAAAAGTAAAAAAATTAAAATAATTTAAAAAAGTACTTGCTTTTTTGTTTTGTTTATAGTAGACTAACCAAGTGTCATGAATATGACTTATGGCTCGTTGGTCAAGCGGTCAAGACGCCGCCCTCTCACGGCGGAAACAGGGGTTCGATTCCCCTACGAGCTGTTGACTGTTAAATAAACAGCCCAACCCGAAGAAGTGTCGGAAACCAAGTGGTTTCAGGCATTTTTTTATTGCTTGTTATTAAAAAGTTGAATAAATAATAAGAAAGAATTGTAAACTGGATTTTTAGTGGAAAAAGTGAGATGTTTCATTAAATTGGGATTTGACGACATATATTCCTTATCAATTTAATCCAAAATGGGTATATATGCATTCTTCTTTTTCCCATACCCAATTTCTTTTCGAAATCAATTGGTTTGGGGTCATTTTACACTATTTTTGTTTCCCTTTGGGTATATAGAGTTCTACATTTTCCCTATACCCAAAATTGGGCAAAAAATTGGGTACCAGACAATTTGTTCTTCATCAATACCCAAAGTCATCTTTAAAATAGTCAAAAAGCTAAAGTAATACCGGAATCTCGCTTCTTTTTGGGCATAGAGAAATCTGAACCCTGCATATACCCAAAAACAAAACCACCCAAATACGAATTTCTATTTTCTATCCGCCACTTACACAAATCCCAATTTGTTGGAATAGTTAATCCTTTTGCATCTGTACATATACTTAACCCAAATGCAATTCAATCTAAAAAGAGATATCCAATCGGATATCTCTTTCTTATCATCGCCTCTCTTATATCATCTCAACCGCATCCTGCACCGTGCTTACGCCAATTACCCGTATTCCTTCTATGGATTTCATAGATGCTGCACTTACCTTTGGCAAAATGCAGGTTGTAAAGCCCAGTTTCTTTGCTTCTTGTACTCTCTGCTCTGCCATGCTTACCGCACGCACTTCTCCGGAAAGACCAATTTCTCCAAAAGCAATGGTTTTTTCATCGATCGCCTTGTTCTTAAAACTGGACACAATGGCAAGTACAATACCCAAATCGATGGCGGGTTCCGCTATGCGGATGCCACCTGTGATATTAACATAGGCATCGCAATCCCCCATCTGCAAACCCAGACGTTTTTCCAATACTGCCATCAATAAATTAACTCTGTTAAAATCTGTTCCGATCGCCTGTCTTCTGGGTATACCGAAATTCGACCGGCACACCAATGCCTGTATCTCGATTAAAAGCGGTCTTGTTCCTTCCATAGAGCAGGAAACCACCGAACCACTGGCATTTTCCGGTCTGCCGCTCAGCATATATTCTGAAGGATTTTCCACTTCCACCAGGCCTTCCTCGCGCATCTCAAAAACGCCAATCTCATTGGTGGAGCCGAAACGGTTTTTCACTCCCCGAAGCACTCTGTAAGAAGCATGCCTGTCCCCTTCAAAATAAAGCACGGTGTCTACCATATGTTCCAACACTCTGGGACCTGCCACGGTTCCCTCTTTCGTCACATGGCCTACAATAAAGATGGAAACGCCCAGACCTTTTGCCAACTGCAACAATACTCCTGTAGATTCCCGCACCTGGGATACACTTCCCGGCGCAGAGGAAACATTTTCATTATACATGGTCTGAATGGAATCAATTACAACCATTTCCGGCTTATCCCGCCGGATTGTCTCTTCAATCACATCCAGATTTGTTTCACACAGTAAAGACATATGGTTTGTAAACTCACCAAGACGGTCCGCCCTGAGTTTTATCTGTTTTAATGACTCCTCACCGGAAATATATAGCACTTTATGTCCGCTTGCCGAAAGTTTGCGGCAAGTCTGCAATAATAACGTAGATTTTCCAATACCGGGATCACCACCCACCAGAGTCAGAGAGCCGGCTACTATACCGCCTCCCAACACTCTGTCCAGTTCTTCCATTCCGGTCAAAACCTTATCCTCTGCCTCCGTAGTAATCTCTGACAGAGTCACCGGCTTTATATCCTTTTTATCTGTTCTGTTTCCGCCGGCTTTCTTTGCAGAAGCATCTAGCGTCTCCTCCACAAAACTATTCCATTCTTTACACCCCGGACACTGTCCCATCCATTTGGAAGATTCGTGCCCGCAATTTTGACAGTAATAAACTGTTACTATTTTTTTCGCCATATTACGCCTGCACAATCTTTACCGGAACTTCGCCTACGCCTGCCAGTTCTACCGACAAACTAAGTTTTCCGCTAAGTCCCGTAACCATTTTCCCTACATTGTTTTCTGCAATATATACTTCATACTCTGTTTCTTCCAAAAGGCCGATGGTAAGCTGTGCATCTTCATCACCTTCCACTGTAAATTCCACACCTGTAGCTGTCTCAACAAAATTAACAACGCTGGTACCGGGAACGGACTCATACAAAAACATTCCGTTCTTCTCCAATTTGGTTATCTCATTATAAGTCTTTACTTTAAGCAGATCCCCTGCATGTTCAAAATCTTCCACTTTTGCCTTCGTATTTAATTTGTGATTGCCAAAGCTGATTGCCCCGTTTTCCTCTGCACGGAGTAATTCCTGTACTATAGCCATATCTTATGTCCTCCTTGGTTCCTTTATTTGTTCTCCCGAACTGTAAATGTAATCTTTTCACCTTTGTATCCTGCGGTAACCGTATCTCCCGCTTTAACTTTCTTCAACAGGATTTCTTCTGCCAAAGCATCTTCCACTACCGTTTGAAGTGCACGTTTTAAAGGTCTTGCACCCATCTTTTTATCTGCATATTTTTTAACCAGGTGCTCCTTCAGTGCCGGGGATAACTGCAGTTTTATATCCATCTGCTGTTCACATCTCTTTGACAGATTTCCTGCAAGAAGAGTGATGATTTCTTTCATGTTCTGATCATTCAGTTGATGGAATACCATAATCTCATCGATTCGGTTGATGAATTCCGGCTTAAACATCTTCTTAACTTCTTCCATGACACCGGACTTCATCTTCTCATAATCTTTTTCTTCCGAAGTTTCTGTGACAAAACCCAGATTTTTAGGTTCCACAATCCTTTGTGCTCCCGCATTGGAGGTCATAATCAGGACTGTATTTTTAAAGCTGACCTTTCTGCCCTTAGAATCCGTAATGTGACCGTCATCCAGCACCTGAAGCAACACATTAAACACATCCGGATGCGCCTTCTCAATTTCATCAAACAGAACTACGGAATAAGGATTTCTCCTCACTTTTTCACTAAGCTGGCCGCCATCATCAAAACCTACATAGCCCGGCGGTGAACCAATCATTTTCGATACCGAATGACCTTCCATGTATTCGGACATATCCACTCGGATCAATGCATTTTCCGATCCAAACATCGCTTCTGCAAGTGCTTTGCTAAGCTCTGTTTTACCCACACCGGTAGGCCCTAAAAACAGGAAGGAACCAATGGGTCTGTTAGGATCTTTCAATCCAACCCTGCCTCTTCTCATGGCTCGGGCTACCGCTTTTACCGCTTCCTCCTGGCCGATAACTCTACCGTGCAAAATATTCTCCAGTTTCAGCAATCTCTCGCTTTCTTTTTCCGCCAGTTTCTTCACCGGAATTTTGGTCCACATGGCAACCACTTCGGCAATTTCATTTTCACCGATAGAGTATTCTTTTTTCGCCCGGTTACCTGCGCTGCGTTTCTTCAAGCGTTCTAATTTTTTATATATTTCATCCTGTTCCCGTTTAAATTCTCCTGCCTTTTGGAACTCTTCCATTCTCATGTGGCGTTCAATTTTTTCATCCAGTTCCTTGATTTGTGCCAGCATTTCTTTCTGCTTTTCCGGAACCTGCATAGTACAGAGCCTTGCCGCAGCAGCTGCTTCATCAATCAAATCGATGGCTTTGTCCGGCATGTTTCTGTCATTGATATAACGCGCGGAAAGTTTTACTGCCGCTACAATTGCTTCCGGTAAAATTTTAACCTGGTGATGCTCCTCATATCCGGACGCAATACCTTCCAAAATACGGATTGCTTCTTCCTCAGTAGGCTCTTCCACATTAACAGGCTGAAATCTTCTTTCAAGCGCTGCATCTTTCTCCACGTATTTCCTATATTCTGTAATGGTTGTTGCACCAATAAGCTGGATTTCCCCTCTGGCAAGAGACGGTTTTAAGATATTGGACGCATCAATGGCACCTTCTGCACCACCTGCACCGATAATGGTATGCAACTCATCTAAAAACAGAATAATATTTCCATCATCAATAACTTCTTTAATAACCTTCTTGATCCGTTCCTCAAACTCGCCGCGATATTTGCTGCCGGCAACCATTCCGGACAAATCCAGTGTCAAAACCCGTTTGTCTTTTACGGTAAAGGGTACTTCTCCACTTGCAATCCGAAGGGCAAGACCTTCCACAACCGCTGTCTTTCCCACGCCGGGTTCTCCAATTAAGCAGGGATTGTTTTTACTCCGTCTGCTTAATATCTGAATCACTCTGGCAATCTCATCCTCTCTGCCGATTACGGGATCCAATTTCCCTGCCCTGGCAAGTGCTGTCAAATCCCTGCTGTACTGGGACAAGGTGGATGCGCCCTTTTTCGCCCCCTTGTTTTTTGCCAGGTCTTCTTTATACAATCCGCCATCCTCACCGATAGCAATCAGCATATCAACATAAATTTTCTGGGTTGAAATCCCCAGTGTATTTAGTAGCCGTACCGCTACGTTTTCACCTTCCCGGATTATTCCCATCAAAATGTGCTCTGTGCCTATTTTCGTAGCACCGAAACGTTTTGCTAACTCTTCCGCTTCCTGAAGAATCTTTACGGCTCTCGGTGAATAATGCTCTTTATCTTTAATCAACACAGGACTTTCTACCGCTATCAGCTCTTGAATTAACTCGATAACCTGATCTTCGCTCACCCCATTATCAAAGAGCACTTTAGCAGCCACTCCGGTCTTTTCCCGGAGCAAGCCCATTAAAATATGCTCTGTGCCAACATAGCCTTGACGCAATCTTTTTGATACTCTCTCCGCCAAAAGCAATGCCGCCTTTGCTTTGTCCGTATATTCCAAATGCATTAACAGATTCCTCCATACTCCTCATATATTTCATCAATTAAAGCATGCACTTCTTCCCTGGAAATATTCTTACAGGTACTCTTTGCCAGGATAACATAAAGTTCTCTTCGCAGTTCATCCACCGCCCGGATTTTATCAATATCAAGAGCTATTACTGCTCCTCTCCTCCGGTCAACCTTCACATACCCTTCCTGCCTTAGTACAGTATATGCTTTATTCACAGTATGCATATTAATTCCAATATCATCAGCTAGTTGTCTCACAGAAGGCAATTGCTCCCCTTCCCGAAGCTTAGCTGTTGCGATACCCAGAATAATCTGATTTCTAAGCTGAAGGTAGAGGGCTTCATCACTATTAAAATCAATTTGGATAATCATCATATTAGTACCTCCCTAGCGTACTGTTATACAAATCATAACACACATAGAATTTCCGTCAATGACTTGAGATGAGATTTATTAGAAATTTTATTTTTACAAAAAAAGAATTTCTCACTATATAAATGTGCATGCTTAATCACAACATTTTTATAGCAAGAAATTCCTATTTGTCATTGCTCTTACTTAGGCTGAAATCTACTTTTTTCTCCATTCAATGTTAATTTTATGGAGATAATACTGAGGAACCCGCCAACCAATAGTCAACAAACGTCCATCCATCCTGTCTATCATATTCATACTTTGCAACATAACTGGCACCAACTCGATATTCTTCACACTCCATTACCAGATTGCAATATATCTTTTCGAAATCCTCCGTTGCCAGACGTGTTTCCACTTTAATTGAACTAACTTCCAAATCGTAGGTTGTATCGTCGATTTTCAATTCTTTTACTTCCTGCGGAATATCTGCTTGTATTTGTGCTATATCAACTTCCTTTTTTCCGCACCCCACCAGAAATAAAAGACTAATAAATACAATTCCTCTCACAACCCGTTTTGAATGTTTTCTCATGAGTCCCCCTCCTTACTCTCAACAAAAACTTTCTAAACATTTAAGCCTTAATATATCTTATTCTTCGTCATCGCCATCCCAATTCAGGAATTCAAATTCGAACTCATCCTCATCAGCCATAAAGTTTTTCGGTTTCTTTGCATTATCATTTAAAGCAACCTTACTCTCCATCTGCTGTTTTTCAAGACTCCTATTTGTTTCTTTGCGAATCTGTTCTTCTTTTGACTCTGTCATATCAAATGCAGGTGACAGACCTTCCACACTTACGCCTGCAGGCTTTTGTGCGGGTGCTGTTCCTGTAGGTCTCTGACCCTGGGGTACTCCTACCGGTCTCTGGCCTTGAGGTGCTCCCATAGGTCTCTGGCCTTGAGGTGCTCCTGCCGGTCTCTGGCCCTGAGGTGCTCCTACCGGTCTCTGTCCCTGAGGTGCTCCTGCCGGTCTCTGACCTTGAGGTGCTCCTGTAGGTCTCTGACCCTGGGGTGCTCCCGCCGGTCTCTGGCCTTGGGGTGCTCCTGCCGGTCTCTGGCCCTGAGGTGCTCCTGCTGCGGGTCTCTGTGCAGGTCTCTGGCCTTGAGGCGCTCCTGCGGGTCTCTGTGCAGGTCTCTGACCTTGAGGTACAGGTCTTCTCTGTCCTTCCGGTTTTCTCGGTGCAGGCTCATCCTTTATACCTAAAATCTCTTCCATGATAAGATCTTTAAATCTAAATACTACGTATGCAACACCTGCCAATACCACAATCAAAAGAATTACAAGTATAACAATTGCCGCTTTTTGTCCGCCGATTGTTTTGTTGGCCGCCTCAAGTTTTATTGCGTTTTCTTTTGAAATCTGGATCAAATCATTTACGCTATAATACTTGCCGCTGGCACTTTCGACCAACATCCACTTTTCATCTATTTTAACAGTATCCCAATCCTTGTTCACTTCTACAGTAGGCTCGTTTTCCACAGGCTCCTGTACAACCGGTTCATCGGGCTCGTCGGGAACAATAATTTCCGGTTCTTTCTCCGGCTCCTTATAAGGTGTCAGACTGCCTGCAGGATCTACATAATCAGAACGTATAAATCCTGTTATCTCTTTATTGTTTGAGATAAATGTTACCTGATACCAAACCTTATCATCACTTCCCGTTGCCTGTCCGATAATAGTGAGGACATCACCTTTATTAACAGATGATACCTTCTGGTTATCTGAACCTGCACCGGCTCTGATATTTACTGTCTTACCAAGCACTGTTCCGCTCACGGGATTCAATCTTGTCACACTTCCTGCCTGGGTAACCTGACTACCTGTTGTACCCGGAATTGTATCAACATCTCCATCCACAGACACTAAATCGGAACGTACATATCCCTCTACATTATTTCCAAAAGAAATAAGATACCATACTTTTCCGTCCGCTCCTGTTTTCTGTCCTTTTACTACAAAGGTATCATTTCTGAGCAGTCCGCCTACAGCATCGCTGTTCTTGTCCGCATCTTTTCTAACATTAGCAGAAGTTGCTGTAACCTTACCGGTAGTCTCTGCCTGTACCTGCATTGTAAAACCACCTGCAAAAAGCAAAACTGCCACTACCATAGCTGCCATAAGTGCAACCAAACCACCAAAACCACGTTTGTTCTTCATAGTTCTCTTCATCCTTCCCTTACCTGTCTTTTAAAATCTTTTCCGCCACTTTCTAACGATATAGGCTTACCCCTTATTCTTTTTACGCCTCATCAATGGCTTTGCCGATGTCATTACGCATATATTTGTTTTCAAAAGAAATCCACTCTGTGGCTTTATAAGCATTGGCACGTGCCTCTTTCAAATCAGCACCCTTAGCGGTAATACCAAGAACACGTCCTCCGTTTGTCACAATGCCTTCTTCCGTCTGTTTGGTTCCTGCATGGAAGCAATAGTAACCATCTTTACCTTCAAAGTTTTCAAAACCGGTAATCAACTTGCCTTTTTCATAAGCAAGAGGGTATCCGTCAGAAGCCAAAACCACACACACTGCTGCATTGTCTTCAAACTGTAAATCCACCTCATCCAGTTTACCATCGATACAAGCTTCCATAACCTCGATAATATCATTTTTCATACGGGGAAGTACTACCTGTGCCTCCGGATCCCCGAATCTTGCATTATACTCAAGCACTCTGGGTCCCTTTGGTGTCAGCATAAGTCCGAAGAAAATAATGCCTTTAAACTCACGTCCTTCTGCTGCCATAGCATCTACGGTTGCCTGATAAATATATTTCTTACAGAAATCATCCACTTCCTCTGTGTAGAAAGGACTGGGGGAGAATGTACCCATACCACCGGTATTTAATCCCTGGTCGCCATCTTTTGCACGTTTATGGTCCTGTGCAGAGGTCATGGTTTTAATTGTCTTTCCATCCACAAAAGAAAGTACGGAAACTTCACGTCCGGTCATAAATTCTTCAATGACCATCCTGTTTCCGGCTGTTCCGAACTGTTTGTCCAGCATAATGGACTTAACGCCTTCTTTTGCTTCTTCTAATGTATTGCAGATCAGAACACCCTTACCAAGTGCAAGACCGTCTGCTTTCAAAACAATGGGGAACTCGGATTTTTCCAGATAAGAAATAGCCTCATCCGGATTATCAAAGTTTTCATACGCCGCAGTCGGAATATTGTACTTTTTCATCAAATCCTTTGAAAAAGCTTTACTTCCTTCCAAAATAGCTGCATTCTGACGTGGACCAAAGGCTCTGATGCCTTCTTTTTCCAATTCGTCTACCAAACCGCCTACCAGTGGATCGTCCATACCTACGATAGTAAGGTCGATTTCCTTTTCTTTGGCAAATGCTACGATTTTGTCAAATTCCATGGCACCGATAGGTGCGCACTCAGCAACCTGTGCGATTCCGGCGTTACCGGGTACACAATAAATTTTTTCTACTTTGGGACTCTTTGCTACACTGGTAGCAATGGCATGCTCTCTGCCGCCTCCGCCTACGATTAAAACCTTCATCTTTGTTCTCCATTCTGCCATCTTAGGTTTTTATTTACGTACTACTTTTCCGTCAATCACAGCGATCTTGCCATTTGCAAAGTCATCGATTGCCTGGGGAAGTAAAATCCATTCCGCCTGCTCCATAACTCTCTTTTGCAAAACCTCTGCTGTGTCACCGTCTTCCACATACACTGCTTTCTGTGCAATGATAGGACCCTCGTCCATTCCGTCATTTACAAAATGCACTGTGGCACCGGTTACTTTTACCCCTCTCTCCAGAGCCTTCTCATGGACTTTCAGACCGTAATAGCCTACGCCGCAAAAAGAAGGAATCAGGGAAGGATGAATATTGATAATGCGGTTGCCGTACTCTTTTACCATAGCAGGAGGAATGGTTACCAAAAATCCTGCCAGTACAATCAAGTCCGCTTTCAACTCATTTACTTTTGCAAGGAATGCCTCATTAAACAAATCCCTGTTCTCAAAATCCTTCGGTGAAATGCAGATATCGGGTATTCCGTGATTTCTTGCTCTTTCCAAGGATTTTACATTTTTATTGTTGCTGATAACACCTACAAGTTCTACATTTGTAATCTTGCCGGCTTCCACCGCATCAATAATCGCCTGAAGGTTTGTACCGCCTCCGGACACACACACTACTGTTCTTAACATAATGTTACACCCTTTTCGCCGTTTTCACAGTGACCCACTACATAGGGAACATCACCTGTAGCCTTGATTGCTTCCATGGTTTTGTCTACATCAGCAGGATCCACTGCCAGAATCATACCAAGACCCATATTGTAGGTATTGTACATCATCTGCTCTGTGATATTTCCTGTTTTCTGAAGAAGTTTGAAGATAGCAGGTACTTCGTAGCTGTCCTTCTTCACTACCGCACGGATACCTTCAGGAAGCATTCTGGGGATGTTTTCATCAAAACCGCCACCTGTAATATGGCTGCAGCCTTTGATGGTAACGCCTGCGTCCTTCACGGACTTCAGTGCTTTCACATAAATTCTTGTAGGAGCAATCAGTGCCTCTCCAAGAGTTTTACCCAGTTCGTCATAATATGTATTTAAGCTCTCTGTTGTCATCTCAAACACTTTACGTACCAGAGAGAAACCGTTGGAATGAACACCGGAAGATGCAATACCTACCAGCACATCACCGTCTTTGATGCTCTCGCCGGTAATCATATCTTTTCTGTCTACCACACCAACTGCGAAACCTGCCAAATCATATTCATCCTCAGGCATAAGTCCGGGATGTTCTGCTGTCTCACCACCGATCAGTGCACAGCCGGACTGTTTACAGCCTTCTGCAACACCGGAAACGATAGTTGCGATTTTCTCGGGATAGTTCTTTCCGCATGCAATATAGTCAAGGAAGAACAAAGGCTCACCGCCTGCACATGCAACGTCGTTTACACACATAGCAACCGCATCAATACCGATTGTGTCATGCTTATCCATAAGGAAAGCCAGTTTTACTTTTGTTCCGCATCCGTCTGTACCGGAAAGCAGAACAGGGTCTTCCATATCTTTGAATGCATTCATGGAAAATCCACCGGAAAATCCACCGATACCGCCGAGAACCTCAGGTCTCATTGTCTCTTTTACATGTTTTTTCATCAATTCCACTGATTTGTAACCAGCTTCAATATCAACTCCAGCCTTCTTGTAATCCATCTTGTTATCTCCTATTTCTCCATGTATTTTTTATAGCCGACTTCCTGCAGTTTTGCATCCTTTGCCTGTACCTGCTCTTTTAAGTCTTTGCTATAATCTTTCAGTTTCTGTAAAAGTGCCTGGTCTGAAGTAGCAAGAATTTTTGCTGCCAAAAGACCTGCATTTGCGCCGCCGTTAATTGCCACTGTAGCAACGGGAATACCGGAGGGCATCTGTACGATGGAGTACAGGGAATCTCTTCCTCCAAGGGATGTGGTATGCATAGGAATACCGATAACGGGCATCGGGAAAATCGCTGCACACATACCGGGCAGATGAGCTGCCATTCCTGCGCCTGCAATAATTACTTTAAATCCCTTTTCCTCTGCACCCTTTGCATACTCAAAGAATACATCCGGTTCTCTGTGTGCGGAAATAATTGTCATCTCATAAGAGATACCAAGTTCCTCCAAAATGTCTGCGGCTTTCGCCATGATGGGCATATCAGAATCACTACCCATTACAATACCAACTTGTGCCATTGTCTTGCTCCT
>JAZNGC010000026.1:0-4549 GCA_045589155.1 Lachnospiraceae bacterium
GAAAAAACAATGGTAGCAGATACTTTGGCTGGTATTAACGGTGAACTTCTCCGATTTGCTGAGATGATTCCCCAGACAGAAAACAAGGAACTGAAAAGTACTTTGAAGCAGTTCCGTAATACTTGTGAACAGTCACAGGAAGAGTTGTATCAGATTGCAAGAGAGAAATCCTATTATATTCCTGCGGCAAAAGCCAAGGATGATGAAGTAGAGCATGTGAGAAATTTATTTACTTCTCATGCGCTGTAAATAAAATATTAATGAAAAAGATAAGGCGGACCTGTGGAGGCCGCCTTATTTTTTGTGAGTAAAATAATTAAAAACCAAAGTATTTTTTGATTTATTTACTTGACAAATCCATTAATGGCAAATATACTTTGAATATCAAAATATTCTAGTTTAAAACAAAAAGGAGATTCAAACATGTTAGAAAGAGTTACAGAAATTATTAAAGAGCAGTTAAACGTTGAGGACGTAGAGATTACAGAAGCTACTTCCTTCAAAGATGATCTGGGTGCAGATTCCCTTGACCTTTTCGAATTAGTAATGGCATTTGAAGAAGAGTATGGTATTGAAATTCCTTCTGAGGATCTTGAACAGATTACAACAGTTGGTGCCGTTATGGAATACATGAAAAATAAAGGCGTAGAGGCTTAAGTGTGTGAAGCCCACGGGCGTGTAAAACCTAGAGTGAGGTATGACAGATGCGTGTGACAGATTTACTTGGAATTAAATATCCCATCATTCAGGGCGGTATGGCATGGGTTGCGGATTATCATCTTGCGGCTGCAGTATCAAACGCCGGTGGATTGGGACTGATTGGTGCGGCCAGTGCACCGCCTGAGGTTGTGCGTGAGCAGATCAGAGAGGCAAAAAAACTGACAGATAAGCCCTTTGGTGTCAACGTAATGCTGATGAATCCTAATGCGGATGAGGTGGCAAAAATCGTTGTGGAAGAAGGCATCAAGGTGGTGACCACAGGCGCAGGAAATCCTGCAAAATACATGACTATGTGGAAGGAAGCCGGAGTAAAGGTTATTCCTGTAGTTGCAAGTGTGGCTATGGCAAAGCTTATGGAAAGAGCCGGTGCGGATGCAGTCGTTGCGGAAGGGACTGAATCCGGGGGACATATCGGTTCTGCCACAACAATGACCTTGGTACCCCAGGTGGTTGACGCTGTGAATATTCCTGTTATTGCAGCAGGCGGTATTGCGGACGGCCGGGGAGTGGCAGCGGCATTTATGCTGGGTGCAGAGGCTGTGCAGATGGGAACACGGTTCTGCGTTGCTACAGAAGCAATTACCCACGCAAATTATAAAGAAAGAATTGTGAAAGCCAAAGATATTGATTCCGAGGTTACAGGTATGTCCCACGGACATCCGGTACGCCAGCTTCGCAATAACATGACAAAAGAATATTTGCGTTTGGAAAAAGAGGGAGTTCCTTTTGAGGAATTGGAGTATTTAACATTAGGTTCCTTGAGAAAAGCAGTTATGGACGGTGATGTTACAAACGGCACTGTTATGGCTGGTCAGATTGCAGGTATGGTTAAAAAAATCCAGCCTTGCGAGGAAATGATTCAGGAAATTGTAACCGAAGCAGCTGAATTGTTGAAAGGTACCGGATATACATTTTAGGAGATAAATTGACATGGGTAAGATTGCATTTGTTTTTCCCGGACAGGGAGCACAGTATGTAGGGATGGGAAAAGATTTTTATGATCAGATTCCTGTTTCCAAGGAGATGTTCAAACTGGCCGGAGAAGCATCCGGACTGGATATGGAAGCACTTTGTTTTGAAGAAAACGAGAATATACATATCACAGAGTATACACAGATTGCCATGATGGCGGCAGAGATTGCCATGTTGAAGGCAGTGGAGGAAAAAGGAATTAAGCCTGTCGTAACAGCAGGTCTTAGCCTTGGTGAGTATGGTGCACTTGCGGCAGCAGGCGTGATGAGTCCGGCAGATATATTCAAAGTTGTAAGACAGAGAGGTCTTTACATGCAGGAAGCAGTACCGGTAGGCGGCGCCATGACTGCAGTGCTTGGAATGGAGGCAGAAAAACTTGAGGAAATTTGCTCCCGTATTGAGGGACAGGTTTCGATTGCAAACTATAACTGTCCCGGACAAATTGTAATTACAGGTGAAGAGGGCGCGGTTGCTAAGGCAGCGGCTCTTGCAGCAGAAAATGGTGCAAAGAGATGTATTCCCCTTAAAGTAAGCGGCCCCTTCCATTCACCTCTTCTCGTGGGGGCGGGAGAGAAATTGGCACCGGTACTTGATACGGTGGAAATAAACGAAATTACTGTTCCTTATATTGCCAATGTAACAGCAGATTATGTGACAGATAAAGAGCAGGTGAAAGAACTTTTGAAACAGCAGGTTTCTTCTTCCGTTCGCTGGCAGCAGACGGTAGAGAGAATGTTGGCAGACGGTGTGGATACTTTTATCGAAATCGGACCCGGTAAGACACTTACAGGTTTCCTTCGAAAAATCAGCAGAGATGCAGTTGCAATTAATATTGAAAAAGTAGATGACCTTGCAAAGTTAGACGACCTTGTAGGTTAGGCAGTGGAGGATTAAAAATGCTGACAGGAAAAGTGGCTTTGGTAACCGGTGCCAGCAGAGGCATTGGCAGAGAAATCGCCAAGACTTTAGCGGGATATGGTGCGACAGTTATCGTAAATTATAACGGTTCTGCTGAAAAGGCGGCAGAAGTGGTAAAAGAGATTGAAGGAAAAGGCGGCAAAGCGGTTGCAATGCAGTGCTCTGTTGCGGACTATCAGGCATGCGATAAGATGGTGCAGGATGCCATGTCGCAGTTTGGACACATTGATATCCTGGTAAACAATGCAGGTATCACGAAAGATAATCTGATTATGAAAATTTCAGAAGATGATTTTGATGCAGTAATTGATACAAATCTGAAGGGAACCTTCAATACCATCAAATGTCTGTATCGCATCTTCTTAAAACAGAAAGCCGGAAGAATAATTAATCTGACATCTGTGTCAGGTATTCTCGGCAATGCCGGTCAGGCAAACTATGCGGCAAGTAAAGCCGGTGTTATCGGTCTTACAAAAAGCGTGGCAAGAGAATTGGCAAGCCGTGGTATCACGGCAAATGCGGTAGCTCCGGGCTTTATTGATACGGAAATGACGCAGGCAATGACTGATGCGGCAAGGGAGGGTGCTATGACACAGATTCCCTTAAGGCGTATGGGACAGCCGGAGGAAATTGCAGAGATGGTTGCATTTCTGGCAAGTGAAAAGGCATCCTACATCACCGGTCAGGTAATTGCTGTGGATGGCGGAATGAGCATGTAAATGCGTAAAGGAGAGGAATATAAATGAGCAGAAGAGTAGTAGTCACAGGTATGGGTGCCATTACACCCATTGGTCTGGGCGTGGAAGAATTCTGGAACGGTGTAAAAGAGGGTAAAATCGGATTTGGGGAAATTACAAAATTTGATGCATCGGAATATAAATGCAAAATAGCAGCAGAAGTTAAAGGCTTTGATGCAAAAGAATATATGGATTTTAAAGCTGCAAAGAGAATGGAGCTTTTCTGTCAGTATGCGGTGGCAGCAGCAGGCGAAGCGCTGAAGGATTCCGGTCTCGATATGGAAAAGGAAGACCCTTTCAGGGTAGGGGTTTCCGTAGGTTCCGGTATCGGTTCACTTCAGACGCTTGAGAGAGAACACAGTAAGTTGCTTGAAAAAGGACCCGGCAGAGTAAATCCGCTGATGGTTCCCCTGATGATTTGTAATATGGCAGCCGGTAATGTTTCCATTCATTATGGATTGAAAGGAAAGAGCATTAACGTAGTAACTGCCTGCGCAACGGGGACAAACTCCATTGGTGAGGCGTTTAGAAGTATTCAGCATGGAGAGGCTGAAGTAATGGTAGCAGGTGGTACCGAGAGTAGTGTTACTCCTATCGGTATTTCCGGTTTCTCGGCACTTACAGCACTGACCTCATCAGAAGACCCGAAAAGATGCTCCATTCCTTTCGATAAAGAGAGAAGCGGCTTTGTAATGGGTGAAGGCGCAGCAGTTGTGGTCCTGGAAGAACTGGAGCATGCACTTAACCGCGGAGCAAAGATTTATGCTGAAGTAGTAGGTTACGGTTGTACCTCCGATGCATATCACATCACTTCACCCGCAGAGGATGGAAGCGGTGCGGCAAAAGCTATGGAGTATGCGGTTTTGGACGGTGGTGCGAAATTAGAGGATATTACATATATTAACGCTCACGGAACAAGTACACATCATAATGACCTGTTCGAGACAAGAGCAATCAAGCTTGCATTTGGCGAGCACGCTAAAAATATTAAAATCAATTCCACCAAGTCTATGGTAGGACATCTTCTTGGTGCGGCAGGTGCCATTGAATTTATTACTTGCGTAAAGGAACTGGAAGAAGGTTATATTCATCAGACGGTAGGTTATCAGGTTCCCGATGAAGAGTGTGACTTGGATTACTGTAAAGAGCCTGTAACAGGAGAATTTAAATATGCATTGTCAAATTCCCTGGGATTTGGCGGA
>JAZNGC010000027.1:0-2946 GCA_045589155.1 Lachnospiraceae bacterium
ACGCTCTATCTCACAACTTTCACGAATATCCAGACCATTTTGAACTTCCTGATGCTTTTTCTCTATCTTACGGAAATTCTTTCTAAGAAATTGATAACCTTTTACCAGCCCCACAATAATTGCTGCAATGATTCCAACAAAAACTGCTGCCATCAGCACCTTTTCTAAGAAAATCCAGAAAGGATGAGCCTCCCCCTTTTCCAAAAAACCTGCCATGTCACCACGGTTTCCCTGTGCCTGCTGTGTAGTTTCCGGTTTCACAGTATCTTGAATCAAAAAAGACACGAAAAAGCGAATCACAGCCAAAAGTCCTCTTCCCACCAGCCTGATAATATAAGACAACCATTCTACATTCACACAAAGCAGCATGATAGCAACTCCACAAGCAACATAAACACCTATCTGCTTCATGCCTGACCTAAATATTTCCGCTTCCGGAATATTGCTTGCACTGTTTTTATTGACTAAAACAAAATTTAAATAACGTTCCAAAAAATAATAGAAAAAATAGGCAATTACATACAAAAATGTCAGAAAAAAATAATAATGCCCCCACCCATTTTTCAAGAAGAATTCTTCTATTATGTGTGTGCCACCAAAGATGGCTATGCTGACAACCGGCATAAAAACCACCTCCTGCGGTATTTCCGCAAGCCTGATTTTAATGGAACTTATCACATAAAACACAGTCATACACAAAGCAATCAGCTTAATCCCAATGGGTGCGCTTATCATACAAGCCACCGCCACCGGCAATAACTGAACAAAGAAAAACAGAAAAAAATTCTGCACCTTCTTACGTGTAATATATAAATAAAGCGGAATCCCCAAAAGTGTCATCCATACTCCAAAAAGTGGTGCGTCATATCTGCATACACCTGTCAAAGTCATTGCAATTGCCACGAATGCACAATGATTTTTAAAAAATAAAAGCAAATCACAGCCTATTTCAATTGCTCTTTTTTTCATATTTATATCCATTCCTTTCGCTTCGCTCAGGCACAAAACGTTATGAAAATGTTGCACCCGGCGAGTTTCTTTTTATAATTCTTCTTATAGGGATCTCGGTATACTACAAATCACGGGGAGGTGAGTGGGCTGTCCGGCTTGCCGGATGACCGCATTTTTATATGTGTAGTCCGCCTTTTCAAGCACAAATAAGTGTGTCTTTGAGCACGTAATCTTATCTTTGTATAAACAATCTCGTTTATGGCTTAGGCGTTCAGTCAATGCCGTTTCTCCCTATAATTCTCTTGAAACCTCTTGGTTCAGAAAGGAGTCCCTATGGCTTTAAAAATCGTGTACAAAATCTGTTGTGGCATTGATGTCCACAAAACTTTTGTAGTGGCCTGTATCGCCTCCACGAATTCCAAAGGCGTGACCACTTACGAGACCCATCGTTTTTCTACCTACACGAAAGGTTTGAAAAATTTGTTACAATGGCTTCTCGAACATAACTGCAAGGATGTCTGTATGGAATCTACCGGTAAATACTGGATCCCTATTTACAACGTCTTGGAAAACGATTGTACAATCGTCCTTGCTCATCCGAAATATGTTAAGGCTATCCGTGGAAAAAAAACTGACAAGAAAGATGCGAAATGGATTGCTGATATCTTCAAGCATGACCTTGTTGCCGGAAGCTTTATGCCACCTGCTGACATCCGACAGCTTCGTGACCTTATGCGTTACCGCTTCAAACTTACCTGCTTTAAATCAAGCGAAAAGAATCGTTTGCAGAACTGTCTCACGGTTTCCAATATCCAGTTGGGAAACGTTGTTTCGGACACCTTCGGCAAATCTGCTCAGGCGATACTGGATAAACTTTTGGAAAATCCCGCAGATACTTCCTTTGACCTTGAACCACTTGTTTTCAAAAGTTTGAAAAAGAAGCTCCCTGAACTTCGTGATGCCATTGACGGGTATATCACTCCGGAACAGGCCGGCAAACTCAAAGTAATCAAAGCTCATTATGAGAACCTTGAATCCCGGAAGGCAGAGCTTGAAGAACTCATTCTTGCGCTCGCCGCTCCCTATCAGCAGGAACTTACCATTCTTCAAACCGCTCCTGGTATCAGCAGTATATTCACTGCCATCGGAATCATTTCCGAAATCGGTACCAATATGGAGGCTTTTCCTTCGGCGAAACACTTATGTTCATGGGCCGGTCTTACTCCGACTAACAATGAAAGTGCAGGGAAGAAAAAATCTGTCCGGGTATCCAAGGCCGGATGCTATATCAAACCGCTTTTAGTACAGTGCGCTAACGCTGTCGTAAAAAGCAATAAGCATCCTGAAATGCGTAACCGCTACCTGCGCCTCAGAAAACGCCGCGGCCACAAGAAGGCAATCATTGCAATAGCAAGAATGCTTCTGACTGCATTGTACCACATGTTGAAGAATAATGAAAACTATAATGCAGAACTTTATCAAAAATCCGATCTGCCACCCGTTGACCGTGAAATCACGGTAGAACAGGCAATCATTATCGCAAGAAATCAGGGTTATAAAATCAAGTCAGCAACTGTGTAACCTTAACATTTCTAATATTAAATTTTTAAAGCAGCCACCTCTCTGATGGCTTATTTGTGATGCGATTAGGTTAATGGATAACCTCTACTTCTCATTTTCAATCTTACCTCTTTTCCAAGAGAATCCTATCCTACTATCTTCGTAACTTTAGAAACTGCACCTGGTCCATTACAACATCGGATACCACAGGCTTTTCCACCGTTACATACGGATAAAACCACGTATAAGGCAGTCCCTTTTCCTTGCAACGGATAAGCAGTCCAATAAAATCACCATAACCATTCGGTGACACAAACAACGTAATGGTACTTGCGGAATCGTTTAATACAGTCTCTTCAAACAACTCCACAAAACTCCATGGCTGCTTGGCGGTATCAATTCGTGCCAATGCCCTGCCAATAGCATCCTGCTGAC
>JAZNGC010000028.1:0-3289 GCA_045589155.1 Lachnospiraceae bacterium
AACAAAAATCTCTCCAGCATTTTGGCTGCAGACACTTTTCCTTCGTCCGTCTCTATAAATTCCGCCACATCCCGTATATAGTCAATCACACGCTTTGTGGGTGGCATTTCCTGCTCTCCGATAACCTGGGCATAATAACCGATTTTTACAGTTTGACCTATTACAATATCACCTGCATCCGGGCTTTCCTGTCCCATAATCATTTTCAGCAAGGTACTTTTTCCGCAGCCGTTGGGACCGATAATACCTATCCGGTCATCCTTTAAAAAGATATAAGAAAAATCCTTGAGTAGGGTTTTCTCTCCAAAGGCCTTGCTTAAGTTTTCCAGTTCTACCGTGGTTCTTCCCAGTCTGGAAGCAACAGAGCCAAGTTCCACCGTTTTGTCCTGTACCGGTGCAGCCTGATCCCGGAGGGCTTCATATCTTTGGATATGGGCCTTTTGTTTCGTGGATCTGGCTCTGGCGCCGCGTTGCATCCACTCGATTTCCACACGTAAAATGGACTGGCGTTTACGCTCTGTAGCTAGTGCCATTTCTTCACGTTCTGCTTTCAAAGCCAGATAGCCGGAATAATTTGCGTCATAGGAATAAATCTTGCTCTTATCCACCTCTATGATTCTCTGGGTAACACTATCCAAAAAATAACGGTCATGGGTAACCATAATCATGGCACCCCTTCTTTTTTTCAGTTGATCCTCAAGCCAATCTGCCATCTCATTATCCAAATGGTTGGTCGGCTCGTCTAAAATCAAAAGTTCTGCCGGGGAAAGCAACACCGACACCAATGCCAGACGCTTTCTCTCGCCGCCGGAAAGGCCCTCGCATTTTCTCTCAAAATCCGATACCCCAAGTCTGGTAAGCATGGACTTGGCTTCGCTTTCCGCATGGAATCCCAAAATATCCTCGCCATTGTCCCGAAGTACCGCTTCCAGTACGGTATCCCTAGGGTTAAATTCCGGATTTTGGGACAAATAGCGCACTTTGATACCATTTGCCATAACCACCTTACCTTCATCCGGCTCTTCTAATCCTGCTGCCATTTTCAGAAGCGTGGTTTTTCCGGTCCCGTTAATACCGATTATCCCAACCTTTTCCCCTTCTTGAAGGAAAAAGGAAGCATCATCAAAGAGTTTCCGCTCCCCATATGCTTTTGTAATATTTTCCAAAGTTAAAATGTTCATTCTCTATCGCTTATCTTTCTTCTATCTCGTCATACACAGCATTCTTTATATCCATAACCTCTTGGGTAGTTCCTGTATCCACTCTCTGCATGAGATAGACAATCGCCAACTCTTTTTCCGGATTCAAGCTAATATAGGTACCGGTCCAACCGTCCCAACCGAAATCTCCCGGAGTTGCATGGGTTCCGGTAGCCTCAGGCTCCTGCACCACTCTCACCAAAAAACCATATCCATGTCCTTTTACACTGTCCCAATCGAAACGTATCTTCTGTTCCTTGGTCAAATGGTCGCTTGACATAAGTGTGATTGTTTCCGGCTTTATGATTTGTTTTCCTTTATAGTTTCCACCATTTAACATCATTCTGGCAATATGACTGTAATCCTCCAGCGTAGAAACTAAACCCGCACCGCCGGATTCAAACAAAGGAGCTTCATCATATTTTCCAACTCCCAAATGCCAGTCTTTATACACACAGATATGTCCGGTTGCTTCATCCTTTTTATACCACTGGGCAAACCGGTTCCATTTCTCTTCCGGTACAAAGAAACCGGTATCTTTCATTTCAAGAGGTTCAAAAATCTCCTCCCGCATAAACTGTTCCAGACTTTTCCCGGATGCAATCTCAATAACGCAGCCAAGAACATCCGCGGAAAGTCCGTACTGCCATCTTTCTCCCGGATCAAAGTCCAAGGGAACGCCGGCAAACTGTCTGCAATATTCCCTGGTGCTTGTATGTTCTCCTTTTTTCAGTTTTTCCTTTGCTTCATCGAAAACCTTACACATATCTAAGCCTGTGGGGGTATCCTCATTGGGATAACAAAGCGCCGATGTCATAGTAAGTAGCTGAAAAACAGTCATCTCTGTTTTTGCAGGTCTGATGGAGCCATCCGCCTCATAAACTTTCAGTGCCCCATACTCCGGCATATATTTACTCACCGGATCCTGCAAACCAATGAGTCCCTTTTCCATGGCAATCATGGCTGCTATGGAAAGCACCGGCTTACTCATGGAATACAGTCTGAAAATAGTATCATCCTGCATCATTACCTGATTTTCCCGATCTGCATAACCGTAACTCTTACGGAAGATTTCCTTACCTTTATGTAAAACAAGAACATTGGCACCTACCAGATTTTCCTGTTTTATTCCCTCTGCAATAATACTGTCAACTTTCGTTTCAAGTCCTCTCATAAGTCCCTCCCGATTCCTTTTTCCGTTCCATTATACCAAGTTCGATTTGTCCGCACAACCACAAGAAAGACTTATATTTTGGTTGTTTATTCCACCACTAACCATTATAATAGAAAAGTAGGTTTTTATTTTACGAAAGGTAGGTATTTTATTATGGGTCGTTTAGATGGCAAGGTTGCTATCGTAACCGGTAGTAACTCCGGTGTTGGTGCAGCCACCGCAAAATTATTTGCAAAAGAAGGAGCAAAGGTAGTTATCAGTGCACGTCGTCTTCCCCAGTTGGAAGAAGTTGCTGAGCAGATTAAGGCAGAAGGCGGAGAAGTACTGATTGTACAGACTGATGTTTCTAAAGTAGAAGACGTTGAAAATCTCGTGGCAAAAACTGTGGAAACTTTCGGAAAGGTTGACGTTCTGGTGAACAACGCCGGCGTTTTGGAAGCAGGCTTAAAGCCCATCGACTGCTATGAAGATGAAGATTTAGAATATGTTTTAGGTATTAACACAAAAGGTACTTTATACTGCACAAGAGCCGTATTAAAAGAAATGATTAAGAACAATTCCGGTTCCATCATTAACTTGGACTCCGTTGCAGGCCAGTTCGGTACAGGTGGTGCCGCATACGTTACAAGTAAAGCGGCGATTGTCGGATTAACCAAGCATACGGCGATGAGATTTTCGGGGACCGGAATACGATGCAATTCCGTAAATCCCAGCTCTATCGCAACTCCCATGGCAAAAACAGATCCCGCTACATTAAACCAGGATATGTTCGGCCAGATGAGAAAACATATGAACCTGACCGTTCCCATTTGCATGCCTGAAGATGTAGCAAATATCCTGCTCTTCCTTGCAAGTGATGAATCCAGAGCTATCACAGGCCAGATTATCGTATCTGACTTCGGTGCAACATTATAAT
>JAZNGC010000029.1:0-4060 GCA_045589155.1 Lachnospiraceae bacterium
TATGCCATTTTGTGGGTGCCGGAGAATCAAGTGGAGCAAATTTCCGGCTTGCCCCAAATTGAGTATGTGGAAAAACCAAAGCGTGTTTTTTTTGCGGCAGCAGAGGGGATTCGGAGCTCCTGCATTTTGCCGGTGACACAGAGGGCTCCCTTTTTATCCGGGGAAGGAGTACTGGTAGCGGTGCTGGACTCCGGGATAGATTTTCAAAGCCCTTTGTTCCGGAAGGAAGACGGAACCACCAGGATATTATATTTGTGGGATCAGTCAGTGGAAGCGTCCGGTCCGCCTGCCGGGTTTGCAACCGGAGCAGAGTTTACTGCCGACAGGATTAATACGGCTTTAGTCTCCGGCAGCAGGGAGGAAGCGTACCGGCTACTTCCCAGTGTGGACGTATCGGGGCATGGCACGGCGGTGGCGGGTATTGCGGCCGGAAGAGGCAGGGTGGCAGATGTTTACTATGAGGGTGTGGCGCCTGCGTCGGACCTTATTGTGGTGAAACTGGGTACGCCCGGGGAAACATCATTTCCCAGAACCACGGAGCTAATGCGGGGCCTTACTTATGTGGTGCGGAAAGCCCGGGAACTGGGGCGGCCGGTGGCAATCAATGTAAGCTTTGGCAATACTTATGGTGCCCATAACGGGACCTCCCTTCTGGAACGATTTATGGATAATGTGTCTGAAATCGGGAGAAATGTGATATGCGTTGGGGCAGGGAATGAAGGAGCGAGCAGAGGACATACCCAAGGCTTGGCAACCGGTGAGGGAGCGACCCGGGTAGAGTTGGCGGTGGCGGATTATGAGACCACACTGAATGTCCAGATTTGGAAAAATTATGCAGATGAATTCCGCATAAGCTTACAGGCCCCGGGCGGACAGGAAGTGCAGGTTCCTACCCTATCGGAAAATGCAGGAAAAACTGAGGTGATACTGGAAAATACCAGAATATTGATTTATCTGGGAGAACCTGCTCCTTACGCTGCGGTGCAGGAAATTTATTTTGATTTTATCCCTCTTTCAAGAGAGGGAGGATACATCGCTTCCGGTGTGTGGACCTTTATCTTGGAACCGGTAAATACTGTGACAGGACGCTATTATTTTTACCTTCCCAGTGCAGTGACACGAAGTGGGAATACCGGATTTTATAGTCCCACTCCGGAAGTTACCCTGACCATTCCCTCTACCGCCCAGAAGGTGATAACGGTGGGGGCATATGATACGGTTTACGATGCTTATGCGGATTTTTCCGGCAGGGGATATGTGTATGAAAGCCGGACCATGGGGCTGGTTTTGCCGGGCGGCGTAAAACCGGATCTGGTGGCTCCGGGAGTAGGGATTCTTGTGCCGGATACCTTTGGCAGTTTTACTGCTGTTTCGGGAACTTCTTTTGCAACTCCTTTTGTAACCGGGGCGGCAGCTCTTCTAATGGAATGGGGAATCCTGCAGGGGAACGATGCTTTTCTTTATGGGGAGAAGGTAAAGGCCTATTTGCGCCGTGGAGCAAGACCGCTTCGGGGCGAGACAGTTTATCCCAATGAAAGGGTGGGGTATGGAGCCCTCTGTGTGGAGGATAGTTTACCAATATGAGGGGGTGTATTTGAGAGTTTGTCGGGTAGATTTGAGAGGTCTGTCTATGGTATAATAAAGCTTGTAAAAAAGAGAGGAGAGGGTGCGGGGGCACCTATAAGGGAAAATGGGATTTATAAGTATTTTGGATAACGGCAAAAGTCCGAAACTGGAGGATGGAATGCCGGGATTTTTCGTAGACCTTAATCTGGACCAGATTGTAAACCGGATTCAGGAACTGACAGAGAGTAAGGTGAAAAAATATTATTACTGTCTGCCGGAAAATAAAGAATGTGAGAATTACAGACGTTCTATATATTCAGATGTGAAAAAAACTAAAGTGAATGAACTGCTAACGGAGTTTGTGAGCCGGGTGGAAGAGTGGAAACAGGCAGCAGCGACCAAAAAGGATGTGGACTTGAATGTACAACGTCATGTCTGGCATCTTTTAGAGGTGGCTGTTTATTGTGATGCTTTCACAAAGCTATATGAAGGTTTAAAGGAAGCGGATATACAATCTGAAGGCCTTTTGTCTTTAATGGAATATTTGGAAGGATATGTAACCGAAAAGGACTTTGTGGACATGCGAAGTAAGGCATATGCACTTAGGACAAAACTGCAATCCATTCAGGTGAAGCTGACGTATGAAAATGACCAGTGGGTGGTTTCATACGAAAGGGCAACCATAGAATACGAGGATTTTCTGCGTGCAACGCTTGGAGAGTACAACGCTTATATGAAGAGTCCTTTTGCGGGAGCCATTAATTTAAACAATCTGGAGCAGGAGATTGTTGAAAAAATCGCGAGAAAAGAGGCGGCTTTTTTCAGGGATTTAAAAGAGTTCTATCAAAATTACCCGGAATATGCCCGGGATGTATTGCTGCAGTTTGGCGAGGAAATCAACTATTATCTGTCCTACTCTGTTTTTCAACGGAAAATGGAATGGAGGGGGTGGGCATTTGCCACACCTACTGTAGACGAGACAAAAGATATCAGTGCCTGTGGTTTATATGATTTAGCACTTGTTTTGGCAAATGCGGAGGAGGGAAAACCTGTTGTCAGCAATGATTTGACTTACTGCAAGGGCGAAACCTTCTTTGTAGTAACGGGACCAAACCAAGGCGGAAAAACCACCTTTGCAAGAAGTCTGGGACAGATGATTTATTTCAGTAAAATGGGTTTGGATGTTCCGGCTACCGCTGCTAATGTACATAGCTTTTCGAAAATTCTCACTCATTTTTCTGTGGAGGAAAGTGTAGAGACCGGAAGAGGTAAGCTGATGGAAGAATTGACGCGGTTAAAGCCCATGATGAATGTAGAGTGCCGAAATGCCTTTGTAATCATCAACGAGCTTTTTACCACTGCCGCCAATTATGATGCCTGCATTATGGGTAAAAAGGTGCTGGAGCATTTCATTGAACAGGGGTGCCGCGGTATTTATGTGACCCATTTAAAAGAACTTTGTGAGTCACATGAGAGTGTGGTAAGTTTGCGTGCTATGTTGGATGAGAATAAAATACAGAGCTTTAAAATTGAAAGACAGGAAGCGGATGATACCATGTGTGCACTGAACCAGGTGAACAAGTACCGCCTGACCTATGAGCAGTTAAAGGAGAGACTGGGATGAACGCATATTTATTGTATAGAGACTCAGAATGGATGAATAACAGGAAATACAGTGATGCCCAGAATATCGCTCAGGATTTGGGATTACGGGCTTTGTTTACCATATCCGCAAAGGAAGTAGTTTGGGAAAACAGTAAACTTAGAAATATTGCAAGTGAAGATGTTTTTCTGACACAGACCATGCGTGCGGTGATGCTGTCTCCTTTGTCTAGTGAGGATGAAATTCTGTATCGTCATGCTATGTTAAAGGATGCATTTGAAAATGAGAAGTTCATTTTTGAATTGTACGATTGTGTAGATGACATGCTGAGAAAGTGGGATGAACTGGGGAGAAAGGTGACCGGAAAAACCGGAGACAAGGAGTCTGCGGGAAAACTGATTTCCGACATACAGATACTCCACCTGTTTGTACATACCATGAGCGAAATCAAGCGCATGTTTAAGGCGGAAATAATGAAACTCAGTGCCGAAGGCTTTGTGGCTTTTTACGAGAGATTATGTGAAGAGTATTCGGATGAAAAGGAAGCGGCACTGCATAAAATTTTGGAGGATATATCTTTCTACTCCAAAGAAACAGAACACAATCTAAGGGAGAAATTAGATGCAAAGCCCAGAGTGGTGATGGGCTGCAATCTGGTACAGGGCCTGAAATGCGGAGATTTTGTATTGGAAGAAGTCTCCACCAAAAACACAAAATTCAGAAGCCCCAACAGCTTGACGGAAAAGGTAAAGGGGTATATTTATTCCAAGCAGCCCGGTGCCATTTCCATCCGTAAGAATTTGAATGTGTGGAATCAGACAGAGGAGTTGGAGAGAGCGATTATCCGGTATGTTGTTTCTGCAAGCAACCAATTTGTGAGCAGCCTGAATT
>JAZNGC010000030.1:0-2393 GCA_045589155.1 Lachnospiraceae bacterium
TTGGAAGGATAATGGGTAACAAAAACAAACTCACTTCCGGTTTTCTTCTTAACAAGCTCACAAAGCAGTTTTTCTTCCTCCGGTTCAAAGTCTTCGAAGTCCTTAATCTCCCTGCCATATTCCTTGGAAATCAACTCCTTCGCCTCAACGAATTTGATGGCGGGTATTTCTTTTATTTCCGGCACCCTCACCTTCAATAGTTCCAACTCCCTACTGTAATTCTCCTGTAAATACTCCATTACATGCCGGAGCAGCTTTGTCTCCAGTTCCATAATCTCTTCAAATCCGGTGATATATCCCATCTCCAGGTCCACACTGATATACTCGTTTAAATGTCTGGAAGTGTCATGTTTTTCAGCACGGAACACCGGTGCAATCTCAAACACCCTCTCGTACACCCCCACCATCATCTGTTTATAAAACTGCGGGCTCTGGGCCAGATATGCCTCCCTGCCAAAATAGTCCAATTTAAAAATATTGGCACCGCCTTCCGCCCCGGCATAAACTATCTTTGGAGAATGTATTTCTGTAAAATGCTCTTTTGCGAAAAACTCTCTCATAGCACGGGTAATACCCTCTTGCAGTATAAAAATCGCTCTCTCTTTCTCATTTCGCAGCGTAATCGGACGATAATTCAACAAATTCTCAATGGATGTGTCTACCCGTTTATTGTTGATGACAATGGGACTTGCCGCCTCCGGCACGGATAAAACTTCTACCTCTACCAACTGCAGGTCGTAACCTGTGCGGGAACGTTCCTCTGCTACTACATTAGCAGTCAGGATTACACAACTTTCTTCCACCAGCTCCTCAAGTGAAAATCGTGCTGTCTCTTTACTATAAACACACTGCACCACTTCCCTTTTGGTACGAAGAAGCACAAAGGCAAACTCACTCATTTTTCTGATTTTATAGATGCTGCCGTGAATCCGCACCTGCTTTCCCATATATCTGCCAAGTTCCTGGGCTTCCACTGTTCTATGTTCCATATTTCCTGTTATACTTTTCATATTAATTACCTCTTTTCAGCTATATTATCTTTACTCATAATTCTTATCGTTTTTGATTAGCGTTCTTACTTTTTCGCTAAACACTGCCACCTACCAAAGAATCCATGAGGACATAATCTGTATGTCCCATACGATCACCACCTTTCCTATTTTTCTTGTTGCCGGATCAAATATAAAAAGAGCCACACAAGCAAATACCTTGAGATTACCTCAAAAAATTTACCAATGTGGCTCTTGTTTTATAACAATATATCGGATCCACATAGGCGCAACACTTTAAGCGCTTGCACCTATGAGTCTTACATCACAGCTACAAGCGCTATAAATCGTCGTCCCTATGAAGCATAAATGTGTTTTGCTTCTGACTCATTACAGCCCGCTCCTTTTTTAAATATTTTTCTTACGATAGCACAACCGCTTCCGTTTGTCCAGTTTTTTTGTATGAAAATAGATTTTTTCTATCTGCTGACCTTCATCCTCTTTCAAGTATCCGAAGTTTTTACTTCCCAATAACAGAATTAAACAAATCCATACCAAAACTGGTAAGCTCCGGCTCATGAGGTACCATCTTAAAGGTACGTCTGCCATCCGCTGCTCGCTCTGCGCTAAGGAATTCAATGTTGCTGTCCTGATTCTCCTTGGATTCCTGATAAATCCGCTGTGCAAAGGAAAGCAAATGGGTTACGGTAAGGACCTTCACATCCGCCTCATTTAAAGCCTTTATAATATCATAGGCAATAATAGAACCTTCTTTTTCCGTTGTTGTAGCAAAGGACTCGTTTAAAAGTACCAGCGACGATTCACCCAGATTGTCTATAATCTGGCTCATTCTCTTTAATTCCTCATCTAATCTGCCGCTGTTCATGGCACTGTCTTCACGTCTGGTAAAATGAGTAAACAGAGACGGGAAGATACCGCTTTCAAATTCCTCTGCAATAACCGGCAGACCACACTGCATCATTACCTGGGCAATACCGATACTTCGAAGGAAGGTGGATTTTCCACCCTGGTTCGCCCCTGTAATTACCAAAAGCATGCGGTCAGAAATATCACTGGTATTTCCCACCGGCAAAACTCTCTGCTCAATGGCCATTACCACTTCTTTTAAATCCTTGAATTTCAAAACCGCTTTGCTTCCCACTTTCGGGTAACAAAAAGGCAAACTAAAACGCTCAATATGATGCTTCAGATTTATGGCAGCCTTGTAAAAGCCAACCTGAAAATGCATCTGGTCGAAAAAGTAATTCAGGCTGCTCACAAATTGGTTGCTTGCAGAAACAACATACCGGATAATCGCTCTCTCCAACTCCTCTGTCTGATTCCACACATTCAAATTCTTACGGATGGAAATGGCACCGGGCTGCTTGGAATAAATATACCCCT
>JAZNGC010000031.1:0-13617 GCA_045589155.1 Lachnospiraceae bacterium
TTTTCTTCATCTGTCAGATTTCCTGTGTTTTCCTGAAAAGGCAATCCACTGAAAATATCTTTGGAAGGATTGCTAAGCTGTGCTTTCACAGCTGCACTTTCATCTGCACGCTCAATAATATATTCTGTCAATTCGCTTGTATATCCGATGTTACCGGTAAGCATGGCGGAAACCGCATCTTCATTGGGTCTGATAATACCGGAAACCTTAAGATTTGTTCCATTATCATACAGATATTTCAGTCCGGTCTGGGTATCACGGAGATCTGCAAAAAATCCGGTATTCTCGTCATACACGTAACAATCGGAACTCAAAATAACTTTGAACTCCATATCACAGATTTCTTCAAAGCTCCATCTCTGACTCTCCTGTTTTGCCTCTGTACCATTAAATGCCGCATCTGCCAGCTTATCAATTTCCTCTTTGGTTTTAAGTCCTAAGGCATAAAGTGCCATGTCTTCAATTTCATTGTTTTCGTCAACTACCAAAACAATTTCATTATATTCAGTGGGCCAGGAACCGTAAATCACGTCATACTGTTTTTCCAAAAGCGGGCTTACCAATTTCCCATTATCACCGGGAAGCATTTCCTGCCAAAGTTTCACGCTGGAACCGCTCATAGCAGCCATACTCTGCATACCGCTGGAGGAATTGCCCATCATGGAACTCATATCCATCATGCTTGGCATATTCATTCCGAAATATTCAATCATAAGCTCCTGCAAAAGAGCCTCCATATCGGAACGGATAATGGTACCATCCGCACTTTCCGTATATACCAACAAATCTACATCATACGTGTACTGGACGCCGCTAAGTGCCTCCCGCAAACCGGAAGTACTCTCTTCATTGGCACGGTCTGCTTCTATATATTCTTTGAACGCTTTTAAGTCATTTTCCGTTGCTTCTGTTGTGTTTAAAGCATTAATCAACTGATAAAGCATTCCTTTGGGATACACCGCATCCTTTTCATGCTCTCCCTGGGACTCGGCCTGGTCCATAAATGCCAGCAAAAGACTGCTCATATCCAAATGCTGGGACTCTAAAGTCAAAGGATAGGAAGACAATGTATCCTCCTGTACGGTATTTATATATGTGGTCATACCTTGGGATACCGCAAAAATAAGTGCGATTCCGATAATACCAATGCTTCCGGCAAAGGAAGTAAGCAAGGTACGTCCCTTTTTGGTAAACAAATTTTTCAAAGAAAGACCAAAAGATGTGGCAAGAGACATGGAAGGCTTTTTCACATTCTTTTCCTTTTCTGCCTTCTCCTTCTGCTTCTCTACCTCTGATTTATATTCTTCCTCACTTAAAGGTGCGGAATCATTTGTAATTTCACCGTCCAGCATACGGATAATCCGGGTGGAATAGGTTTCTGCCAAATCCGGATTGTGGGTAACCATTACCACAAGGCGGTCCTTTGACACTTCCTTTAAAATCTCCATAACCTGCACACTGGTCTGGGTATCCAATGCACCGGTAGGTTCATCTGCAAGAATGATATCCGGATTATTTACCAAGGCTCTGGCAATGGCCACTCTTTGCATCTGACCGCCGGACATTTCTGCCGGTTTCTTTTTCAGCTGGTCCCCAAGTCCCACCTGCTGCAGCACCTCTTTTGCCCGTTTTCTGCGCTCTGCCTTGGAAACGCCGGAAAGACTAAGTGCCAATTCCACGTTCTGGAGTACGCTCTGGTGAGGAATCAGATTATAGCTTTGGAACACAAAACCTACGGAATAATTACGGTAAGAATCCCAATCCCTATCCTTGAAATTTTTAGTGGTTCTTCCATTGATTACAAGGTCGCCCTCTGTATATTTATCCAATCCGCCGATAATATTCAGCATTGTGGTTTTTCCACATCCGGAGGGTCCTAAAATAGAAACAAATTCACTCTCCCTAAACTGAATGCTAACGCCTTTCAAAGCTTCTACTTTGCCATTTCCGGCGGAATATTCTTTTTTGATATTTTTTAACTCAAGCATATTTTCGCTCCTTTACTTTATCTAGTTTTCAATTGTAATACGCCTATATTTTCCAGTCAATAGAGTTATACTTTTTTAATAATTTGTTCAAATATTCCCTATAAAAAACCGTTGCATCTTGAAATATTCTTTTCCAAAACGCAACGGTTTATAATTTTTCCCATTCTATTTTACTATTTTTCCTTCTTCAACCGGCCTTTACATACCTTAATTCCGGTCCAACCCGTTTTTTTCAAAAGTTCAAGAACCACCGAATACGCCAATGTTACCACAAGCAATAACAACAATGTAACAGCCGCATATTTAAATTGGTAAATAAAGGTCTGCCAAAGTGCCATATAGAAAAAGGTATGCACCAAATAGATATTCATGGAATGCTTACCGATAAATTCAAGCACCCTATTCAGCACCGGCACTGACGCCAATAACACGCCACCCACAAACAACACCAAAAGAGCAATTGGTGCATCTATTATGTGATCATAATACTCTTGCACCCCAAAATTCTGGCGGATAGGAATGCTGATTATAAGGGCACCCACTCCCAAAAGCCACTGCAATACTTTAGGACACTTTAAATTTAACAACTTGTCCGGCCAATTTCCGTATGCTGCACATACACCTAACACCGCTGTAAAGAAGTAACGTTCAATATCCGGATTGAAGTTTATAACCGCCGGTGCAAAAAAGCCCAGCAAAATCATATAATAACCCAATTTTTTTGTAAGCCAGGTCAAAAGTGGCACCAGGAAAATCAATATATAGGCAAGTTCCATATACCACCAGGTCATATTCATGGTCGGTGTCTCAAAGAACTGCGATAAGCCTGCACCATCTGTAAGAGCGTAAAGAAGCCCTTGCCATCCGCCGCCGTACAAACCTTTATAGTCAAATTTGTACCACCATAACAGATTCACACTGATGTATAAAACCGCAAAATTTAACATTAATTTGAAAAACCGTTTCGTGGCCTGTCCATAGGCTTCTTTGGCCGCAATCCCATCCTGAGTTAAAAGCCCCTTTGCAATGCCATATGCCGTAAGAAGTACAAAGACTGCCACACATATATTACCAAAGCCCGAAAACATCAGAAAACCTGAAAGAGAAAACGGACTATAGTTCACATCCAATGAGGTCACAAGATGTTTATTTTCAAACAAGTGATAAATCAACAACAAAATGATTGCGACACCCTTCACAACCAAAGTTCTGTCTTTGGTAAACTGCTTCTGCATCTCTTATATCCTCTTTTCTTAAATCGACACTACTTTTCCTGCAGTTCTTCTTTTTTTCCTGAAAGAGAAAAAGCGTACAAGAAGGGTAAACCTAACAAAATAGGCAATGCATATCTGGGATGTCCGAAAAAGCATGGCGATGCCATACAAACAAGCAGACTCACCCACAGCGGCAGGCTTGCCATAAGCACTCTCTTTTGTTTACACCTTCTGTGATAATTTGTATAAAAGAACAATGCCCACACGGCTGCTCCGATATTCTGCAAAATACCGATTATACTAACCCGTTCTGCAAAACGGTACAGGAAAATTACAACTTTCTCTGCATCTTTAAACAGCATTCCCTGATCAATCAGGTCATACCGTATTTCATATCGGATTGCGTTGGATATATTCGGTGAAAACCAACCATATATATGATGAAAAAATGCCTCAAAATATACAGCCGGATGTTTCCAAAAACACTTAAACCATACACTTAAATAATTTAACAACTCTTCCGAAGTGGCATCTTTTTTAAACTCTTTCTTCACATAATCTGCCAAATCCGGATTGTACAACTCACCCAGCTCATCCACATCTCCAAGGACTGCTTCAATCGCTGCCGTTTCCTCTGCAGTGAGTTCTGCCTCATAGGTTTTCACATACCTTGCCGTCTGTTGGAACAGTAAGGATAACATCTCTCCCTTACTTCCCGCTGTGGCATTGCAAACATTCATTAACAGTGAGGTACACAAACTGCCCAAAAGGACTCCAGCACCGAACTGTACCAAAAAGGATTTGACTTTATCTTTCCAATTATAATTTCTTAAAGAAACAAGCCAGGCACCCACACCACTTAAAATAACCAGAGGTAAGCCATTGTTCCGAAGCAAAATCACTGCCACCTGAAGCAAAATAAAAACAATAACAAATTTAATGTTTTTAAGTAGTTCCGGAGTTTCCAGCAAAAGAGCATAACAAATCAGATATCCGATTACCGCTGCTGTAAACGGAACGTCTTTTATGGCTGTAGATGCCAAATTGGAATAAATCGGTGTCATCACATACAAAAACATCAAAACAAAAAGCACCTTAAAATGAACCTTCCGCTTTGCCAGAACGGCTATGGTTGCCGCCATTGCTGCTGCCAACATCAGACTCTGCAGCCACAGGTAGACAAAGAGTCCTATCTCATAAGAACCAAACCATACGTGCCCCAGTTCTACCAGCCCGCCCACAATCAGCGTGTGCAGAAGGGGATGATGGGCACTGTAGCCTGCATCCAAAATCACCTGTTCAATCTGGCCCAGTACGTCCCAGCACAAATTTCCGGGATAACTTAGAATCAGAATCGGAGTATAAGCAATTACAATAATCCCAAGGGCTTTCCAAAATGCATTTTTGCTGAAGAAATGTGAATCTTCCGAGCAAAAATTTTTACTGCTTATCCATTTACTCAAAATACCCAGTACCGTTTTAATAAAGATTGTGTATCCGGCAAGCACCAGCACAAACTTCAAAAAATTAACTTTACTGCCAAAGAGATACGACCAGTTTCCCGCTTCGTTATAACTTCTTCCCAGTTGGATGCAAAAAGCAAAAAATAAAGCAAGAATCCCATTCCCTTTTTCCATTTTACCTATTCTGTGGTAAAAACAGAAAAGCAAGGCAAAAACAAGCACAAAAAGCAGGTCATACTTTCCAAGCACTTCATAAATGGACGCTATAATAAAGTCTATGGTTTCATAATGCTCCTGAATAAGAGGCGCATGAAATACCGTCAAAAACCCATAGGTCGTCAACAACGCTTTTATAAAACAGGCGAAAACTTCCTTTCTCTTTTCGCAAAACAATTTTATGTTCATGTGGTCGATTCCTTCTCTTTGTTCTTTTGCCTTCCAATTTCCTATCATAATTTCTCACTTCTGTATCATACCCTTACCGGATATATATTATGAGAAAAATAAAGTCTGAAGATTAATTCCTATTACAAACACACCTACTAAAGCCGCCAGAGTCATCAGCCAGTAAGTTGCCAATGAATACTTAAACCTCTTCCAAACTCTTGCAATCTGAAGCAATATGTACCCATAGAAAAGCATAAAAAACCCGGTGGCAACAATCAATACATTGTATGAAATTGTAATCAATACAAGTATAATCAATAATGCTGTTGTCCATATTTTAAGCAATTCACTTTTGGGATATTTATTGTCCCATTCTCTTGTTTCCTCTTCAATTCTCTGAAGCATAAGGCTCATGCTTTTAAAACTAAAAAGCAAAGGCACCTTTATCGGCTCGTACTTCTGTTGTAATTCTTCATCAATATCGTCGCCCCAATTTCCCATACCATTTCTCCTATAATCTTTTATTGCTTAACACATATTACTTAAATACGATTCTTGCAAAGTTATAATATCCTAAGTACCAGATGGTAAAATCATGACCGCCACGCAGTGTCTGCCATTTAAAGTTTACTCCATCCTCCAGCTTATCTGTTTTGTCTGTAAGGCCATTCACTGCTGCGCTGGAGCTGCTGATTGCGATTCCGTCATCTGTACCGCAAACGCCGTAATAGTAGTTAATATCATATTCTTCAAAGTTCTTCAGACATTCTGCAATCTTTGTGGAATCATAAGTTGTAGGTGCTGCGGAGAATGCTCCGAAATAACTGATAATATCCAGACATTCACACATACCGATATTGGTAGTCTGCATACCACCCATGGAAAGACCTGCCATAGCACGATGGTCTCTGGCTGCAGTCAAATCATAACCATTCTCGCTGTATTCCGCATATGTAGCAAAGTTAGCATCAATATAAGGAATCAAATCGTTACGCAGTTCTTTTCCAAACAGATAGAACATGTTCCAATCCCCGTTTGTATTTGCAAAATCCGCACCGGAACGTCCGTTAGCCGCTACTACAATAAAGGGCTCAATTACATTATTTGCAATCAGATTATCCATCATGGCTTTTACTCTGGAATTGTTGTCTGTCATTCCCCATTCATAGATATTTCCACCAATTCCGTGCATCAGGTAAAGAACATTGTACTGCTTTGTCTCATCATATCCATAAGGAAGATATACAAAAGCTTCCTTTGTAATTTCATGTTCATCTCCGGAATAGTCCTTGGTTGTATACGAAATCTTCTGGATTGTTCCACTGTTTTTATACAAAATCATGGAATCACTTACCGGTACTACATCTACAAATTCAATATCTTCAAGTGCGGGCATTTCTTTCACTTCTTCTTCCTCCTCTACTACTTCTGTGCTTTCTGTTTCTACGGTTACATCGCTCTCCACCTCTGTGGGAACATCACTTTCTGTCTCTGCAGGTACATCACTTTCTACTTCTACAGGTACATCGCTTTCCGCCTCTGTAGATTCAACCTCTTCAACAGAACTTTCTGTTTCTACAGCCACATCACTTTCATTGCCATCCAAAACAGTTTCCTGAACAGTAGAACCATCCGCATTATCCTGCTCTTTTTCATTACCGCAACCTGCAATTGTAAATACTGTCAGGCAGGATGCCAATAATAAAAGTTTCCACTTCTTCATCTTTTTTCTCCCTTCATACCATATATGAATTTTATTCGTTTTTCATAATAGCAAAAAACGGGGAACTTTTCTAGTCAAATATGGCTTTTTTACTCAAATTTTGCTTAATTTAAATTGGGCTAATAAATCAAAAATGCTCCCAACTTACGTCGGAAGCATTCCATTTTTAATTATTTCTTGTTTTCGCTGTAATAATCCAAGGTGCAGGCTCCTGCTTAAAGGTGTTGTTACTTCCCAGTTTTGCAACGGAAACCTGAATGGTATCAATGTCGGTTAAGCCCAGATTCTGCAGGGTATTTGTGATACCTGCTGCAACCTTGAAGTCCAAAGTATAAATAACAACATTGATGTTAGGATTAATTCTTGTAAGATAAGCAAGCTCCTGTTCCGTGCTGGCAGATGCCACAAGGAACACCAGTGAGGGCACCGGACAATCCTTCATGCTGTCCTCATCGATGTGGTCGATAATCTTAATATTATGTAAGTCAAAACGTGCTACATTATCCGCGAGAGTTGCACGGTCACGGTTACTGTATTCCACTGCAAGTACAGAACCTTCCGGCGCCAAAAGAGCCGCTTCAATTGCAATACTTGCACCACCGATTACGCAGATGTCATCCTGAGTGTCCACCATCATCTTATTCAAAATAATGGCACGTATTTCACTGCCCACATACTGAATGGAACCACGCTCAAACATTTCATTGCTAAGTCCGATTTTCGCTGTATTTCTGGCATTAGGATTGATAATCATCATACCGGCGGAGGCATTGATGCCTCTGTCAATCATATCCTTTACCTTCTGGTTTTTGATTTCCCCTACAGGGTCGGAGCCTTCGTTATACCAAACATCACATTCCCCAAGTCCCGCATTCCACAAACGGTAAAAAATATCGTCAATGCCGGCATTTGTAAATACCATAGTGGTCTTATGTGCTTCCACTGTGGGAATAATATTTTTATTCTTTTTGGTAATATCAATAATCTTCACATGCTCTAAGTCAAGTGTTGTGTTTTTGGCATAATACTGAAGCCAGGATAAGATTACTTCATTTGTAAAAATCTGTTGTTCCATTGTGTAAGCCCCCTCAAGTAATATTTTGTATTATTATACCACATTTTGTTATAGTATGCAAAAATATAACTTTTCATCATCCATAATAATACTGTGCCTGCGCCCCAAACATCTCTGCATACAAACCATCTTCCTTGCCCACCAGTTCATCATGGGTACCATATTCTTTTACCACACCCTCTGAGAACACCGCAATCTTGTCACAGAACTGGCAGCTGGAAAGCCTGTGGGAAATGTAAATGGCTATTTTCCCTTTAACCAAATCCTCGAACTGTCTGTATATCTCATACTCTGCCATGGGATCTAAAGCCGCTGTAGGCTCATCCAAAATAACCACCGGTGCATCTTTGTAAAGTGCCCTTGCAATGGCCAATTTTTGCTGTTCCCCTCCGGAGGGCTCAATCCCCTCCTTTTCAAACTGCTTGTAAACTACCGTATCAATACCGTTGGGTAGCGTAGATATCTTATCCGCAAGGCCTGCTTTATTAAGCACCTCTGAAACCTTGGCCTCTTCCTTCTCCTCCCGACCCATAACCAGATTGTCTTTCATGGAAAAGGCAAACAATTGGAAATCCTGGAATACCGGTGCAAACATCTCCATGTATTCTTCATAGTCATACTCTGCAATATTGATTCCATCCAGCAATATTTCTCCGCCGGTGGGCTCATAAAGTCTGCACAAAAGTTTAATCAAGGTAGTCTTACCCGCACCATTTAAACCAACCACAGCCAAATGCTCCCCGGGATGGAGGGTCAGATTGACTCCTTTCAGTACCGCCACATCGGAACCGGGATAGGCAAAGTGCACGTCCTTTAGTTCGAAACAATGCTCCGTTTCTTTATTGATGTGCCTACTTCCCTTTTGCATTACTGCCGGATAATCCATGAATTTTACGTATTCATATGCGTAGTTTGCTCTCTTACACAGTTCCTGATAACCCACTACCATGGAACGCATGGAGTTATAAAAAGTCCCCGCAGCTGTAAAAAGCTGTGTGGCAGTTGCTATGCTGATTTTGCCTATAATTGCAAGAATTCCTAAATAGAAATAAGTTCCGAAGTCCCTTATGATGTCAAAAAGAGCCATCAGCAATTCTAACGGAAGCTGCTTTTTCCCCATACCGCCCCATTGCTCATTTGTTTTGTTTTGATGATATTTCCACTTTTCTACCATCATCTCTTTTGCAGCGTAAAGACGGATATCTTTCCCATATCTGAAGTTGGTTAAATGCCATCCCATGTAACCGATAATACGGTTTTCCTTTGAGAGTTCCGCATAAAACTTCTGTTCAATTTTATTCCGCTTTGAATTGACATAGCCTGTCAGCAATAAAATTGCTAAAATCACCACTAAAAGAAGAGGGGCTTTTGAAACAATAATCACCGTCACACCGGCTAGCGTCAGAAGGGCAGATACCATATTAAACAAAGGTTCTACGATACCATTCAAACCGCCCGAATACCAACTCATTCCGTTTCTGGCCAGTTCTATCTGATCTAAGGCTTTTTTGTCCTCCGTCAATTGGAAATCCAGCTCCATGATTCTCCGGCTCATCACCGTCTTATAATAATTTTCAAACTTAGTGGTATATCTCTCAATCATATTTACAAATATACCATTTAGGATACCAAGAATTGTCTCGATGGAAATCAGCCAGATAACATACTTCGTAATCAGTGAAACATCCTTATCCCCCAAAAGTTCTGCCACAATCTCCGGTAAAATCAAAATCTGTGTAAAAGGCCTGATGGAAGAAACAAGCAGCAATCCCAGCCGCATCACAAAATAACCCTTGTACTTTTGAAATGCAGAGGGTAAGAAATACTTATATATCTCTAAAATAACACTCTTATTCTGTTGTTTGTCTTGTGTGTTCTTATTCTTGTCCATCTTGCACCTCGTAGTACTGCGCCTGTACCTCAAACATTTCCGCATATGCGCCGCCTTTTGCCAAAAGCTGTTCATGGGTTCCGTACTCTACCATTTCTCCTGCCACAAACATAGCAATCGAATCGCAAAAACGGGTAGAAGACAGTCTGTGTGATATGTAAACTGCAGATTTTTCCCCAATAATGGAGTTGAAATTCTGATATAGTTCGTATTCCGCCAACGCATCCAACGCCGCTGTGGGCTCATCCAGTACAATCACCGGCGAATCTTTATAAAGTGCTCTTGCCAACGCCAGTTTCTGCTTCTCACCGCCGGACAAATCCACTCCATCGTCATAGACCACCTTTAACAACTGGGTATCTATACCTTGCTCCAAGGTTTCCAGTTTATTACCCAGACCTGCTTTTACTGCACATTCCCTAGCTTTGAGACTATCTGTATTTTCCGGACTTTGCATGGAAATATTTTCACTCATAGGGAAGGCGAATATCTCCACATCCTGAAATACCGGTGCAAAAAGTTTATAATAATCTGCCCGACGAAAACGCTTGATATTAATTCCGTTCAACAGAATTTCTCCCTCCGTCACGTCATACAGCCTGAGAAGCAACTTGATAAACGTAGTTTTGCCGGCACCATTCAAGCCTACCACAGCCAATCTCTGGCCGGCCGGGAAAGAAAGATTTAAGTTCTTTAGGGCATAACCTTCTGCCCCTTCATACTTGAAAGACACATTTTTAAATGCAAAATCATATCTGCCCTCTGCAACAGTTTTGGACAAATCTTCGAAATCACCGGTTTCCTCCGTGGGATAATCCAGAAAAGTTCTGAAATCATCCGTATGCATAGAGCATCTCTGTAATGTACCTATACCCACATAAAAATCCGAAAGAGCTCCGGAAAACGCTCCGCATAGACCTAAAAACAAAGTAAAATCACCGATGGACATCTGCATATTAAGCACCTGGGTAATGAGCACAAAGTACATCACGGTGCTTCCCAAAATCCCGCTCAGCGAATAAATAAAAGAATGTCTGAGCCAAAAATCACGGCTTTTCATAGCCTTCTTTTCATGCTCATCAAGGACTTCCCTCTGCTTTCCCAGAAGCCATCCCTTCATGGAAAAAAGGCGGATATCCTTTGCGAAATCAAAATCCTGGGTACAACGCTCCATATAATTCATCTTACGCCACACAGGAGACATTTTATCCCAGAAATGAATCTTATCATCTCTTATGGACCAAAGGAATGACAAATAATTGATTCCCATGTTAACTGTCAGCGCAATCAAAAGACGCCAGTCCAAGGTAATGATTGCCGCACCGCTGACCAGCATGGTCACAACCAAAGTTCCCATGTTATACATCTGGCGCATGAGCCCTTCCACACCCTGATTGTTTCCGTCTGTAGCCTGATTTGCTCTTTGGAACATATCAAGCATCTGTGGTTGTTCCAAAGTCTGATAGTCCATGGAAAGCACCTTTTCAATACGCTCGGTAATCAGCTGAAATCTGGTATAAATAAAACTACGCCATGCATAGCTCCAAATAACCGTGTTGGACCCGATACAAAGCACTTCTATAATGGTTGTCACAATCAAAACCTGAATAAGTGGAGTAATATCCTTATCCGGTGTACCCGCCTGTGCCTGCACAATATCGATTACGTATTTACCAATGTAGCTCCAAAGATAACGCATAACCGATTGGGTCACAGAACCGATTATAATCAAGAAAAACAGTACCTTTTTGTACTGCCACATTTTCTTTATAATATAAATAAGATTGCTGCCAAGTCCGTACACCGTATGGGGTGTTTTCAGTTTACCCTTTTCATCCCGCTCACCGTAAAGCACCTGCTGCCATCTTGCCTCTTTTTCCTTCTTCTTAAACCATGTCAGAGGATTGTACCACTTGCGTACTTTCTCCTTTTGTATCTCTTTCATTTTATCTCCATTCCAAACGCCCAAGTTTTCCTGTAATCTCTTTTTTCTCGTAATATTTTACCATACGGAGCCTATAAAAAAAAGTGCAGTTTGTTATAAACTGCACTTTAAAACACTATTATCATTCCACCTTTTCCAGGACCACATTCTGTATGGTATAGTCGCCCTTACCAAGTCCGAAATTGAAACATAATTTCCATTCATCGTTGGTCTGAATGTTGTTTACAACAGTAAATTCATAGGTGGTAAGTTCCTTTGCCGGCTCTATATAGCCAAGCCACAAAGTGGGATAATCTGCACCGTCAAAATATTGGATAAACACTTCGAGTTTTGTCCCTTCGCTTCCGCACGCCTCAAAAGACACCCGGTACTTTTCATCCTCTTCCATAGTCATATTCATAGGTCCGCTCTGGATTTCCCAGGAATATTCCTTGGCCTCGGGTACGCTGACATAAAAGGTGTTTGTATCCTCATCCATATCAAAGGATGCATCCCCATAGTAGAACCACTGTGAAACCGGAGTGGCTATATTTCCGGAAACACTTTCCGCAGTGTCTTCCTTTTCTGTCTTGGAACTTTCATTCATTATTTCATCCATGAAAGCATCCAAATATTTCTTCGCATATTCCGGGCGTTTATCAAAAAACTTTTGTAAATCCGCGGCTTCCCCATCATAGCTGTCTGCTGCCCAGTCTGCACCAAAACGGCGAAGGGTATCCTTGGTAGCAACACCATATTCTTCTACATAGATGCGTAATAACTCCCTTACTTCATCAGGATAAAAACAAGTATCAATAATATGTACATAATTATCATAAAACTGCTTGCGGAACTCTTCGTTTTTACATAGACTCCTAAGCATTTCCATCAAATTACAATCCATTTGATCCGCATGCCAATTGTTCAGGGAATCGTACCGGTAAGAAGTTTCCTCGGAACCATACAAGCCACAGGACATATCCAAATCATAAAGGATAAAACGCCATTTGCCATCCGCCTTTGGAAGCGTCGGGTCTACAATTTTAGATTTCCAAGCCATCCAGTTATTGGTATATCCATTTGCCCAGTCGTTGTTGTTGATATAGGTTTCTACTGTCACATAATCCATAAAGCTTTGCACATCCATTTTGCTGCAAAACTCTTCGTAGTTTTCCTGAATGGACATATCTGTAGTGGCTACCCAGGTGGTGAACTTCCGATATTCTTCCAAATCCTCATCCTCGCCGGATTCCACTTCCCCATTTTTTATGACTGCAACTTCTTCATCCGGAATACCATAGTGGGACTTGATATAATAGTCCTCCGGTTTTTCACGGAGCAGATAGAAGCCCCAAAATTCCCCGTTAATGAACAAAATGCAAGGCTCCGATGCCATATAGTCCAAAGCCAGTCCCTCTGCAAGTTCCTGGACAAAAGCATCCCTAAAGTGAAGGATATGGTCATTTCCGCCGTTTCTTAAGGTAACCTTATCAAATTTCTCTATCAGCTCACCCTCATTGTTTATCAGGTCATCAAAGAAGGCATACTTGTGTTTGGAATTGCCCATTTCCTTTCTGGCATAAAAACGGAAACTCTTCTGCGCTCCGGAGCGGGTCCAGTTTGGGTAAATTCTGGCACCTACATTGTCGGCGTAAACCGCCTCACCGTTTTCAAAGATTTGAATGGATACGGGAAACTCTGATTTTTTTCCGTCCTTGTTATAGTTTGTGGGATTGTTCACATCTCCCGGGTCCAATTCTTCGTATTCTTCACTTTCCAGCCATTCATAATACCCGGAACCAATCATATAAGCACCGGTATCCGGGTCGAACAGGTAATCCCCGTCGGTCACCATGGATATTACCCTAAAATCTGTATAATACGGAGCAGTCTTACCAATAAAGTAACTGTTGGTAACAACGTCACCATATTCCCAAGTCGGATCGTAGCCA
>JAZNGC010000032.1:0-14063 GCA_045589155.1 Lachnospiraceae bacterium
GCTTTGGCATAATTTCACAAAAAATATTTTTTCGCGTTTTGCCTATGGACAAGGAAAAAAATACGGTTTATAATCCGATTTACAACTTGCAAATTCTGTTGTGAGTTTCAAAGATTTTAATTCTTTTTATTTCACTGGGAGAAGTTTCGTTCCCAAAATTCAATTTAAAAAACATAAAAGAGGCGGTGATGAATATGGGGTGTGTTTTGTCCTTCTTTGCATAGTCTGTTTTCAGGATGTGCAAAAAGGAAAAATTTCGAATGCATTAGTAGGCTTTATTTTTGTACTGGGTGGACTATATGGTTTCTGTTTGGATGATTGGTTTGGAGTAGCAAATTGGATTGCAAAAGTTCTGCTCTATCTGGTGGTCCTTTATCCGTTGTATAAGATAGGAGTTGTGGGAGCAGGGGATGTAAAAGTGATAGCGGCAGTGGAGGGCATGTTTGGCTGGGACATCGGCTTTGTTTGTTTTGCATGGATATGGGTTTTTGCAGCGGTAATGGCATTAATCAAACTTTTGTCACAAAGAAATGCTGTCGAGAGATTAGTATACTTTATTTCTTATGTGAAGGATGTGGCGGTTACAGGAAATTGGCAGTTTTATCATCAGGAAAGGAAAGATGGACAAAATAAGGATAGGACGATTCCTGTGTCGGTTCCGCTTCTTATGGGATTTGCTTTGTGTATGGGAGGATAATGTGAAGAAAAAAGTATTGGTGGTATGTGACAACGATAGAGAGTATCTACAGCAACTGACAGATTATTTGCAGAAAAGAGAGCAATTCCCCTTTGAAATTCATGCATATACACAGTCTGCCGGAATGATGAAGTACGAGTCGGGAAAAGAGGTGGAAATGTTGTTGGTTGCGGAAGCGGTCTACACATATGAGATTGAAAATTTTCCGGCAAATCAAATCTTGGTTTTGGGCGAAAATGAACTGACTGACGTGAGTGGAACGCCATGGATAGATAAGTACCAGCAGGCGGAAAATATATACCGGTCTATCATGGAGCAGTATTTACAGTATGGGGATGCAGACGGAATGGCGGTTGATAAGATGAATGGGGCGAAAATAATCGGGTTATATTCTCCTGTAAAACGATGCCTGCAGACATCCTTTGCCCTGACTTTAGGGCAGATATTGGCGAGAGAATATAAAACATTATATATCAGCTTTGAACATTATGCAGGCTGGAACGGGCTTTTGCGCAAGGAAGGTGGAAAGGATTTATCTGATTTGTTGGCTTGTCTGGATGAAGAGGAAAAATTTCCCTACCGGGTAAGAGTGATAGAAAGAAAAATTGGAAATTTATGGTATATTCCACCGGTATATGCCGGACACAATTTGGTATATGTAACAGTTTCTGAATGGGTAAAGTTAATCAAAAAAATCGCAACACAGGCAGGTTTTGACTATATTATTCTCGATCTGAGTGATGCAATTCAAGGAACCTTCGAGTTGCTCCGGCTTTGTAATAGCATCTATACAATAGTGTGTGAGGACAAGCCTGCCAGGAGTAAGGTAGAGCAATATGAGCATTTGTTGAGAATTCAAGAATATGAGGATGTCTTGGAAAAAACAAGGAAACAACATCTTCCCCGAATCACACAACTTCCTGCTCAGGTAGAACAATATACAAGAGGAGAACTGGCGGATTTTGTTAAGCGGTTAGTACAGGAGGATTTGGAGGTGATAAATTGTGAAGAATAGTGAGGTTATGAAACAAGAAATCCTTGAAAGAGTACTGATGATATTGGACTATAGCAAAGAAATGAGAGATGAAGAAGTAAAAGAAATTATTCGGGAATGTATTAGTGATAAATTGGAACTCCGCACCCGACCTGTCCGGGAGAGGAAACTGTTGGAAGAGGAAGTGTTTTCTTCCTTGCGGGGCTGGGATATTTTGCAGGTATTATTGGATGATGAAGCAGTTACGGAAATTATGGTAAACGGGCAGGATCATATTTTTGTGGAAAAGGGTGGTTTCATAGAAGAGTTTTCAAAACAGTTCTCATCAGAAGAAAAAATAAGGGACGTAATTCAAAGAATTGCAGCAGGATGCAACCGTTCGGTAAATGATGCATCCCCTATTTTGGATGCCAGGCTGGATAATGGAGATAGGGTAAATGTGGTACTTAGTCCGGTGGCATTGAACGGTCCGATTATTACAATACGAAGATTTCCAAAATCGCCCGTCACGATAAATGATCTGATTGCTTATGGGTCATTGTCAGAAGATGTTGCATTTTACCTAAAATGTTTGGTTGAGGCGGGCTACAATATTTTGGTCAGCGGGGGAACCGGTTCCGGAAAGACGACATTTTTAAATGTCCTTTCTCAATTTGTTCCTAAGGATGAAAGGATTATTACAATTGAGGACAGTGCAGAATTACAGATTATAAATGTGCCTAATCTGGTGCGTTTGGAGAGTAGGAATGCAAATATGGAAGGCTGCCGGGCAATATCTATCAGAGATTTGATAAAAACAGCGCTTCGTATGCGTCCGGACAGGATTATTGTGGGTGAAGTGAGGGGAGGTGAGGCGGCGGATATGATGCAGTGTTTAAACACAGGGCATGATGGTTCAATGTCAACAGGACATGCAAATAGTGCAAGAGATATGCTAAGCCGATTGGAAACCATGATTCTCATGGGAATGGAGATTCCTCTCGAGGCAATCCGGAAACAGATTGCTTCCGGGTTGGACATTATTATTCATTTGGGAAGAATGAGAGATAAGAGTAGAAAGGTATTGGAAATTTGTGAAGTGGCAGGTTACGGAAATGGAGAAATAATCGTAAATCCATTGTTTGAATTTGAAGATGCCGGAGAAGACGAAAATGGAAAAGTACAAGGAAAACTCGTGAAAAGAGGGGAGCTGATTTGTGACGGAAAGCTTAAGGCGGCAGGCTTGCACTTATCCTATGGAAATGCTTTGGATTTTTGTAAGAGTAGTTTGTGAGATGGGATTCTATGCATGGTTTTTTTATAAGAGTTGTTGGGCAATATTAGTCCTTCTACCCATCGGATTTTATAGGTTTTGGGTTTATGGTAATCAACTGGAGAAGAAAAAAGAACGGGAATTTGAGATACAATTTCGGGAATGTATTATGGCGGTGGCTACATCGTTGAAGGCCGGTTATTCATTGGAAAATGCCTTCGCGGAAAGTGTCAATGATATGAAAGTGATGTTTGGGGAGAAAAGCAGTATTGTCAGGGAACTTGGATGGTTATGCAGAGGTATTAAGAATAACAGGAGTATAGAGACGGTGTTGGAAGGTTTGAGCAAGCGAAGCGGAAGTGGTGTGGTAAAGGATTTTACGGATATTATTAATATAGCTGTTTTAAACGGAGGTAATCTGATAGAGATTATCAGTTCCACAGCAAATTTGATGAACCGGGAAAGACAGACCCTGGAAGAGATTGCAGATATTATCAGTGGAAAGAAAATGGAAGGAAAAATTATGAGCCTGATTCCTTTTCTGATGATTATCTATGTACAACTTGGCAGTCCGGGATATTTTGATTCTTTTTATCATAACCTGCCGGGAGTCCTAATTATGTCGGTGTGCCTGATATTGTATCTATTGGCTATAGGCACAATGGAAAAAATACTGGAAGTGGAAGGGTGAGGAAAGTGCATGATAAAATCTGCAAAAAGGTATATGTCTGGTTAAAGAAGTGCCAATTGTCACAGTCCTTTTTGCAAAAGGACAGAGAGAAAATAAAGCGCTTATATCCGGGCGAACCGGTGGAAGAGAGGTTGGAAAAATATTATGTGGAGACAATTAAGCTTCTTATGAAGATTGGAATGGCAGGAGTTGCTATTGCAATAATATTGGGCATGTCCCATTGTGCAGACGGGCAAGAGGAAATTACATATCTTGAGAGGAATGAGTATAGTGAAGGCGTAGGACACGTGGATATAGTGGGGTATGGAAAAAACGGATATGAGCTGGAAAGCTCCCTGGTAATTCGGGAGAGGGAATATACAGAACAAGAACTGCAATCGTTATATGTAAATTTTTTGCCGGTTCTTGAAGAAAAAATGCTTGGCGGAAACAAGTCCCTTGGACAAGTAAATATGAATCTGATATTTCCGGTTGAAGTTTCAGGTTTTCCCTTTGATATTAAATGGAGAAGCATTGACAGAAGTGTCATAAATAACAATGGTAAATTGGCCGAAGAATATCGCAGTACAAAAAAAGAAACTTCAATTGTTGCAACGATTTCATATGGCGAGTTTTGGAGAGAACATACATGGAATGTGATGGTTGTCCCAGGTGAATGGACAAGTGAAAGCGTGTGGAAGTTCAATTTGGAAAAAGCGTTAAAAGAATCGGATGATGAAAGTATAGAATCCCTGCGTTGGAATCTCCCGACAGAGTTGGATGGAGAGAAAATCCATTGGAAGATACAAGAAAAAAACAGGTGGATTGAAATGTTGCTGCTTTTTCTGATATGCCCGGTACTGGTGATTTGGGGAAGACATAATGATTTGCAAAGACGGATTAAGAAAAGGGATTTAGCGCTGGAAAAAGAGTATAGCAATATTGTGACCAAATTAGCTTTATATCTGGGAGCGGGAATGACAGTAAAAAGTGCATGGAAAAAGACGGCAACGGATAGCGGAAAGTGGATGAAAGATGGCGTGGCAATTAATGAAATGTTATTGGCAAGTAGGGAGATGGATAGCGGAATATATGAAAGTGTATGCTATGAGAACTTTGGACGAAGATGCGGGAGACAAGAGTATGTACGTTTGGGAACCCTATTAGCACAGAATTTAAAAAAAGGAAATAGCGAATTGTTAAACCGTTTACAAGAGGAGGCGGAGTTGGCCGGTGAAAAACAGAAGCATTTAGTGAAGCGGCAAGGGGAAGAAGCTTCAACGAAATTGTTGGGGCCTATGATTATTTTGCTTGGAATTACAATGGTATTGATAATGATACCTGCGTTTTCCGGAATTGGTTAAAAGGAGGACAAAATATATGGACAAATTAAGGAACCTTAAATCATGGCGGGAATTTTTGCGTGAAGAAGATGGCATGGGAACGGTGGAGGTAATTTTAATTGTAGTGGTTTTAGTTGGTCTGGTGGTTGTTTTTAAAGATCAGATTACAGATATCATCGAGTCTCTGTTTGAAAAAATAACGAAACAGACAAATAGGCTTTAATGGGTATGGAGAGAGTAAAAAAGGATCTTTGTGTAAAAGGATACATGAGTATCTCGGTAGCGGTGATATTGGTTGTGACAATTTCTCTTTGCCTGACATTAATTGAAGGTTGCCGGAGGAGTACGATTATGTTGGTGGCAGAATGCGCAATCGATACCGGTATGAATAATATATTGGCAGAATATCACAGAGAACTCTTACAACAATATGGACTGTTTTTTGTTGATACTTCGTATGGGACAGAGACACCGGATTATAAAGAGACATTAGCCCATTTAAAAAAGTATGTGGAAGCAAACCTAAACGGGCGGGAAGAGATTTGGGAATTGTTTAGTGAGGATTTTATTGATCTGCACTGGGATGAAGGTGAGGTATTGGGTGTATCTGTCAGTTCTGATGAAGGTGGGGCGGTTTTGCGTAGGCAGATATCGGAATACATGGAAGAACAACTGGGGGTATCTTATTTGTCGGAAGTGTTAGATTGGTTGGATGTTGTGGAGGAAAACAGGCTCACGGGTGAATGGTATGCCGAAATGAAGACAGATGCAGAAACCAATCTGAAAGCATGGACAGACATGCAAAGTGGAGAAAAAGTAGAAGTGGTTACGGATTGGTCCTATTTTGTGAATCTACTGGAAAACTTGAAAAAAGGCACTTTGGAATTATTGTTGGGAATTAATAATTTATCAGAGGCGGATATTGTGGGGGAGGTGTATTTGTCTCAAAGAGAGAGGTTAAAAGGAAGCGGAATGAATCCGGTATTGTCTTATGAGGATGATATGGGGGATTATCTACTTTTGGGTGAATACATTTTAAGAAAAACAGGATGCTACACAAAAGAAAAACAGGAAGGCCGCTTGAAATATCAGGCAGAATACATCCTATGCGGTAAAACAAGTGACATAGCAAATTTAAGTGAGATTGTGGAACGCCTCTTTGCCATTCGGACGGCTGCGGATGCGGTACATATTTTAAGTAGTCAAGAAAAAATGGATTTCTTAAAGCCCATAGCAGAAGCGCTAGCGACTGCGGTGGGCTTGCCGGAAATCAGTCCCTTGTTACAAACACTATTTGTTGTGATATGGTCCGAATTTGAGGCTCTTTGGGATGTAGGGCGTTTGCTGGAAGGTGAAAAGATACCTTTGATTAAAAATGACTCCCAGTGGCATTATGCAATAAATACTGTAGGGCAAGAGACGTTTGCCACAGATGTGGAGACACAATCAGGGTTGGGTTATGAGGATTATTTACGGATTCTTTTGGCGTTTCAGAATAAACAACTTACGACATACCGGCTTATGGACGTAATGGAGATGGATATACGCCAGACGCCTGGGAACCAATGGTTTCGGTTGGATGGTTGTATTGATAGTGTGACAGTGTGTATTGATTTAGAAAGTGGCTACGGATATCAGTTTTTTGTGACAAGAAATTATGGTTATTAAGGAGGTGGAGGCTGTAAAGATGTTCTTCTTACAACAATGGAACTATAAACAATATTTAGACAAACTATTTCTGACGTATTTCAGAAGTGTTCAGAGCAACTCCTTCTTTATAAAAAATCCCCTCGTGTTACAAAATTTAAAACAAAAAAAGGTTGTAAGAAGAATGTCTTTATGGCCTCCACTGCGTCGGATATGTACAAAGTCGGTGAGAGCGGGCGTTACATTGGAGGCGGCTTTAGTAATACCTATCTTCATATTTTTTGTTCTGAATATGTTTTCAGTTATGGAAATGCTCAGGTTGTATGGGAGTATGGCTTTTGCTTTAAATCAGGTAGGAGGAAACGTGTCTTTATATGGGCATGTATATGAACAGAACTATGAACAATGGGACATGGGAGTTATTGGGGATGTGGCATTTACGTATTTATATTTTAAAGACGAATTGTTAAGAACAATGGGAAAGGAATACGTAAACTCTTCGCCATTGGTAAATGGAGAAAACGGATTATTCTTTACAAAAGCCCGGATTATGGAGGATGATCTCGTCGAGGTGGTTGTTACATACGAGATGGAGATACCCTTTCCCATAGGTGCAGTAAAGGAAATAAGGACATACAACAGATACTATGGACGAGCCTGGACCGGATATGAGTTGAAAGAATCGGAAGAAGAAATCGTGTATGTAACAGAAACCGGTACGGTATACCATACATTTGCAGACTGTTCTTATTTAAAATTAATGATATATAAAGTAGATATTTCTGAAGTGGGAAAACAGTTGAATAAGGAAGGGGTTTCTTTTGGTCTGTGTGAACTTTGTGGAAAAGGACAAAGCGATGTGGTATGGATAACAAAAAGCGGTGAAAAGTATCATTTGTCAGAGAATTGTGCAGCAATCAAACGGACAATTTACAAAGTGTCTTTAAATGAAGCGAAGAAAAAGGAACTCGAAAGGTGTAGTCGGTGTGGAGACAGATGAGGTAAACAATACATGAATATAGATATAGGTTTTTGGGCGACATGGGTGCTGCTTGGAGTAGCTTGTGTGTTTGATTTGGTGTATAAGAAAATTCCGTTTCTTCTTATTATATGTGGTGGAGCCATCGGTGGAGTTGTAATTGCTGCAAACGGATTTGAAGGAAGAAGCTTGTGTTATGCTTTGATTCCCGGAATGCTGCTGTTGCTTACTGCTTTTCTCACAGGAGAAAAAGTAGGATATGGAGATGGGATGTTGCTTTTGGTATTGGGTTTATTGGAGGGAGCCGGGGAATGTTTGGGAGATTTGTTGATAGGACTTTTTTTGGTGATTGTTTTTGCAATACTTCTATTGATTTTGGGAAGGAAGGAAAAAAATACAATGGTGCCCTTTGCTCCATTCCTTATGGTTGCACACACCGTTCGTTTTCTTGTGGGAATTTAAATGCATATTTTACAGTGGAGGCGGCTATGATTTTTCCGCTTTTCCTGATGATGTGCATTTTTTTGGTATATCTGGGGATGTATCAGTATAATCGTTGTGTTGCACAACAGAGTATATATTATACATTGGTAAGAGGAAAGGAACTCTCTCATGCAGCAGAAGAAGAGTATGAAAAGATTGTAAACAATTTTTGTGAAGAGATTTTGAGCAAACAATATCTGATAATTACCGGCGAAACAGTAGTGTGTCAAACGGACAACGGGAAATTGAATCTTGAATATGTGGGCGACATGTCGGTGCCGTGGTTAGATATTGCTTCGGATATATCGGAAGAACAATGGAAAGTGCGAATAAGAGGAGAGGGAGAAAGGTGGAAACCGGTTGCTTTTATCCGGTTCTGTAATCGGCTGAAAGGAGGATCATAAATGGAGATAGTAGAGAATCTCAATCGTTGTTATCTGAGAAAAGATATTAATATAGAAGAAAAAGAATGTCAGGAAAAGTATCGGTTTAGGATGATACAAAAAAATAAGATATCGGGATTACTGCAGGTGGATCAAAGAAACCTGGATGGGTGTGTTTATCTTTATTATGATATTACAGGTATGCAAAGCATGAAGAAATTACAATGTGTAATAGATGTACATTTCATGGATAAGTTTGTTGCCGAGTTGGAGAGACTTCTATTGAATCTGGAAGCCTATTTATTGCAACAAGGGGAAGTGTGCCTTTTGCCGGAGTGTATATGGAGTGATAGTAAAACTGAAAAATGGAGGTTTATGTATATTCCGGGATTGAAAAAGGGACAAAAGGCTGATATGGAGCATTTATTGGAATTTATTATGGACCATGTAGATTGCTGTGACGAAGAAGGGTTGGAACGTTTTTATGGTTTCTATAGTGATGTTCTGCAGGGAGAATTTCCGAGTATAAGAGAGTTTATAAAGTTGTGGCAGAAAGGAGAAAACAAATCTCTTAAGTTGCAAAGCAGAGGAATAGAAGAGGAAAAATTGCCGGAAGAACCCAAAGTTTTATCTGTAAGGACCAACAAGGATTCAGTGTTTGAATATAATAGGGGAATGGGGTGTAAAGATAGAATATATTTAGTTCCTTTTCACGGAATAAAAGTGGAATGGAGAGAGGATGTAGCGTTGACATGATTTGCTCAAAATGTTACGCTCTTAAATAATGAAAGGGCGTGTTACAATTGCGAGAACTGATGGAAAGGTTGAAGAGGGCACCGTATATCAGCGGAAGCCTTGTGATTATTAATATTCTTATTTTTCTGTGGTGTACTTTTGGAGGCGAAGTGTTATATAATATAGGAGGACTAAGTCCTTATGACTTCTTCCAACAAAAGCAATACTATCGGCTGATAAGCAGTATGTTTCTGCATGGGGATATTACTCATATAATCAATAATATGTTACTATTATTTGGTTTGGGCACCATGATAGAAAAGGAAGTAGGTTCTATCACATTTGTAATATCCTATTTTGTAACCGGAATTGCAGGTGGAACAGCTTCTTTATTTTATAAACTGTTTGCAGGCGAGTACTATGTCAGTTCCATTGGGGCTAGTGGTGCAGTCTTTGGATTGATTGGGGTGCTGTTGTCTTTGGCCTTCTTTTCAGGGATGCAGTTGCCGAATGTAACGCCGGTAAAGATGATTGTTGTAGTGGTGTATTCTATATATAGTGGAATAGGAAATCCCAATATAGATAATGCAGCACATGGTGGAGGAGTTTTCGCAGGCATAATAATAGGACTGATATTATGCATTAGGATACGATTGAAAAAGAAAAAACATATACACACAGGAGGATGTCATGAAGATTAATATCTATTATGGTGGCAGGGGATTGATGGGAGACCCTACAATATACGTCATTAATAAAGTTCAGCAGGTTTTGGAAGAGTTACACGTTTCGGTGGAACGATATAATCTTTATGAGCAGAAAAATAATATTACAACTTTACCGCAGACGCTGAAGGAAGCCGATGGTATTATTTTGGCGACAACCGTGGAGTGGCATGGTATAGGTGGATATATGCAACATTTCTTGGATTCCTGCTGGTTATATGCAGACAAAGAGAAGATTTCAAAAATATATATGTGCCCCATTGTTATGTCAACTACTTATGGTGAGAGAGAAGGAAAACTGGATCTGGCTACTGCATGGGAGATATTAGGTGGTCTTCCCTGTAGTGGTATTTGTGGTTACATAACAGATACTACCGAACTGGAAATGAATGGGGATTACAATCGCCTTATAGAGAAAAAAGCGGAAAATTTATATAGGACAATCAGTCAAAAAGCAGCCAGCCTGCCGGCGAGCAATCAAGCTGTTAAAAAAATGGTTTCTAATACGAAACATATTGATCTGACACCTCAAGAATCTGAGCAATTATCAGAATATGTGGCTGATGACGGATACGTACAGCGCCAAAAAGAAGATATCAAAGAATTAACAAGTCTGTTTAAGGACATGATGAGTGAGACGGAAGATGAGGATGCGTATTGCATAGCCTTAAAGAAAGCGTTTAAAGCGCAACCCGGATTTAAAGGGTCCTATAAGATTCATTTGGAGAACAGAAGGAAACCTTTAGTAATTAAAGTGAATTCTGTTGATTTAGAATTCTCAGGAAATGCAGAAGAAGCTGTAGATGTGGAAATGCATCTGACCGGTGTAATATTTGATGATATTGTTGCAGGCCGTACAAGCTTCCAGAGAGCATTTATGGCAGGGGACATGAAAATGAAGGGTGATTTTATGACACTTCGTACTTTAGATCAAATTTTTGTGTTCACACCTTCTGAAGGTTTCTAAACAAGAACTATATAAATAGGAAAGAGATTGTAAAGAATATGAGAAAAGAAGATTGTATTTTTTGTAAAATTGCTAACGGCGACATACCTTCCAAAACAATATATGAAGATGATATGTTTAGAGTAATTTTGGATTTGGGACCTGCAACAAAAGGACATGCTTTAATATTACCGAAGCAACATGCGGATAATTTGTTTGAATTACCGGAAGAAGTGGCCGGAAAAGCAATGCAGCTGGCAAAAAGACTTGGAACGCAGATGAAGGAAAAACTCGGAGCGGATGGACTTAATTTAATCCAGAACAATGGTCCGGTTGCGGGACAGACAGTGATGCATTTTCATTTGCACTTAATTCCCAGATATGCAAATGACGGACAGCATATTTCTTGGAATCCCGGAGAGGCATCTCAAGAAGAATTGGAAGAGATTCGGGTTCAGATAGTAGAATAAACATTATAATAAGAAGGGATGGGTTCTGTAACTGTGCGAACAATAGCCGTATCAGAGATAACTTCTAATATAAAAGAGATGTGTATTGAAGCAAATCACTTTTTGACAGAAGATATGAAAGACGCTTTGCGCTTGTCCATAAAAAGTGAAAAGTCGGATTTAGGAAAACAAGTATTGGGTCAGCTTGAAGAAAACTTAAATATTGCGGAAAAGGATATGATACCAATTTGTCAGGATACGGGAATGGCAGTTGTGTTTATGGAGATTGGACAGGATGTCCACTTTGAAGGCGGTATACTGGAAGACGCAATAAATGAAGGTGTCAGACAAGGGTATACAGAAGGTTTTCTTAGAAAATCCGTTGTAAAGGATCCATTAATTAGAGAGAATACAAAGGACAATACACCTGCAATTATACATTATGAACTGGTGGCAGGTGATAAAGTAAAAATTATTGTTGCCCCAAAAGGATTTGGCAGTGAGAATATGAGCCGGGTTTTCATGTTGAAGCCATCAGATGGAGAAGAAGGTGTAAAGCAAGCGATATTAACTGCCGTAAAAGAAGCAGGACCAAATGCCTGCCCTCCCATGGTGGTAGGGGTTGGAATTGGTGGTACGTTTGAGAAATGTGCGCTCCTTGCCAAAAAAGCTTTAAGCCGGTCGGTGAACGAACATTCAGAGGTTCCTTGGGTAAAGGATATGGAAAAGGATTTGCTGGAAGAGATTAACAAACTGGGAATCGGCCCGGGTGGTTTGGGCGGAACCACCACTGCGTTTGCGGTAAATATAAACACTTATCCTACACATATTGCCGGGCTGCCGGTTGCAGTGAATATTTGTTGCCATGTGAATCGGCATGCAGTAAGAATATTGTAAGCGGAGGTGTATCGTGGATAGATACATTACTGTACCAACTAATAAAGAAGAACTTGCCACGCTTGGGGCGGGGGATTACGTTTATATTACAGGAATTATTTATACGGCGCGGGATGCTGCACACAAGAGAATGTACGATTCTCTGAGAAGTGGCGGAAGTCTTCCTATAGATATGCAGGATAATATCATATACTATATGGGCCCTTCCCCGGCAAGGGAAGGAAGACCTATTGGATCTGCGGGCCCGACAACCTCCAGTAGAATGGATAAATATACTCCGGAGCTTTTGGACATGGGTTTGGCTGGAATGATTGGAAAAGGCAAACGTTCCGGGGAGGTGTTGGAGTCTATTAAGAAAAACGGTGCAGTTTATTTTGCGGCGGTAGGAGGAGCAGGTGCATTGCTATCGCGTTCTATTGTGTCATCAGAAGTTATAGCATATGATGATTTGGGGACGGAAGCAATCAGAAGGTTAAGTGTGAAAGAGTTACCGGTGATTGTAGTTGTAGATTCAAAAGGTAATAATTTGTATGAAAGTGCAATAAAAGAATTTGCAGAGGAATAAAATATGTGGAGAATTATTCTTATGGTGGTGCGTTTGATTTATATCGCGCCATATTATATGTATCGTATTTGGAAATATGGGAAAACTAAAAATGTAGATTTGAAAGAAGCCTATGATTACATTAAGAAAGTAACCAAAGCGGCAAACAAAGCCGGAAGGGTAAAGATTGAGTCCCACGGTTTGGAAAATCTGCCGGAAGAAGATGGTTTTATATTTTATCCGAATCATCAGGGGTTATTTGATGTACTTGTATTCTTGGAGTCTTGTCCTCGTCCCTTTGCCTTTGTAATTAAAAAGGAAGCTCGCAATATAATCTTATTGAAGCAAGTTGGAGATGCCCTTGGCTCTCTGGCAATAGATAGGGAAGATATCAAACAATCCATGAAAGTTATTTTGGAGATGGCAGACAGGGTGAAGGAAGGAAAGAATTTTTTAATCTTTGCCGAAGGTACGAGAAGCAAACTGGGAAACAAGCTCTTGGATTTTAAGGGTGGAAGTTTTAAAGCTGCAATGAAAGCAAAATGTCCCATTGTTCCTTGTGCATTGATTGATTCTTTTAAACCGTTTGATGAGAAATCATTAAAGCCGTTAACAGTCAAATTGTTTTACTTGCCTCCGATGTATTATGAAGAATACAAAGATATGAAAACCGGTGAGATTGCAGCAGAGGTAAAACGCCGGATTGAAGAAGTTATTGCCCAATACGACAAAGAATAAAAAAGCGATTGACAAACAAAGGATTCCTATGTATAATAACACTTGCGTCACGAAAGAGGCGTAAATAATAGCATATTGACAGTGGTGCATTTCAGATGTGGAGAAATACTCAAGAGGCTGAAGAGGCGCCCCTGCTAAGGGTGTAGGTCGTTTACGCGGCGCGAGGGTTCAAATCCCTCTTTCTCCGTTTAGTACTATTGTCAAGTGGTCAGAAGTGCTGTATCAGTACTTCTGATTTTTTGCCCTAATGCAGAAGTGTGAAATAGTCAACGGTGAAATCGCCAGATAAAATTGTTGACAAGAGGGTAAAGTGGTGCTATTATGAAATTCCACCGCGAAAAAACGGGAAACCGTGCGGTGAAAAATATTTCAAAAAAGTTGTTGACAAGAGAGCAGGCGCGTGATATTATAAACGAGTTGCGGCTCACAAGGAAGCAACAAAAAGCAAAAATGAACTTTGACAAATAAACAGCAATGCAACCCTGAAAATTCTTAAAGAATTATTCAGAACAAAAACCTAAAAACAAGGTAAATTAACGGGACAAAAAATGCCAGAAGCATTTTGAGGACCTGGACGAAAC
>JAZNGC010000033.1:0-4581 GCA_045589155.1 Lachnospiraceae bacterium
AGTATACTGCTGTCCGTATGACCATAAATACTGCTGGAGGGTCTTACCTTAGGGAGCATAGACTCAGGGATATGAAAGCGTTCCATAATATCTTTGTCCCAACACAGATTTTGAATATCATAAAGCATGGTCCGGGACGCATTTGTATAGTCCGTCACATGCACTTTTCCTTTTGTCAACTGCCAAATCAGCCAGGTATCCACGGTTCCAAAAAGCAGGTCTCCAGCCTCAGCCCTTGCCCTGGCACCGGGAACATTCTCCAGTATCCAGGCAATTTTGGAAGCACTGAAATAAGCGTCGGGAACCAGCCCCGTCTTTTCACGGATCACTTTATCAAAGCCATCTTCCGAAAGAGCATCTATTATATCCGCAGTTCGTCTGCACTGCCATACGATAGCATTGTAAACCGGCTCTCCGGTACGTTTATCCCACACAATAGTGGTTTCACGTTGATTGGTAATGCCGATACCTGCAATCTGTTCCGGCTTTGCACCCACCATAGTCATGGCCTCTATTGCCACTGACATCTGGGATGCCCAAATCTCCATAGGGTTATGCTCCACCCAGCCCGGCTGGGGATAAATCTGGGTAAACTCCCTCTGTGCCATGGAACAGATATTTCCTTTTTTATCAAACAAAATACAACGGGAACTGGTTGTTCCCTGGTCAAGTGCCATCACATAAGTCTGCATGTTAACCCTCCATTACCATACTTTGGTTCTGCAATACATTCTTATAATCCTCATAATTCTTTTGAAGCAGTGCCGGCGTATCCAGACCATAAGGACATTTGGATGCACATTTGCCGCAGTGCAGGCACTTCTCAATCAGTTTCATTTTTTCCTGTACTTCTTCCGTCAACTGAAGCTGTGCCGGGGAGCGTCGGAGAAGCAGGGACATTCTGGCACAGTTATTAATCTCAATCCCCACAGGGCAAGGCATGCAATAACCGCAACCACGACAAAATTCTCCTGCCAGTTCCGCTCTATCGTCATCGATTATTTTCTGCAATTCCTCTGTCATCACAGGAGGAGTTTCTATATAAGAAAGAAATTCTTCCAACTCATACATTCTCTGGACCCCCCAAATGGGAAGCACGTTGTCATACTTAGCCAGATAAGCGTATGCCGCCGCAGAGTTGGTAATCAGTCCGCCGGACAACGCCTTCATGGCGATAAATCCCATGTCAGCCTCTTTACACATCTCCACCAGTTCCAGCTCTTTTTCGGAAGCCAGATAGCAGAAGGGGAACTGCAAAGTCTCATAAAGACCACTCTCAATCGCTTCCTTGGCCACTGCCAATCTGTGGTTTGTGATGCCGATATGACGCACCATACCTTTTTCCTTTGCCTCCAGCATGGCTTCATATACCCCACTTCCGTCTCCCGGTTTCGGGCAAAAAGAAGGGTTGTGGAACTGATATAAATCAATATAATCGGTCTGTAAATTTTCTAAGGAAGTATTTAAATCCTTCCAAAAGGCCTCCGGTGTCACAGCCGCTGTTTTGGTTGCGATATACACCTTTTCCCGCATGCCTTTAAAAGCCTGTCCCATTTTCTTTTCACTGTCTGTGTAAAAGCGGGCGGTATCAAAAAAACGCATACCACCCTCATAGGCACGAAGCAACAGTTTTTCTGCCATATCTTCGCTGACACGCTGGATAGGAAGGGCACCAAAGCCATTTTTATCTACGATAATTTCTGTTTTTCCCAAACGAACCTGAACCATGTAAAACCCCCGTTTTTCTGATATATCTCTTTTGTTTCATGATAGTCCATTCCCCCTTAAAAAGCAACCGCAAGAACAATAGAGCACTTTATCGTGCAATTTTTTCTAAAATCTTTAGAAAACTTTCATTCTTCGTGTCATTTTTCATATTGTCCCTCAAAAGTACATAATGTAGAATATAAGTAAATCAAAGAAATTTCTTGATTTCACAAAACATACTAAGGAGAAATCAGAACTTTCGAAATATGATTAATATAGAAAGGGTAAATTTATGAACGATTCATTCAGAAACAGAAGAAACGGATTCGAAACCATCGATCCGGACAAATCAAAAAAGGGAAACGACATTCCCGCCGGTAAGATTATCGGTATCGTAGCATTGATTGCAGTTGCACTTGTTGTAATCTTTGGTTCCACATATCAGGTAAGAGAACAGGAGCAGGCCGTACTGGTAACCTTCGGTCAACCCAAGGCAGTAACCGAACCCGGGCTGCACTTCAAAATTCCTTTGATTCAACAGGTAAGAAAAGTTAACACTACTATCCAGGGATTTTCCATCGGATATGACCAGAAGACAAACACTACTATTGAAGAAGAATCTTTAATGATTACAAGCGATTATAACTTTGTAAACGTAGACTTCTTCGTTGAGTACCGTTTCTCCGATCCCGTAAAAGCTCTTTATGCTTCCGAAAAACCTGTGGAAATTTTGAAAAACATCTCTATGAGCTGCATCCGTAACGTAATCGGAAGCTACCCCGTAGATGATGTTCTGACCACCGGAAAAAATGAAATTCAGTCCGTTATCAAGGCTATGATTCTTGAGAAATTGGAAGTACAGGACCTTGGTATCCAGCTTGTAAACATTACCATTCAGGACTCCGAGCCTCCTACCACAGAAGTTATGGAAGCCTTCAAAGCTGTAGAAACTGCTAAGCAGGGTAAGGAAACCGCATTAAACAATGCAAACAAATACCGTAACGAACAGATTCCTCAGGCAGAGGCAAAAGCCGATGCCATTATCAAAGCTGCAGAAGCCGAAAAGACCAAACGTATCAACGAGGCTACTGCACAGGTGGCAAGATTCAACGCAATGTACGAAGAGTACATTAAAAATCAGGAAGTAACCAAACAGCGTATGTTCTATGAGGCAATGGAAGAAATTCTTCCCGACCTTAAGGTTATTATCCAGAGCGAGGGCGGCCAGGTTCAGACCTTTTATCCCTTAGAATCTTTCAGTACCATTAACACCACACCCGCTGCAAATAACTAAGCAGCAGACCAGGAGGAAACATGAAGACAATTAGAAATATTGTTATTGGAGTAGTTCTTGCACTACTCGTTATTGTGGGTGGCTCCAGTATCGTCATCACACAGGAAAATCAATATACATTAGTTAGACAGTTTGGCCGTATCGACCATGTTGTAACCGAAGCCGGAATCAGTTTTAAGATTCCTTTTATCCAGAGTACCGATACTCTTCCCAAACAGACATTACTGTACGACCTTGCAACATCAGACGTTATCACCAGTGATAAAAAGACCATGATTACCGACAGTTATGTTTTATGGAAAATCACAGATCCCGTTAAATTTGCACAGACCCTGAATGGTTCCGTCGGCAACGCGGAAAACCGTCTGAACACTATCGTTTACAACTCTACAAAGAACGTAATCAGTAGCTTGCTTCAGGAAGACGTTATCAGCGGCCGTGACGGAGAACTGTCCAAAGCAGTTTTGGATAACATTGGTGATTCCCTGGACCAGTACGGTATGGAAATCTTAAGTTTCGAAACCAAACACTTAGACCTTCCCGCCGACAACAAAACAGCCGTTTACACCCGTATGATTTCTGAGCGTGACAATATTGCTGCTACCTTCACCGCAGAAGGTAATTCCGAAGCTCAGATGATTAAAAATACAACGGATAAGGAAGTAACGGAAATGCTCTCCGAAGCAAACAAAGATGCCGAAATCCTTATCGCAGAAGGCGAAGCAGAATACATGCGCATCCTTTCCGAGGCTTATGCAGATGCTTCCCGCACAGAGTTTTACTCCTTTGTAAGAAGTCTGGATGCTTTGAAAGTTTCCATGACAGGTAGTAACAAAACCATTATCCTGTCCCAGGATTCTCCTATCGCACAGATTTTCTATTAATAGCAAGAAACCAAAAAGCCCGGTGGACCAAAATCCATCGGGCTTTATTTTTATAAATTCTATTATCTGTTCACAATTGCATCAATCTTCGCAAGTTCCTCTGCAGTAAAGGGGGCACTCTTTAAGATTCCGATATTCTCTGTAATCTGGGAAGGCTTAGATGCACCAATAAGCACACTGGTCACTTCACCATCCCTTAAAATCCACGCCAGTGCCATCTGAGCAAGACTTTGACCGCGCTCATTTGCAATTTCCTTTAGGGAACGGATCTTTGACAATTTCTCCTCTGTTACTGCTCTTTCATTCAGGAATCTACCGTCTGTACGGATGCGGCTGTCTGCCGGAATACCATCCAGATAACGGTCTGTAAGCATTCCCTGATCCAAAGGACAAAAAGCAATAATGCCTATCCCATTTGCCGCCGCATAGGATTTTAAACCGTCCTCTTCAATAGCACGGTTAAAAACGGAATAACTGCGCTGATTGATAATAAACGGAGTCTTAAGCTCTTTTAAAATAGCCGCAGCAGCTTCTGTCTGTTCCTTATTGTAATTAGAAATTCCCACATACAAAGCCTTACCACTTCTCACAATCTGGTCAAGAGCAAGCATTGTTTCTTCCAGTGGCGTCTCCGGGTCCGGCCTGTGATGGTAGAAAATGTCCACATAATCAAGACCCATTCTTTTCAGGCTTTGG
>JAZNGC010000034.1:0-80670 GCA_045589155.1 Lachnospiraceae bacterium
TCCGGCATCTCCGGTCTCTCGCCGGGCTCCATTCCTTCCGGTATCTCAAATCCGCCCATACCGCCAAAGCCCATATTCCGGCTTCCAGTCATTCCTTCATACTGTTTCTCTCCAATCCAAAGACTGTGTTTTCCTTCTTCAAGAAAATCACCTGCCAGAATCAAATACATATAACCATTTACTGTAGTCCACTTTCCTACTTCTTTATTGCTTTCATTTTTCAAAACAATATCTTCGCCTCCCTTTTGGCCGGAAGCAAAGTTAAACACCACAAAATTCTGTGAACTTTCGCTAATCCTATCCAACATATTTCCCGTTGCAAATACACTACCGCCATTGATATGAATACCCATATCAGAGTCAATTCCGGAGTCTCCACTCTTGCCACAGGCATAAGCTACCACAGTGCCTCCATTGATAACCAGCCAACCATTCGAATCAATACCGTCGCCTTCCCCGGTGGAGCCATTCACATTGATAATCAGTGAACCGCCATTGACAGTTGTCACAGAAACCCCATCCTCATTTGTATTGATTCCATCGTTTCCGGAATCAATTTTGATGTTTCCGCCATTAATTGTCAAATGAAGTTCCGAATCCAAGCCTTCATTTTCTGCGCAAATTTCAAGCACACCGGTTCCTTGCACATCACCGTTAATGTTCATGGACATTTTAGAATAAAACGCCCCATCATACTTGTGAAGTTTTTTACTATCTACAACTTCTGTTCCCTCTTCATTTAAAGTATAGGATTTATAAATCCGTGCCACATAGGAACCATTTACCGTGTTATAAGTTCCGTCCGCAATAATCACATTAGCACCGGCTGCGGATGTATTTACCTCTTTTTGGGGAGCAGCCTTGTCAGCAGCCGAACATTCATATACATTGTAAAAAATAATGGCAGGAGCCACCGTACAGGTAATATCTACATTGTTTAAAATCAACGTGACCACTGCCTCCGGGTCTTCCTCTGCCTCATCCCCCAGGTCTACTGCAATTTGTCCTGCCGACAGCACACCTGTTACCGCATAGGTTCCCGGCTTTGTAATATGGATTACCGTGTGTGCATCCGCTTCCTCCCGGGTATGTTCATCTGCCGTTGTACCCTCGCCGTATGTAAAATCCTGTCCTGCCTGATAGAACACAATATCATTTGCCGCATAAACTGCTTCTGATTCTCCGGTTGAAATTGTTGCTCCGTCAACCATAATCCCTTGATCTGACAGTTCAATTTCTGTGACATTGTCAAATTGTTTCGCTTTCCCCTCTTCCTTACTGATTCCGTTTCCGATTTGGGTAGACGTTTCTCCTCCGCATCCTGTCAGGGTGCCCACAACCAGTGCACCTATTAATAATAGTGTTGTAATCTTTCTCATAATCTTTTCCTTTCGTATTTCCTTTGATTCCACATTATAGAACCACCTTGTGAAAACTTTGTGAATAATTTAAGGAATTTCTTTGAATTATTCCTGCGTTAATAAAAAACTCCTGCATAAATTGCAGGAGTTTAAGGCTAGTCATATTTTGAGAACGGAGTTACCTCATAGTCTTTATGGACATAGGAATCGATAATCTCTCTTGCTTCCCTTTCCGTTGTCTCACTGTAATCCGAACTTTCCAAACTACCAAAGGTATAAAACCATGGGTTATCTTCGGAATAATTTGCATCGTATATAATTGCTTCCTTGGCACGTAGTGTCCCTGTCACGCCATCGAATTCATAATATAAGTTGTACTTATATTCCGTTCCGTTGGCAGATACCAGTTCAATCCGATTATCCTCGCATAAATAGTAACGTTGTTTTTCACCACATGAAAGGACAGAAACCACGTTTCCGTCAACCAAAGCATACATATCGTAAACCGTACCTTTGTAAAGAGTACCCGGCGAAACCTCGCCTATAAGGAGCTCCGGAATACCACTTCCGTCAACATCATAGAACGCATAACCGATATCCTCCTCCGCATCAGCTTTTACTGCATACACATAACACATATCTGCTGACCGTAACATATCTGCATCCCATTCTTCGTCCAGGGCAACTACATAACGCTGTAACACATCCTGATAGATTTTATCTCCCTTGCTTCCACATCCCGCAAAAGAGCACAGTACTATCCCTGACACGCAAAACAACAAAAGTCTCTTTGTTACATTTTTTCTATTCATTTTTCCAATCCTTTTCACACAATCCGCTGTTCCCCAACAGCCTTATGCCCTAACCACACCGATACAAGTGCCTATGCAATCTACACCTTCCAGACGTCTGAATACCAATGCTGCCTCCCTGCCATTTACACTTTTCAAAACATAGGAGTCAGGGTTCTCGATAAATTGTCTGATATAACCTTTTCCATCCTTAACAAACACACCCCGTTCCCCCGGCTCCGGAAATCTGTCTGCAATTAAAATACAATCTCCTTTACAGTAAGCAGGGGCATAAGAATGACTTGTAATCTGAATGGCAACATAAGCATCTTTGTCCGTAGTTTCCAGTTCTAAAACTTCATTACTGTCATATATAAAGCCATCCTTCACTTTAACAGGAAGCAAACAGGGAATTTTATGTTTTTCCTTATTCTCACGTTCACTCCTTGCTGTGTTCGCTTCATATCGTGCCACCAGCCGGATAATACTTTTTCCGTGCACGCCACACTTCCGGTAATTCTTAATCAGTGTTTTCTCATCCGTGGAATATAAACTTTCCCCCATAAGATAATTCACTGAAACCTGTGTAACCCTGGAAATATTCATTAAAGTAGAGACCTTCGGGTCAGTAACCTTACCATAATAAATATTACGCATGGTCTCAAACGGTACATCCGCCATATCCGCCAATTCCTGCAAGGATATATTTTTCTCTCTTAGTATCTCTTTTATTACGCTACTTAGCATGTTTCCCCACTTTGTGTCATTAATGACATTCTTTTTACATTTTTTTTACAAAAAAAATGTTAACGAAAATATATTTTCTTGTCAATATTTAGAATATGATTTTTTTGTAAGAAACAATAAATTTAACCACAAGGGGAAAATATTTATGAAAGAAAATGAGTATCTAACAGAAAACTACAGCGCGAAAGAAATCCAAGATGTACTTTTAACTATCGGTGTTCCTGCAAATCTGTCAGGCTTTAAGTACATCACCTACGCCGTACAATTAATCCTGGCCAATCCGGAAGAATCCACCATAAAGATCGTGGACGGTCTTTACGCTGATGTTGGACGGAAATATGCCACAAAATCCAGCCGGGTGGAACGTTGCATCCGTCATGCCATTGTAATTGCCTGGCAGCGCGGAAATGTGGAGTACATAAACGCCCTGTTTAAAAACAGCATCAATCCAAACCGTCCTAACCCAACCAATACACAATTTTTAATGCGTCTATATTATTATTTTGCTTCAAAATAAGACAATATATAAAGAGAAGCCGTTGTGAAAATCTCAACGACTTCTCTTTTATTATGTGTATCCATCTTCAAATTATTCTACACTACTTCTTTTTTCTTCACTTTTCTTTTTTTCCGGAATCAAAAAAATAAAAATTAAAGAACTGAGAAGGAGCATAAAGGGATAGGTCAAATAGGGCATAATCTGGAATGCAGATACAGAATGTCCCAGCTCAGCCGTCAGCGAAATGGCCACCAGCATCTGTGCACCATAAGGAATAACCCCCTGGAAAATACAGGAAAAGGTATCTAATAAAGAAGCTGCCTTTTTCGGTGAAATATCATAATCTTGCGCCATTTCCTTTGCAATGGGGTTTGCCATTACAATTGCCACTGTATTATTCGCAGTGGCAATGTCCATTGCGCCAACAAGCAGCCCCATGCCCAACTGTCCGCCTTTTTTTCCTTTAAACACTTTCTTTATAAGCTGAAGCAATGCTGCAAATCCGCCGTACTCTTCAATCAGGGCACAAATAGCAGCTACTAAAATGGCAACCATAGAGGTTTCAAACATACCGGAAACACCTTCGCCCATACAAGAAAGTAAATTTGTTGCCGCCACGGCACCGGTAGCCAACATAATAATTGCACCACTGATAATACCAATTAATAAAACCACAAATACATTAATGCCGATAATTCCACCTAAAAGAACCAAAAGATAAGGAATTACCTGAATCAGATTATATTCTCCAATAACCGCTTCTCCCACATCTGCACCAACGGTGTGAACAGCAAGCACCACAATTGTTGCCAACGCCGCCGGAAGTGCGATTCCAAAATTAGCCTTAAATTTATCTTTCATAGCACAGCCTTGACCGTTACATGCTGCAATGGTGGTATCTGAAATGAAAGACAGATTATCACCAAACATTGCACCACCCACTACAGAGCCCACGCAAATAGGAATACCGTAGCCGGAGCTTTCTGCCACTGCCACTGCAATAGGCGTAATCAGGGTAATGGTTCCCACGGAAGTTCCCATAGCCAGGGAAACAAAGGCACTTACCACAAAGAGCACAAGCACTGCAAAATTTGCCGGAATAAAAGAAAGTACAAAATAAGCCACACTCTCTGCACTGCTTCTTCCTACAACACCTACGAAAATACCTGCCGCCATAAAAATAAGTACCATGGTAACAATGTTTTTATCCCCTACACCACGGGACATGATACTGAATTTTTCATCAAGACTAAGCTTGGGATTTTGCACACATGCAACCAGAAGTGCAATCAAAAAAATCACCACAATGGGAATATTATAAAATCCCATAGGAATCTTTAACACATATTCAAACAAAATACCAAGTCCCAGATAAAGCACCAAAAATACTCCGATTGGAAGCAATGCTTTAAATTTTGCTTTTTTCATCTTCTTATATCTCCTTAATTCTCATCAAAATTCTTCATGAACCACTCTTCCATCAAATTCAGGTTGATATCAGAGTGCTCCACTTCCCTCGCATAACGGTATGCCAGGGAAATACACATTTCCTGTGTGATTTGTTTTCCGCCAAGCCACCAACAACTCATTATAAGTTCTCTTATGCAGCAGACGGAAAAAACGGCTAATGCTACTTTACTATAAATACACTCGTCATAAACGGCACCACAAAAATAGGTATAAAGAAAGAACATTAAAATCTGTTCCAGAAAAATCTCCCATTTCTTTTCGCCACTTTCCAATATGTATTCCTTATAAAACGCTTCCGCTATATCCGAATATTTTTCATATCCTAAACTATATAAACACACTTCCGCGTTTTTAACAATACCCTGCCATTCTTCCCGTAAAAGTTCCAACTCGAAAAGCACCGCAAAGTGCTTTTTTATTTCTTCGTAACGTTCTTCGTCACTTGGCATTTTGGGCATCGTCGATTCCTTTGCATACTGTTCAATCACCGCCTGCATATCGTAGACTCTGCCCTCATCCAGGCACTCTTGCAAATTGGCTGCCATCTCCATCAGTACCGACATCCGCCCGTCTAAACAGATTTCCCTGTTTTGTACAACAGAAAACATGATGTTTCTGGCATCCTCCAATTGGGTAAACAGCATAAAGTCAAACTCTGAGAACTCATCTTCCAGCGGTTCCGGTGTATCATCCTCATCTATAAGATACCGCACCTTTTCTTCCGACTTTAATAACATATCGGCCACCACCGGGCAAGATAAAGAAAGAGACATTTCCCGTACCCCATCAAATTCCTCCACATGTCTGGGATATTGGTCGCAAGTCTTACACAGCCAGCCTTCCCCTTTTGCAATCACCAAATCACAAAGGTTCTGCTCATTTAACATTGCGCAGCGCTTATGGTACTGTAAAAACATGCCTTCTTTCCAATCAATGGAATTCTTTAAGCGTCCACCGAATTCATCTTTGCTTTTTCCATATTTCTCAAGACTTTTTTCATCTATTACTATTTGCCAACCTGCACAACAGGTATCCGGACACTTATCCGCAATACACTTGAACGCATCATAATAATGAGGTTTGACATAACGCATTTTCTAAAACTCCCTTATCTGATAAAGTTGGTCCATGCATGAACTTCTTTTTCCGGCAAACCAAATTTTTCTTTTCCAAGAGCTATACTCTTCATAAGGAAACACATATTGCGTGCCAATGTCCGCATGGTCTGCATACCTTCTTCATCCTCCAGTACCTCACCGGGTGCACCACCATGAACGCTGTTCCAGTATTGACTGGAAGCTACCGGCATTCCACTGATTGTAAAATATTTATTTAACTGATCAAAAGTAGAGGACAATCCACCACGTCTTGCGACAACAACACTGGCACCTACTTTCATTGTCTTATCAAATCCGCCGGAATAGAAAAGTCTGTCCAGGAAAGCAATTAATGTGGCATTGGCAGAGGCATAGTATACCGGGCTTCCCAGCACCACACCGTCACACTCTTCCATAATCTTCGCATATTCATTTACTTCATCGTCAAATACACATTTTCCAAGACTATAGCATCTTCCGCAGGCAACGCAGCCACGGATTACTTTGTTGCCGATATTTGCCCATACAACCTCTATCCCTTCGGCAAGAAATACTTTTTCCATTTCTTTCAATGCAAGGGCAGTATTGCCGTTCACCTTGGGACTTCCGTTTACTAATAATACTTTCATTTTCCTTCTCCTCGACATTGGTAATAAAAACATTACTTCTTTTCCTGGATATCATTATATAATCTACTCTTCTTTCGTGCAAGCACGACCTCTTTCCCTCACATGGACGGACATAAAAAAAGGAAGTCAATTTCTTGACTTCCTTTAGTCGGAGTGGCGGGATTCGAACTCGCGACCTCCGCCTCCCTAAGACGGCGCTCTAACCAAGCTGAGCCACACCCCGAAACACAATCGTTATTATATATGCTCAACGGAAAAAAATCAACCCCCAAATTTAAAATTTTTTCTATTTTCTAAAAATTTATACAAAACGCTATAAAACATGGTATTATAAGTGTATTATTATGTCGAGGTGACGGAAATGCAAGGTTATAACTGTATCTTGGTTTATCATCCGGACTGCAAGCACATCCTGTTTTGCAAACGGGTAAGTGATCCCTACAAGGGAAAATATAATCTGGTTGGTGGCAAAATCGACCCCGGTGAAGACAGTTTCCATGCTGCCTACCGTGAATTATACGAAGAAACCGGTATTTCAGATAAACAAATCGGGTTGCATCATATGATGGACTTTACCTATTACAACCAGGACTGTTATGTAGAAGTCTTTGTGGGCACACTTCTTGAAGAAATCACTCTCCGTGAGGAAAAACATCCCCTTTGCTGGCTGGATGCAGAACAGGAAAACTTCTTTGACCTGAATCGCTTCGCAGGAGAAGGTAATATCGGACACATGATTGAGCAGGTCCATGATTACGGAATGGGAAAGAAAGAGGAAAATAATGTATCAAAAACCAAGTAAATCAAACAGATCAAATTCAACATACAAACCTCCAAAAGCCGGCACTACCTCACTTTGCCCCGTGGCAGGAAAATGTGGCGGATGCCAGTATTTAAATAAAGAATACAAGGAACAGCTGAAAATAAAGGAGGATTATGCCCGCAGTCTCTGTGGAAGTTTTGTGAAATTCCAGCCCATCATCGGCATGGATAATCCCAAACACTACCGCAACAAGGTGCATGCCGCTTTTGGCGAAGACAGAAAACATGGTATCATATCCGGACAATATGAGGAAAAGACACACCGCATTGTCCCCATCGACAGTTGCCTGTTGGAAAATCAGAAGGCAGACGAAATCATTGTTACGATCCGCGGACTTTTAAAATCCTTTAAAATACGTCCTTTTAATGAAGATACCGGATACGGTCTGCTTCGTCATGTAATGGTCCGTACCGGACACGTCAGCGGACAAATTATGGTAGTGCTTGTCATTGCCTCTCCTATCATGCCCTCCAAAAATAATTTTGTGAAGGCACTGTTAAAGGCTCATCCGGAAATCACTACCATTGTTGTGAATGTCAATAACCGTACCGACAGCATGGTACTGGGAAATAAAGAACAGGTACTCTACGGCAAGGGTTATATTGAAGACACCCTTTGTGGTAAAACCTTCCGTATTTCCCCCAAGTCCTTCTATCAGGTTAACCCCATCCAGACTGAAAAGTTATACGGAAAAGCCATTGAGTTTGCCGCCCTTACCGGAAAAGAGACTGTATTGGACGCTTACTGCGGCACCGGCACCATCGGTATGATTGCTTCCGATAAGGCCGGAAAAGTAATCGGCGTAGAATTAAATCCGGATGCAGTCCGCGATGCCCGTAACAACGCAAAAAATAACAATATAAAAAATATTGAGTTTTACCAGAAGGATGCCGGACAGTTTATGGTTCAGCTTGCAGAAGAAAACGTTCCCATTGACGTAGTTTTGATGGACCCTCCCAGAGCCGGAAGCGATGAAGCCTTCCTCTCCTCCCTCATCAAACTAAAACCCGGGAAAGTGGTTTACGTCTCCTGCAATCCGGAAACCCTTGCCAGAGACTTAATATATCTGACAAAGCACGGCTATAAAGCAGAGAAAGGTGTCTGCGTGGACATGTTCCCCTGGACTGCTCATGTGGAGTCTGTGGTGTCACTTGTAAGAACCAAATAAATGCTGCTAATTCAGCAAATAGATACCCAAATTCAAATACCCGGCAAAAGTCACCCATAAAAGATATGGAATCATCAAATGAGCAGCCGTCTTTGAAATTGGATAAAACAAACGGATGGTATAAAAAATAAGTACCCATAAAAGTACAAGCCAGAAAAACGCAAACAAATACCATTCCAAATTAAAGAAAATAATAGACCAGAAAAAATTTACAACTAATTGAACTGTGTAAACAGTCAGGGCATCTTGCATGTCCTGGCTGTTTTTTTCACTTGAAAATACCAAGTAAGACGCTACCCCCATTAACGTATAAAGAATGGTCCAAACAATCGGGAACAGGATTCCCGGTGGCGACAAAGGAGGCTTGTTTATCATCTCAAACTGCTCCATTCCTCCTCTCGATAAAAACCCGGATACCAATCCAACCAGGAGTGGAATTGCAACAGCAACCAAAAGTGCTTTAAAATTAATCTTCATAAAAAAACCTCTGTTAGAGTGTTACTAATTTTATATGTTTCCGGACATACTAATATGACAAAATATTTTATAGAAAAGAGAGGGAAATTTATGACAAATCAAGATACCATTCATTTACTGAAAGAATGCGATGCAGGCAGTAAAATGGCAGTTACATCTATTGATGACGTTTTAGACAACGTATCCGACAGCGGACTAAAGAGATTATTATTAGAAAGCAAAGACCATCACGAAACACTGGGGAACGAACTTCATGCTCTGTTAAACCAGCATGGTGCCGATGAAAAAGACCCCAAACTCATGGCAAAAGGCATGTCATGGATGAAAACAAATATGAAACTTGGTATGGACGATAGCGATGCTACTGTTGCCGATTTGATTACCGACGGGTGCAATATGGGTATAAAGTCCCTGAACCGTTACATGAACCAATACAAAGCAGCGGATGAAAAATCCCATGAGATCTGCGGAAAACTGATTTCCATTGAAGAACAGCTTTGCAAGGATTTGCGACAGTATTTATAGACCGTGGGCATTATTGAGATTGCGGTTGTTTTATAGAATCGGCACCATTATATACTGCGTCTATCTCTAAAAGCCATCAACACTTATTGGGGATAATAAGATTTGCATTATGTAAACCTATTTTCGAACTTTATCTGCCCATTAGGCAATTAATGTGCTTTATGGGCAGATAAAATAAGAAAAACTTAACGGAAATGAGGAAGAAATGTGGAAAATTGTCATGCCATTAGCATAGAAAACACTTGTTAGGGTAGAAAACGAGCGAATCCGGTTTACATAAGATTGATATTGTTCTTCCCTATAATGCCTTTTCAGCGTTTATGGGTAGATACGACAAATACGCCGCCATCCCATCTAAAAAGCCCCCGCCAAAACAGGCAGAGGCTTTTTTAACCCATTAAATTCCTTTAAACCAGAAAGTAAAGTTTAACTTTCCGGACGCATCAAGCAGGTATTCCTCATGTGGTCTTGCGCCCCATGTATCATCACCGCCAACACCCATCTGTGCCTTTGCCAGACGTACTACCGTGTAATGTACTTGCGGCAATTCATATGAATGCATCGCGTTTTCCAGTTCATGAGGTGTATAAGGAAGTGCTGAAAAATGCATGCAGTCTCCGGCAAAAACAAAACCTCTTCCGGTACTATCCGTCACCTTGGCATATCGGACTCCTGTTTTGTTTCCACATTCCTGGGGCACCAAGTACTGTGCCATATTGTCCGCTACCAGATTTTTATAAATACCCAGTTTCGCTCCTTTATCCCTATCCACATAGGTTTCCGCCGGTCCCATACCATACCACTCTAAATGGTCATAATCCGCATCCATTTTAAACATTACGCCAAACTCCGGCATATCCCCAAGTTCTTCCACCGGATCATAGGAAAGGGTTGTCCTAATAGTTCCGTCACCATACACTACATAATTCAGTTCGCAACAAGCTCCGCCCACTGTCAGATTATAGCGGTAGGTTACGCTCAGGCAGTCATCCTTTTCTTCTACCACAGGATTTTTTCCCTGTACACCGCGGGTTGTCACATACATACTGGCCAGTTTCCATTGGCTATAACGGATCATCATGTCATTTCCGCAGTCATTATCCACAGGGGCTCTCCAGAAGTTTGGTTTAGGTATTGTTTTTAACATTTCCTTACCACAAACCTTATAGGAAACCAAGCCTCCGGACATATGGGAAAACAACACATCAAATTCATCGCCCTTTACGCCCAGATTCCAAACACCCCTGGTCACCGTCAGTGCCTTTTTCTTTTCCATAGGCACGGGTACATACTGCAAGGGACATCCTGCATTCTCCGGAATCTCTTTTCCTTCCAGTCTAAGCTGCGCCTTCTCACTATCCTTCAAAACTACGCTGACTTTACCGTCATTCACACGGAAAACTCTTTGCCCCCATGCCACCTCATGACCGGCTTTCGCCCACAAGGTATCCTTTTCCAAACGGAAAGACACTGTAAGTACATACTCTCCGTCTTCATCCGGTACATTCACAGGAGATGGCAATTTTACCTTACTTAATGGTTCAACATCCGTCTTCCATGTGACACATTCCAGCACTTTCCCCAGTTTTTCCAGGGTTACCATACAACAGAAGTCAGACGTACTTACGAACAGATTTTTGTTACGGATAATAATATTTTCCGGCTCTATCTCCACGCTGATATTCTGATAATTATACTTTACTTCCTGCATTTTAGGGGAAGGCTCCCTGCTGCCGCCGTACACAATTCCGTCACCACTAAAATTACCGTCGTTGGGGCGCTCATCAAAGTCTCCGCCATAGGCCATAAACTCTTTTCCGTATCGGTCCTTTTTGTAGATGGACTGATCAATATAATCCCAGATAAATCCCCCTTGATACATGGGCTCTTCATCCGTCAAATCCGTATATTTGTGCATGCCCCCGCAGGAGTTTCCCATTGCATGCATATATTCACAGCAAATAAAGGGTTTACTTCTTTCCTTTTCCAAAAATCTTTTTATATCCGCCACCTTTGTATACATCTGACTTTCCACATCACTGGTTTCATTGTATCTCCGGTCATGGACAATACCCTCATATTGCACCGGTCTGTCAGGATCAAGCTTATGGAACAGCCGGGACATTTCGTAAATATTTTTGCCGCCGTATGCCTCATTACCGCAAGACCACAGAAGTATAGCGGGATGATTTTTATCTCTTTGATAGATAGAGTTGACACGGTCCAGCATTGCTGCGTTCCATTCCGGCTTATCTCCCGGAACCACTTCCTCAGGCGTAGTATCCCCACTCCAAAGGGGGGCCCAAGAGCCGTGAGTCTCTAAATTTGTCTCATCAATCATATACAAGCCGTACTCATCACAGAGCTCATAAATACGGGAATCATTTGGGTAATGACAAGTCCGGATGGCATTGATATTATGCTGTTTTATGGTCACAATATCCTTCAACAGTTCATCGTAGTTCACAACTCTTCCTGTTTTACCGGAAAATTCATGGCGGTTTACACCTTTAAAGACAATTCGTTTTCCGTTCAGCAGCATTATCCCGTCTTTGATTTCAAAACGTCTGAAACCGACTCTTTGAGGAATCATCTCCGCCAATTCCCCATTTCCGTCGGACACCTTGATTACCAGTTCATAAAGATAGGGTGTCTCTGCACTCCATAACTTCACATTTTTTACCGGAATCTCAAAGCCGCATTCCTCATCCAGTCTTCCTGACAGCTCTGCTATCACCAGACCGGCATCCTTTAACACAACCTCTACCTTACCCTTATCGGTGACAAGCATATCCAGTTTCAAGGTTGCATTCTCAAAATCATCCTCTATCACCGTGCGTACCTTTAAATCACGCACATGTACCTTGGGAACTGTATAAAGATAAACATCACGGAAGATTCCGGAAAACCGAAAGAAATCCTGATCTTCGCACCAACTTCCGCTGCACCATTTAAACACGGTAAGTGCAAGCTTATTCTCTCCTTCTACCACATAGGGGGTCAAATCAAATTCAGTCGGAGTAAAAGAATCTTCACCGTATCCTACAAAACTGCCGTTAAGCCAAAGTGCAAAACCGCTCTCCACGCCCTGCAACGACAAATATAGGGGCATTCCCTGCCACTCTTTTGGCACTTCAAAATACTTTACATAGTTTGCCACCGGATTAAACTCTTCCGGAATTTCCCCGGGCTTTATTTCTTCCCTTCCATCCCACGGATACTGGAAATTGATATAAGCCGGGCAATCATACCCTTCCATCTGGATATGGGCCGGCACCGGAATATCCGCCCAGGTACGGCAGTCATACTCTGCCTTTTCAAACCCTTTAATGCTGTTGGCATAATTTGTTGCATATGCAAACTTCCAGAGACCGTTCAAACTCTGTCTGAACATACTTTGTCCACTTTGCATAGCCTTTTCATCCTCATACCATTTGTGGTCGGAATGGGCGGCAATTTTTCCATCTGCAAAATATTCAGGATCCTTTACTTTATTATAATCAAACTGTCTCATACCAACTTCCTCTCCGGTTTATTCCTCAGCCTTGTTATCTTCCGGGCTGATTTCTTCTTGAGATATTATCCGGGCAGCCTGCTCTTCCACAAAGTCTTCTGCCTCCTGTTTTTCCTCTGACTGTCTCTTGGCGTCCTGCTCCTCCAAAAGCTGTTTCCCGGCATTACGCTTATTTACATCCTCTTTCAGCAAGGTATAGAAAGTAGATACCAGTGGAATAAAACAAAGCATTCCCACAACGCCAAACATACTGCCACCAATGCTGACAGCCGCCAACACCCAAATCGAGGGAAGGCCCACGGAGCCACCCACCACTCTGGGATAAATCAGATTTCCTTCCAGTTGCTGGATAATCAAAAACATAACCACAAACCATACCGCCTGAAGGGGATCGTTAATTAATATTAAAAATGCCCCCACAAAGCAACCGATAAAAGCTCCCACTACCGGTATTAGGGAAGTAAATGCAATCAGCACACCTATCATCACCGCATACGGGAATCCGAATATGGTCATTGCAATTACAAACAGAAGTCCTAAAATCACAGCTTCCAAACACTGACCGGAAATAAAACTACTGAAATTCTTATTCAAAAGTTTTAATACCTTTGAAATTCTGTCATACCATTTAGAAGACATATACGCCTTAAGAATTCTGTCTCCCTGATTTGCCAGTTTTTCCTTGGAAGATAAAATATAGATGGCAAACACAAAGGAAATAAAAATATTAACCACACCGCCAATCACATTGCTTGCAATGGAAACGGTAGATGTCAGCATATTTCCCATGCCATTCTTTAGGAAACCGGCCACGGAATTAATGACCGCCTCCCAATTTATTTCCATATTCTCCAGTTCTTTTACCTTTTGCCAAATCTCAGGATAAGCCTTGGTCAACTTCTCCAGTTCATCTACCACGTCCGCAAAAAATGCCGGAATAAGCACTCCCAGCTCCTTTGCCGTTGTCCCAATCTGCGGAACCACAATCCAAACCACTCCGGTGATTATAAGCAGAATCAAAACAAGGGCAAGTACCATACAAACGGGACGTTTTATCTTTTTCCCGATTTTTCCATTCCATTTTTTGAACACACTTGTTTCCAGCCAACGCATGGGCAAATTGATTACAAACGCAATACAACCACCTACCAAAAAGGGCTGTATCATTCCCAGAAACAGTGCAAGACCTCCCAAAACGCTTTCGCTGTAAATCATAAGCAGTACAATCACTGCCACGAATAATATCAGACCCCTTATTTGTCTGATTTTCACCTTGTCAAACCCCATATTATACCTCTCCCAGTCTCTTTATTAAATAATCCACATTTTCTTCTTTTGTCGCCCAACTGGTGCAAAAACGTACCGCACTGTGCATGTCATCTACCCGTTGCTGATAACTGTACCCGATTTCATCTTTTATTTTTTCAAGCACTACATCCGGCATAATTACGAAAATTTGATTGGTACGGTTCGGAACCAGATAAGAATATCCCTTTTCCTCAAAAGCTGCACGCATCTTTTCCGCCAGCCGGATGGCATGGGCTGAAATCTTCTCATACAAACCATCCTTCAAAAGTTCCTCAAACTGGATTCCCAAAAGCCGGCCCTTGGCGAGCATACCACCCCGCTGCTTTATAAAATACCGGAAATCCTGCTTTAGTGCCTCATTGCGGATAACCACCGCCTCACCGAACAAAGCCCCTACCTTGGTTCCTCCAATATAAAACACGTCTGTGTATGCCGCTATGTCTGCAAAAGATAAATCATTATCCGGTGCTGCCAGGCCATAACCTAATCTGGCACCGTCCATAAAAAGATACAATCCGTTTTTCTGACATGTTGCGTACAAAGCTTCCAATTCGGACTTATTATATATGGTTCCCAGCTCTGTAGGGTTACTGATATATACCATCTTCGGTTGCACCATATGTTCAAAACTGGAATCCTGAATATGGGAAACATATGCCTTTTCCACCTGATCTGCCGTAATCTTTCCGTCCGCCGAAGGAAGCCCCAGCACCTTATGCCCACAAGCTTCCACCGCACCGGTTTCATGAACATTAATATGTCCTGAATCTGCACAAAGAACTCCCTGATGGGAACGCAGTGCTGCATCTATCACAGTCAAATTCGCCTGGGTTCCCCCCACAAGAAAATGCACTGCCAAAGATTCATCTCCACATTTCCTACGTATAACCGCTCTCGCACTTTCGCAATATTCATCCTCACTGTAGCCCACTGTCTGTACATCATTTGTTTCTGCCAAACGCTGCATGATACGGGGATGCGCCCCTTCATTATAATCACACTGAAACAAAACCATTTTCTATTCCTTTTCTGCCAATAATGTTATCAAATATTCCCACACACGTTTTGTGGAAGAAATGCTTAAAGTTTCCTCTGTGGTATGAATATCCCGCATATCAGGTCCAAAGGAAATACAATCCAGATCGTCAATTTTGGATGCCAAAATACCACATTCAAGTCCTGCGTGAATTGCCTGCACTTCCGGTTTCTTACCATACATCTGCTCATAAACACGGATCATTTTTTCACGGAGTGGTGAGTCCACGCGGTATGCCCAACCGGGATAATCACCGGAAACACTATAGGACCCGCCTGCAAGTTCTGTCACGGAACAAACCTTGCCAATCAGGTTCTGCTTGGCAGATTCAATGCAACTTCTCACGGAAAATTCACACAAAAGCTCCTGCTCCTCTTTCTTCAGTTCCATGATACCCAAATTAAGCGAAGTTTCCACCAGACCCGGCATATCCGCACTCATGGCCTGCACACCGTTTGGAAGTGCCAGAAGATAAGCTGCCATATGGGCTGTGGACTCTTCGTCTGCGCACATATATTTTCCTTCCTCAACCAAAATACAGGTCACTCCGAAATCCGGATCCTTTGTAGCAAGTTCTGCTTTTACTTCCTTTTCCGTATTTAAAAGTATCTCTTTGAATTTGCCGGTATCCTTCTCTTCTACAAGTACTGTTGCAACAGTCTGTCTGGGAATGGCATTGTCTGCTAAACCACCTTGCATGCTCTCCAGACATACGGAGATTTCCTTCGTCAAATTGTAAAGAAGTCTGCCCATGAGACAGTTTGCATTTCCTCTCTCTTTGTGGATTTCCGCACCGGAGTGACCGCCCAGAAGACCTTCCACGCTAATCCGGTACAGCACACCTTCTTTCTCAGTCTGTCCATAAGGCAGATATGTGTGGATTCTGCCACCGCCTGCACAGCTTGTCAGAAAAATCCCCTCCTCTTCGGAGTCCAGATTCAATAATCTATTTCCCTCCAGCATGGACAAATCAATACCTCTTGCCCCATCCATGCCAACTTCTTCATCCACGGTAATCACCACTTCCAAACGGGGATGGGCATATTCTTCGCTGTCAAGCAAAGCCAATGCATAGGCTACCGCAATGCCGTCATCACCGCCAAGGCTGGTTCCTTTTGCGTATACCAAGTCTCCATCCACAGCCACTCTAAGACCTTCGGTTTTCATATCCATATCGAGGTCCGGCTTCTTAACTGCAACCATGTCCATATGCCCCTGCAAAATCACTGCAGGTTCATTTTCATAGCCCTTTGTTGCCTCTTTTATAATAATAACGTTCTTTAATTCATCCTGAATACAGAACAGATTTCTATCCTTTGCAAATTTCACCAGATAGTCGCTGATTTTATCCACATTTCCGGACCCGTGAGGAATATTGCAAATCTCTTCAAAATATTCAAAAACCTTCTTTGGTTCAAGTGCTGATAAAACTCCCATAAAATACACCTTTCTTTTCTTTATTCTACTTGTGCTTTAACACATGTTTAATATGATTTTATCACACCCCGATATAAAAAAATAGTAAAGAAATAATAAAAACCCGAAGACCTAATGTCTCCGGGTTGTCATCAAACTATATAATTAGTTGAGTTTGCTTTTTGCAAGTTCTGCAAGTGTTGCAAAACCTTCTGCATCATTTACAGCCATCTCAGCAAGCATTTTTCTGTTCATATCAACACCTGCTAATTTAAGACCGTACATAAATTTGCTGTAAGATAAGCCGTTAAGTCTTGCTGCAGCGTTGATACGAGCAATCCACAGCTGTCTGAACTGACGTTTTCTCTCTTTTCTACCAGCGTAAGAAGAAGCCAGAGCTCTCATTACGGACTGTTTTGCGATTCTGTACTGTTTGGATCTTGCACCTCTGTAACCTTTTGCAAGTTTCAATACTCTATTGTGTTTTTTCTTAGCGTTTAAACCGCCTTTAATTCTTGCCATTCTAGTTTTCCTCCTAACCTACAATAATATTTGCCTTACAGATAAGGTAAAATTTTCTTCATATTCTTAACATTTGTTGCATCTGTCATAGCTGCCTGTCTAAGATTACGTTTTCTCTTAGTAGATTTCTTGGTTAAGATATGGCTCTTGTAAGCTTTTGCTCTTTTTAATTTACCTGTTCCAGTTGCTTTAAAACGCTTCGCTGCTGCTCTGCTTGTTTTCATTTTGGGCATAACAAATTCCTCCTAAACTTATGTTTCATCTATTTTAACTGTACTTACTGGCGCTTTTCAGTTAAAAACATTGTCATACTTCTACCTTCCACCTTGGGAGCTTTTTCCACTACCGCAACGTCAGACAGACTCTCAGCAAAATCATCCAGGATGTGCTTGCTGTTGTTCATATGCGCCATCTCTCTTCCACGGAAACGCAAAGTAACTTTTACTCTGTCTCCTTTTGTCAGGAATTTTCTGGCTGCATTAATTTTTGTGTTCAAGTCGTTGGTATCGATGTTTGGAGACAGACGAATCTCTTTAATCTCGATTACCTTCTGTTTCTTCTTCGCTTCTTTTTCCTTGCGCATCTGCTCGTATTTAAACTTGCCGTAATCTACGATTTTGCATACAGGCGGTTGTGCTGTAGGTGCAATCTTTACCAAGTCCAAACCTGCTTCATCTGCTAACTTCATAGCTTCTTTTGAAGACATGATACCGAGCTGCTCACCGTTTTCCCCAATCAGACGAACCTCTTTGTCTCTGATCTGTTCATTAATCATTAAATCGCTAATGGTTGTACCCTCCATATAGAAAATAAAAAAAGTGGATAGCATAACTATCCACTAAATATCACATTCAAACTTCGTCTTGGCATACCACACTTTTTATAGTATTCCGGGCTGAAGTATGTGTCCCAAAGGACCTGAATCATGAACACTTGCAAGCTTAATTACCGCAAGGTGAGAGTGGATACTCTGCTTTATTGTTACACATGTGCACATCACATGCTTAAGTAGAATAACACACTCTCCCTACGGTGTCAAGCGTTATTTAGAAATTATTTCTCTTTGAATGTCGCACAAAGGGTTTCTCTGCTTTCACAGGCATCTCCGCCTCTGATATCCACATGCTCTGCCACACATTTGTAATTACTGTTGTAAATACATTTTGTCGCTTCACAGTCGATACTAATGGTGCGGGAAGGATGATTCAGGGAACTTGTATATGCGTCATTCCCCTCTCTTCTCTGGGCAAAGCTTTCACAACAAGTATCGTCTGATACATGTGCATGTTTTCCCCCTACCATAATATCCCCCTTAGAGCAGAGACACTCTTTATTATAGGTACAAGTTTCTACGGTACACTTTAAATCAGCCATCCTTACTCTCCTTTCCTGACACAAAATGTCTAATCAATTATTAGGAACAGTATTAGTATGGATGGCTGACAATCATTTTATTCCAATAATTTTTTGATTCAAAAAATTATTTTTGTTCTTCCTGCACTTCTTCCTTACGGATTTCTTTTGTGCGGATTTCCTTTGTAATCTGATTTATGAATTCATCCAGAGTCTTCTGACCTTCATCACCGGCAAAACGGCTTCTTACGGAAACCAGGCCTTCTTCCTCTTCCTTCTGACCTACAACCAGCATGTAAGGAACCTTTGCAAGTCTTGTCTCACGGATTTTGTAACCGATCTTCTCGGAACGGTTGTCTGTTGTAACAAGAACGCCGTTGTCCTTCAGTTCTTTTTCCACTTTTGCCGCATAGTCAGCATATTTCTCAGAAATAGGAAGTACGCGGACCTGTTCGGGACAAAGCCATGTAGGGAACTTACCGGCATATTTTTCGATAAGCCATGCCAGTGTACGCTCATAGCATCCCATGGAAGTTCTGTGAATAATGTAAGGACGCTGTTTTTCACCATTCTGGTCAATGTAATACATGTCAAACTGTTCTGCAAGAACCGCATCCCACTGGATAGTGATCATTGTGTCTTCTTTGCCGTATACGTTCTTCGCCTGAATGTCTACTTTAGGACCATAGAAAGCAGCTTCGCCTTCACCTTCATAGAAGGGAATTTCCAGTTCAGTAAGCACTTTACGGATATTACCCTGTGTCTCTTCCCAAACAGATTCATCACCAACATATTTTTCTTTGTTGTTGGGATCCCATTTGGACAGGCGGTAAGTTACGTCTTCTTCCACGCCCAAAGTCTGCAGGCAATGTTTAGCCAATGCCAGACAGTTTTTGAATTCCTCTACCATCTGGTCAGGTCTTACGATCAGGTGACCTTCCGAAATCGTAAACTGTCTTACACGGGTCAGACCGTGCATTTCTCCGGATTCTTCATTTCTGAACAATGTGGATGTCTCACCATAGCGAAGTGGCAAGTCGCGGTAAGAATGCTGGCTTGCTTTATATACGTAATACTGGAAAGGACATGTCATGGGACGAAGTGCAAATACTTCTTTATCTTTCTCTTCATCGCCAAGTACAAACATTCCCTCTTTATAGTGATCCCAGTGACCGGAAATCTTATAAAGGTCGCTCTTTGCCATAAGAGGAGTCTTTGTTCTCACATAACCCCATTTTTCCTCTTCATCTTCAATCCAACGCTGCATTGTCTGAATCATCTTTGCACCCTTGGGCAACAGAAGAGGAAGTCCCTGACCGATTACGTCTACTGTTGTGAACAGTTCCATATGTCTTCCTAATTTGTTATGGTCGCGGTTTTTGATATCTGCAAGATATGCAAGATACTCTTCCAGTTCTTCTTTTTTATTAAATGCTGTACCCTAAATACGCTGTAACATAGCATTCTCGGATTTACCTCTCCAATATGCACCGGAGGAAGAAATCAGTTTAAATGCTTTTATACTCTTTGTGCTCATCAGGTGAGGACCTGCACACAGATCAACAAATTCACCCTGGCTGTAGAAAGAAATCTCTGCGTCCTCGGGAAGGTCGCGGATTAATTCTACCTTGTAGGGTTCACCTTTTTCTTCCATGAACTTAATCGCTTCTTCTCTGGGAAGAGTAAATTTCTCCAGTTTGTTGCCTTCTTTGATGATTTTTTTCATCTCTGCTTCCAACTTATCCAAATCTTCTCTGGAAAAAGGTTCATGTTCGAAATCATAATAGAACCCTGTATCAATGCTGGGACCGATTGCCAGTTTTGCTTCAGGGAATACTCTCTTTACCGCTTCAGCCAACACATGGGATGTTGTATGACGGATAACGGAAAGTCCCTGTGCATCGTTAGGTGTCAGGATGCTTAAGTTGCAATCTTCATTGATTACAGTTCTAAGGTCTTCTACTTTACCGTTCACTTCACCGGCGCATGCCACTCTTGCCAGTCCTTCGCTGATATCAAGGGCAATGTCATAAATGCTCATTTCCTGTGCGTACTCTTTTACAGAGCCGTCTTTTAATGTGATTTTCATGTTCTATCTCCTTCTTACTTTATCTGTTACACTTTCTATTCACAACAGCAGTTCTCATCCTCACAGTCACAACCGCAACCTTCCTTGTCGCAATCGCAACCACCGAAGTTGCAACCGGACTGATTACCGTTATTGCTGCCAATGGTAATGCCATGGGTCCAAGGTGCTTTTTTCAGTCCATACACAATACCAAACAACAGACAAACCAGACCGATAAGCCATAATTCTCTCTTTTTGATTGTCAGTTCGCCCTCAAAAAGTCTTTTACAGGTTCTCTTGATTTTTTCTTTCATGATGTTCTCCTTCCTTGTTCCCATAGAGATTGATGCTGATGAAAAAAAGTCCCTTGTATCATCACTGATACAAGGGACGTAATATACGCGGTTCCACCCTAATTGCTTTGTTCCGGCTAAAACTTCATTCCCATCCGGTACAAAACCACTTTTAAACTGTGTAACGGCAGTTGGCCGGGCTGTATTAAAGCCACTCAGGGTTGGTTTTCGGCTAATTCCTGCAACGCCGCTTTCAGCTCCGTTTCCGGGCGGCTTTCTCTGGTACATTCCCTAGCGTACTCTTCCCATCATCATGTTAATCTATATCACTGTCATCTGTTTCACAGATTTCTCTGCCCATAATCATAACGCCTTTTCTGTAAAAAGGCAAGTGTTTTTTATTGTCCGGGTGGTGTCTGAATAGAATCTTGCGCATTCTGCAAAGCCTGTGCATTCCCCATCTTGCGCGCTTTTTTCTTTTTATTAGAACGGATAATGAACAATGTGATTAGTACAACTGTACCCATTATCACAATAACAGGAATCATTCTAATAATGAAGAACAGTAAAAACTCCAGGATCTCAAGGAAAGATTCCCATGTTTCTACCAATGTATTCCAAAGTCTGTCTCCAAAAGTATTTGTCTTTACTACCGGCTCTTCCTGGATATATTCCATAACCTCTTCTACGCGGATAGTAATCGTAGAATATTCCACATCTGCATCCATGGAAGCCAATCTGTTTTTATAAAGACTGAGCTGATACTGTACCTCACTGAGTCTTGCTTCTATGACAATCATATCCTCAATACTTTTTGTCTGCGCCATCATTTCAAGGAGTCTGTCCTGCTGAATTTCCAAAGACTCAATCATGGCACCTGTCTCATAGTATTGTCTGCTGATATTTTCCACATAAGAACTTTTGGAAATAATCTTTCCGTTTCCTTCCAGTGTGTCCAAAAACTCATAATACTTCACTGAGGGAATACGGATTGTCAGATTTAAACTTCTTGTACCATTCATCTTTACATAGTCTTCATAATACCATCTGTAAGCATCATCATTCTCCGTTTCTCTCTCGATAATGCCGTTATATGTATTGATGTTTGTCTTAATTGCCTCTACACATGCATCATAATCAAGGGTCTGCATTGTCAAATCACAGGTGTAAACCAATTTGTCACCGGTCAGAATTTCTTCTCCGGCACTATTCCCGGTTTCCCCGGCCGCTCCATAGCCGGCGCTTCCGTTTTCCTTTTCTGCTTCCACCCAAACGTCTTCAGTTACCCATTCTTCTGCCGCATCATAAGACATTCCATAGTCATAATCCTTGCCGACCATTACCTCTGCCTTATTCATGCTGTCAGTCGCCATTTCCATACTGCTGCCGCAAGCGGTCAACATCATAATCAGTGCTGCACCTAAGCTTAATAACCTCATTTTCCTTCTCATAATATAACCCTCCATTTTGTTTACCGTTTCTACGGTTTTGTTCTCCCTTGATATTATAGATACGTAGAAAAGCATATACATTTATTGGAAAAAAACTGTTACAGAGTAAAAAGTTGGGGCTTTTAAAACAAATTGGGAGGTGACGACATATATTCCTTATCAATTTAATCCGGATTGGGTATATATGCATTCTTCTTTTCCCTATACCCAAAATTGGGCAAAAAATTGGGTACCAGACAATTTTTTCTTCCCCAATACCCAAAGTCATCTTTAAAATAGTCAAAAAGCTAAAGCAATACCGGAATCTCACTTCTTTTTGGGCATAGAGAAATCTGAACCCTGCATATACCCAAAAAACAAAACTACCAAAATACGAATCTCCATTTTCTATCCGTCACTTACGCAAATTCAAATTTATGTAAACCAAATTGGCTCATTTTCTACCCTAACAAGCAGTATTTAGTCATTGTCCAGCATGGCTCATTGCAAACTCGTCAACTCCCAATTTACCTAAAACCTTCTTGAAAAGCCTTCCTACAATTGCTACACTATATTTACGGAGAAAAGAAATTATGATTATAAAAAACGGACACGTATTTACCTTAAAAGATGGCGGTTCTTTTGAGCCTCTGACCATAGAAACAAAAGAAGATAAAATCATTGCCCTGACAGACAATGTTGTAACAAACCAAGTGGAAACAGATGAAGCCAAAGCAACCTCTGCCCAGCCGGACTCCCTTCAACCGGACACCATCATCGACGCTACCGGCTGTTACGTTATACCCGGACTGGTGGATGTCCATTTCCACGGTGCCGATGGCTACGACTTTTGTGACGGTACAGCTGAAGCACTAAAAGCTATCTGTGAGTATGAGCTTAAAAACGGTATCACGGACATTTGTCCTGCCACCATGACCATCGGGGAAACAGAACTGGAAAGAGTGTTGGAAACAACTGCTGCTTTTGTTGCGGAGCAACAGACAGATACCTCCACAAATAAGCAAACCACTCCTCCACTGCTTGCCGACCTTATCGGTATCCATATGGAGGGACCCTTCATTTCACCGGACAAGAAGGGGGCACAAAATCCGGACCACATAAAAAAACCGGACCTTGCCCTGCTCCAAAAATGGTTGGACAAATCCGGAAATCTGATTAAACTTATGACAATTGCCCCGGAACTGCCGGGTGCACTTGACTGTATTGAAAAATCCAGAGAAAAAATACACTTTTCCATCGGTCATACCAATGCAGACTTTAACATTGCAAAAACTGCTATGGATAAAGGGGCTCACCATGTGACCCACCTTTTCAATGCCATGCCCCCTCTGGCACACAGGTCCCCAGGTGTTATCGGTGCTGCCGCAGACCACGAAAACTGTATGGTAGAACTCATTTGCGACGGAGTCCATGTTGACCCTGCCGTCATCCGCTCCGCCTTTAAATTATTCGGTGAAGATCGCGTCATTCTAATCAGTGACAGTCTTCGTGCCACCGGAATGCCGGATGGAGCTTACACCCTGGGCGGACAAACCTTTACCTTAAAGAACAAACTTGCCCTTTTGGCAAACGGCGATGCCACTGGAAATACCACAACCGGCACCATTGCCGGAAGCGTTTGCAATCTCTATGACTGCCTGCTCAAAGCCGTGGAATTTGGAATCCCATTGACATCCGCCATAAAAGCGGCCACTATAAATCCTTGCCGCAGCATCGGCATGGAAAATACTCATGGCAGCATTACCTCCGGCAAAAAAGCCCACCTTCTCTTGCTGGACGAAAAGGATCTATCTATAAAACACATTATAAAAGGACAGATGTATCTCTAAGATACACCTGTCCTCATTATTTTGTTAAAATCAATGAACAATCACTTTTTTCCAAATTCACATTTTGGACAGGCAATTAGTTCTTTCCGCAACACTTCTTGTATTTCTTTCCACTTCCGCAAGGGCAGGGGTCGTTAGGATACACCTTTGCACCTTTCACGATAGTTGTGGATGATTTCTGTTCTTTGTAAAGCGCTTTCTGTGTATCTGCATCAAAGATATCATTCCACTCTTCAAGCTCATACAACCAATCAGCCTCTGCTGCAACCATGTTTTTATACAAACGCTCTTTATCGAAGCCTAAGTTTACCTTGGTATCCTCTTCCATTTCTTCAATGGGGTTCGCTTCCTTCAAGCTGTCATTGATACCATCAAGGAAACCTGTCATTGTCATAATACTTACACCGTACTTCTCAGCCAGTTCCTTTACAGTTCCTTCTACAACCTCATCCGGATTTTTCAGAAGCTGTGCGTAAATCTCTTTTTCTTCCTCAAAATATTTAGTCCAAAGCTGCTGTAACTGATTTTTGTCCGCATTCTCAGAATATGCTACCGCTCTCCACTGTTTTAATAATGCCATGATTATAATACCTCTCTGTCACTTTCAATAATATTCCGCGCAATCCAACATATCACGCTCTATTTTGATAGTATATAACAAAAACCCACCAAAAACAATAGTGGAAATATATGTATATTTATTTAAAAAGAGCTCATACTTTAAATAGACATCTCGGACCCCCTCCTTGATGCCACCAAAGATAAATGAATACTTATCCTCCCCTTAAAAAACACCCCGGAGTGCATTGCACTTCGGGGTGTTTGTTTTTATGACGTATACTTTTCAAAAAATTCATTTGCCGGACAGGGCTTTCCAAAATAGAAACCTTGAATATAATCCGGTTGCAGTTTACTGATTTCATTCAGCTCATCTTCTGTCTCAATACCTTCCACACACATTTTAAGCTTTATGCCGTGAATCATATCGATTATGTGCTTCAACAAACTGTGCTCGTAAGTATTCTTTAAAGCCTTCATTGTAAAGCTTCTGTCTATCTTAATGGTACTGGGCTCAATATCGCTCAAATAATGGAAGTTGGAATATCCGGTTCCAAAATCATCCAGATAAAGAGGAATACCATTTTCTTTCAGACCTTTACAGAATCTTGTAAAGTTATCATCCTGCTCAATAAAGCCGCTTTCCGTCAACTCAATAATCAGGGACGAAGGGTCCAATTCATACATACGCAGATATTCCAAAATATCCTTTAATACGTTACTCTTTATTACCTGCACGTATGATATGTTAACGCTTACTTTGAAATCAGGAATGTGCTTTTGCATCTCTTTACACATCCGCATGGCTCTGCGGAGCACCCATCTTCCTGCCGGAATAATCAGACCGCTTTCTTCCAAAAGAGGAATAAATTCCATAGGGGAAACAAAACCAAATTCCGGATGTTTGAAGCGAAGCAAGGTTTCCGCACTTGCCAATTGCCGCTCTTCTGTTGATACAATAGGCTGGAAGTAGGCATCAAATCCTTCGTAATTGTGATTGATTGCATAACGCAAATCCAAAAGCAGTTTTCTTCTCTTTAAGAAGTCTTCATACTGTGCAATATTATATATTTCACAACGGTTCTTACCGTCACGCTTTGCCTGTTCCAGGGCAAACTCGGAAAACTTCATCATTTCAGAGTAAGACCACTCTTCCAACGCATCAAAATCTAAAATACCACCGGATATTGTATAAAATACCTCATACTGATTTTGCCGGATATATTGGATGATTTCCTGTTGTGCACAGTGATACAACTTACGTGCTTCCTCAACTGTTCCACCAAGCATATCCACAATAGCATACTCATCTGCCACAACACGGAACAATTTTTGTCCGGGAAGAAGTACCTTGTTGATACATTCCGCTGTACGGCGAAGTACTTCATCACCATACTCTATTCCTTTTTTCTCATTAATACCTTTAAAATCATCAATTCCAAGACGAAGAATATACCCATGCACATCTTCACCATCAAAACTTTGAATATACTGCTTCAAACTGGATTCGCCCAAGAGTCCGCTGACATTATCTGCCTGCTGTTTCTTGCCGATTTCATTGATACACCCCATCATCAAATAAGGCTTTCCTTCTTCATCCTTGATAACAAAGCCTCTGCAGTTAATCCAAATAGGTTCCCCATCAATGCCAATCCATCGATATTCCAAATTATGAAAATCCTGTTCACCGCTCATCATTCTTTCAAGATCGGTAACCAACATATCAAAATCATCCGGATGTATAAAAATCCTGTGGCTCTCTATTACATCCGTAAACTCTTTCCCCGGAAGTTTAAAGCGCTTCACTGCGCTCTCTGAAATGGTATACCTGTCCGTCGACACGTCACATACATACAAATAGTCATGCATACAAGGTGCCAGTACATCTATCATCTTTACAATCTCGTCATAGCTTGTCTGTCTTACGATACCTTCCATATCGCGACCTCCTTCAGGGCATCCTTGCCCACGTCGTCTCATATAGGTAAATTTTACCACTCTTTATCAGAAAAATCAATTGATTGACAAGTTTTTTGTTTTTATTTATACTTAATACGCATGAATTTTGCGAAAATAATAAAAATATTAAACCTAAAGGTGAAAAATATGATAAATACAATTATTTTTGACATCGGTAATGTTTTGACCGGCTTTCAATGGAAAAATTTTTATGAAAGTTTTAATTTCTCCCCTGATATTTTTGAAAGGCTTGCAGCTGCCACCACCCTCAACGAGGATTGGAATGAATTTGACAGAGGCCGTTTAAGCGATGACGAGCTGCTTGCAGAATTTATCAAAAATGACCCGGGCATCGAAAAGGAAATCCGCACCGTTCTGGCGGATATCGGTGACATGCTGGAACGCTACGATTATGCGGTTCCATGGATACAGGAATTAAAAGAAAAAGACTACCGTGTGCTGGTTCTTTCCAATTTTTCCCACAAAGCCTTTCAGGACTGTAAGAAGGCCCTGGATTTTCTTCCGTACACCGATGGCGGCATTCTCTCTTACCAGGAGAAATGTATTAAACCCGAACCGGAAATCTATAAGCGTCTGATTGCCAAATACAATCTTGTCCCTGAGGAATGTGTATTTATAGACGACTTACAACAAAATCTGGATGGTGCTGCAAGGTTCGGAATTCACACTGTCCTGTTCCAAAACCTGGCTCAGGCTAAAGAAGACTTAAAACAGTTAGGCATCAAATAACAAAAGAGCTGCCATTTCATCATAGATGAAATAGCAGCCTTTTTTAATTCATTATGTTTTCAAATTGAATATAATTAAAGTTGAAATTACTTCCCGGCAGGAATACCGCTTCTACCTGATAACAGTCCTGCACAGGCTCCAGCACAAAGCTTTGCTTCTCATACTCCGCGGACTTTGTAAACTCCACGATCTGCACCCTGGTTTCTCCATCCTTGGTAAAGCGAAGATGAATCGTGTTTTTCTCCAATGGTGTACTTCCGCAAATCGTAACCAAATTCACACCGTCTTTTCTAAAATCCATTTCTCCCAGTTCCAAGGTTACATTATTTCCAATCTTCTCTACACGTTCTCCCTGCAACTCAAAACTGTCGCCATAAACTTTTTCCAAGTCAGCCGCTGTGATTTTTGCATTGGCCTTCTCGATTGGTGTAAATGAAAATCCCTTCATATGAACTTTTTCAAAAAATACAAAGCTCAAATCCGTGACCCCCTTTAGTTTGCGGGGAAGCCGGTAGGTTTCCGGCTGGTACACATTCCACTTGGACGGTTTTTGATAGATTAAATCTGTAATCTTCTCACTGCCATCTTCTCCCGGCAGGCCTTCCCATAACTCAATGGTATGGGCTGCACTGTCCAGTGCAAAAATAGGAAGTGTAATCTCATCTGCCCCAAAGGCGCCAAAATCAACATCTTTAAAACCTACTTTTGTCACACCATCTCTTGCAGAAGCGATGCCCTTTTCATTTCCGTTACTCACTTCTCCGCTACTCCATTTGTAAAGTCCGGCAGAAACAAATTCATAAGGGTTTAAAAACGGCGTTCCAAGTCCTTCCGCCACAAAATCAAGCTGGGAAATCAGCTTGATCTTTCCCGTGCCGTTATCTGCCATACAACGCACATAGAATTCGCCGTCTGCTTTTGCAGAAACATAAACCTTCCCATTCCGGATTTCCACATTCGCAATCGGTGATGTGATTCCTGCTTTGGTAGTTACGCTCCATGCTAACTCCTTACAAGAAGCATTTGCAGGATAAATATTTGCCCGAACTTCCACTTCCCGTAAGTTCTCATTTAACATGCAACCATTTTCACTGATAATTTCAATTTTTCTGACATGCACTTTATCATGATTGCAAGAAACCGGTTGATTTTCTGCAAATACAGGTTTCAAAGCCGTTTGGTCTATTTGACCGCTCTTTTTGGCAAGTGCCTCAAGTGTCAATGCCGCACTTTCCAATCCTGCCCCGGTTACTTTTACAACAATCTCACCAGGCTCATCTTTCCCGGCTATTACTGCCAGAAGTTTACCGGAAAAGAGTTTTCTTCTTGTTCCTTTGTAACTGTCATAGTCCGTGCTGTCTCCATTATCTAAACCAATCAGCCTTCCTGCACCGCTTACCGATACGTCCACATAATCCACTGCATTCTCTACCGGATATCCGTCCTTATCCAACGTACCAATGGTCACAAAGATAAGGTCCCTGCCATCTGCAATAAGTGCCTGCTTGTCAGCCTGCAAAGTAATTTTTACGGAATCCGTAAAAGAATGTCTGCTTTCTCTTGAGATTTCCCCATCATTTTCATCGTATGCAACAGCTGTAATCTCTCCCGGCAAATAACGGATCTGCCAGTCCTGAATCAGCTTCTGTCCGTTTACATGGTCAATCTCACGTTTTCCTAATGACGTACCATTCAAAAACAATTCAACTTTTGGCGCATTACTGCAAACCCGCACATCAATAAGTTGTCCCGGGTTAAAATCCCAATAGGGGAACACATGAACAAAGGGATCTTTGCTATAATCCGTCCACTCTGCTTTAAAGGTATAATAAGAGTCCTTGGGAAATCCGGCCGTATCAACCTGACCAAAATAAGAATTCTTTGTATGATAGGGAGTCGGCTCGCCAATGTAATCTGTTCCGGTCCAGATAAATTGTCCCATACTATACTTCGCATCACGGTCATCTATAATACATTTTTCAATACTCTTTGCGCCCCAGCTTGTGGTACTGTTTCCAAGGGCTGAACACTGTTCATCATCATCTGCCAAAATTGATTGTCCAAGGGGAAAATGATAGATTCCCCTGCTATGTACCACTGAAGCGGTCTCACTGCCGTAAATCACCCAATCCGGATATTTTTTGTGGTGGGCATCATAATATTTTTCACCATAGTTATACCCTGCCAGTTTTACAATATCCGCACATTTCTGTGTGTTTTCCCAGGGCATGAAATTAGAACCGAAGGTTACAGGGGCATTTCCAAGATAATCATGCTCTTCCACCCATTTTTTTAGTCTTTTGGTTATTTCCTGTCCATATTCATCCGCGTGAGTATCATAGATTTCATTTCCAATACTCCACATAATCAAACAGGGATGATTTCTGTCCCTTTTTACCCAGCTTGCCACATCCCTTTCTGCCCATTCTTTAAAGAAACGGGCATAATCATAGGGTGTCTTGGCCCGTTCCCACATATCAAAAGCTTCTGAAACAATCAAAATTCCCATTTCATCCGCCAGATTCATTAAATCCTTTGCCGGCATATTGTGTGTGGTGCGGATGGCATTTACGCCCATACCTTTTAGTAATTCCAATTTTCTTCTCATGGCAGCGCTGTAATAAGCACTTCCAAGGCATCCCAGATCATGATGTTCACAGGAACCGTTAAGTTTCAAATGTCTGCCGTTTAAGAAAAACCCTTCCTCACAAGAAAATCCTATTGTCCGAAATCCAAAGAATGTTGTTTCCATCTCTCCATTCTCTAAGACCACTTCCATTTCATAGCGGTCCGTATGTTCAATATCCCAGATAAAAGGATTTTCCACCTTCATGTTTGCTTCCGGCTTTTCTCCCGTTCCTTTTGCCCGACAAACTTCCTGTCCTTTATATTTCATAATAAAGGTTGCTGTTGCCTCCGCTGCATTACTGCCTCTTACATTGGCACTGACAGCTACATTCCAGATATCATCCCCGGAAGGCTTTGCCGAAACATAGAGACTGTCTGTTTCCACATAAGTTTTTTCCGTTACTTTCACAAACACATCTCGATAAATTCCCGCACCGCTATACCACCTGCTATTTGGACTTTGGTGTTTTACTGCCACAACAATTTCTTCTTTTCCACCCTTTAGATAAGGCGTGATTTCCACCTCAAAAGAAGAGTATCCGTTCTTCCATTCAAAGGCCTTTTTTCCATTTACATACACTTCCGAGTCCATGTAAACCCCTTCAAAATACAAGAATACTTTCTTATCTGCAGGCATTTGGAAATCCACCGTCTTCCTATACCAGCCACGGCTATTTTCATACAAATTTTTTGTATTATATATAAGCCAGTCATGGGGTACTTCAACAGGGATAAAATTCTCCTGTTGTTTTCTCATCTCTGTTATATCTGAATCAATATCCAATTTTAGAAATTCCCATCCGTCATTAAAAAGATATTTCATTATTTGTTTTCCTCCAAACAAATCCATTATTCGTACAGAGCCTCTTCGACATCATATAAAAACAAGGCAGGCAGCATACGCTGCCTACCTTGTTTATTTACGGCCACACACCTTTGCGTGGTTTTGTTACGGAAATCACCTTGTTTCTCTCTAAATTAGTCAGAAGTAACAGTCTTGCCGCATCCTTCTTTTCCGGTTTCATCAGATAAAAACAATAGGTATCAACAAGTTGGAACAGGTTTGCTGTTCTTCCCTCAATTTTAAAGTTCGTATATCCCATGGGAACGTACTTCTCCCAAATAGCCTCAGGGGACACATACGTATTATACCCTTGGATAGTATAAATGGAGTTTTTATCTCCATATTCACAATACCATCCCGGTATGGGAATCTTTTTACCCTCCGGCAGTTTGCGGTTCTGCAGGGCAATTCTCTCCTGCTTCGCAATGTTTTTGTAATGTTCTCCCCTTCTTGGACAATTAGGAACACAGCAGGCATTTACAAGAATTTCTACCTTATCCTTCTGCTTAATCTGCTCCAGTTTATCAAACTGATTATTTAGATTATAATCCAACACCACCAGATGATAGTCCTTTTCCAGTTCCGCGTTCAGTTCATCCATATCTTTGATTTCCTTACAGGTAGAACTGTTGATTTTAAAACTGGGATATTTGTCTCTTATATATTTTTCCAATATAGGAGAAAACACCAAAACCTCATTCATTCCGTTATCTGCTGCCTTCATACAGAAGTTGCAGTACGGGTCCGCCATATCATGCTCATTGAGTAACGGATTGGTATAAGTAAACCTCACCGGTACTCCCTGGGCATTTATGTTTTTAATTACATTTTGCACAAATGCGGCATCACACTGGTCGTCATTACTATATCTTCCACCATTCCAAAGGGATGTGGGAAACTCTCCGAAGAAGGACGCAATTTCCACACCTTCGCGGAAATAATCCGGATAGGTTTTCAGCATGCTGAGAAGCAGCATATTCAATGGATAATTGTATCGAAGTCCCGGAAGATGAAATTTAACAGCCATAGTAAACCTCCGTTTTATTTTGTAACAGTAATCTTGATATTCTCTTTACCTGTCAACTGCTTAGTTCTTGCATCACCCTGGCCTAAACCAACACTGATTTCAAAACTGTCGCCATCTACAAGTTTTTCACCTTCATCGTTTATAACTGTGAACGCATCTTTATCCATAGCAAGTGTTACCTGTTTGGTTTCGCCTGCCTCAAGACATACTCTCTCGAAAGCACAAAGCTTAGCTGCCACTGTTGCATGAGCAGACTTCATATCTTTAATGTATGCCTGAACTACATCCTGGGTAGCTACATCACTTTCGTTGCTAAGTGTAACAGTAAGGGTCATATCCTCATTGTATTTAGCATCCTTAACCACAACATTACCATAGGAGAGACCATATCCGAAAGGATACAGAGGCTCACTTGTCATATAACGGTAAGTTCTGCCTTTCATGGAGTAATCTTCAAATGCAGGAAGATCATTTGTATCGTTATAGAAGGTAATAGGAAGCTTACCGGAGGGAGAAATCTCACCAAACAGCATTTTAGCAACTACTTTACCACCTCTTGCACCGGGATACCAAACCTGCATAACTGCTGCAGCATTCTCCTGGGCATAACGTAAATCCATTGCACTACCGGTCATGTTAAGTAAAATAACAGGCTTACCAACTTTGCAAACTGCTTCTACAAGTTCTCTCTGTACTTCGGGCAAAAGCAAATCTACTTTATCGCCGGAAGCATAGCTGTTACCTGTATCGCCTTCTTCACCTTCCAGTGTTTCATCCAGACCTACACAAAGAACAACCACATCGCTGTTCTGTGCTACTGCAACTGCCTCAGAAACACGGTCCTGTCTCCAGCCCAAATGTTCCACACGGTCTTTGAAGAGATGACAACCTTCGGAATAGTACACGCGGATGCCGTCAGCTTCTGTCTCATCCTGAATACCCTCTAATACTGTGATGTATCTGGAAGATGTTCCATGGTAGTTACCAACCAGTGCAACACGGCTGTTTGCGTTAGGTCCGATTACACCGATGGATTTAATTGCATCCTTCTTCAAGGGCAGGATACCATCGTTCTTCAGAAGAACGATACCTTCAGCAGTCGCTCTGTCTGCCAGTTCAAGGTGCTCTTTGCACTCAATTTTATCGTATCCGATCTTATCATATTCTGTCTCATCAAACAGACCAAGAAGGAAACGTGTTGTAAACAAACGCTCTGCTGCCAGAGTGATATCATCCTCTGTAACCAGACCCTGATTATATGCGGAAAGCATATGCAAATAGGTGTTACCACAGTTTACATCACATCCTGTTTTTAATGCCATAGCAGCAGACTCTTCGGGAGTCTGTGTTACCATGTGATTCTCGTGGAAGTCTCTAACTGCCCAGCAGTCGGAAACATAGTGACCTTCAAATTCCCATTCGCCGCGAAGAATATCTTCCATCAGCGCTTTACTACCACAGCAGGGTTCGCCGTTGGTACGGTTATAAGCACCCATTACTGCTTCAACGCCTGCTTCTTTTACAAGTTTTTCAAAAGCGGGCAGATATGTCTCTCTCATATCCTTCTTATTTGCAACTGCATCAAAGGAATGTCTTACTGCTTCGGGACCGGAGTGAACTGCAAAGTGTTTTGCACATCCTGCTGCCTTCAGATACTCACCGTCACCCTGTAAGCCTTCTACGAAATACTTACCAAGCTCACCTGTCAAATAAGGATCTTCACCGTATGTCTCATGACCACGTCCCCATCTGGGATCACGGAAGATATTTACGTTAGGAGACCAGAAGGTAAGTCCTTTATAAATATCTCTGTCGTCCAGACTGCTGTAAGCATTGTATTTTGCACGGCCTTCTACCGCTACTACATCACCTACATTTTTCATCAAGTCTTTGTCAAAAGCTGCTGCCATACCGATTGCCTGAGGGAAACTGGTTGCGACACCGGCTCTTGCTACGCCGTGCAGACCCTCATTCCACCAGTTGTATGCCGGAACGCCAAGGCGTTCAATGGCAGGAGCATCATATCTAAGCTGTGATGCTTTTTCTTCCAGTGACATTTTTGCCACTAATTCTTTTGCGCGTTTTGCCGCTAATTCTCTGTTTCTCACTTCTCCATCCTCCATTTTTATTCCATTGTCAAAATAGAATCATCCAGCATTGCCCCAAGATATGCGGGCTTTGGATTATTATTCTCATCGTAGAGCAAACAATAGTCCTGTTGTCTCCAGGAATATCTGTCATTCAATCCCCAAAGTGTAACACTGGTGATATTATAGCCTTCCTCCTGCATTCTCTTCAGTCCGGAGAAAAGGACCTTATACTTTCTTCCCTGCGTCATAAATCCGGAATCTGTTTTGGTAGTCACACCCATATCAAGTTCCGTGATTTGCACCTCATAACCCGCTTCGCAAAACCATTTTACGGCAAGCAGGAATTTTCCTTCGATTCTGTCTGTTACACTCAGATGGGACTGCATTCCGATACCGTCAATCAGACCTTCATCTTGCAATCTTTGTAAATGTCTCAAAATCAGATCCGTTTTATCCATACAGCCGTAGTCATTATAAAACAGTTTCATATAATCCGGTGCGTATTTTCTGGCATATTTGAATGCGTAATAATAATAATCAGGACCTACGGTCTCATACCAGAGATTATCCTTCATACGTATACCGTTTTCATCACCGGTTCCCCATTCAAACACTTCGTTTGCCACGTCCACGGCATATATCAGTCCGGGATAATTGGTGTCAAAATAGTCAAGTACATCCGCAATATAGTTTTCCATACGCTGAAGCATTACTTCTTTGCTTACCAGTTGTCCGTTATAGGAATAATCCTCTGTAAAGAACCATCTGGGCGTCTGGCTATGCCAAACAAGCGTATGCAAACGGATTTTCACATTATTCTCTACTGCAAATTTTACCGCAGCACTACAGTTATTAAACTTTACTGCTGCATGAGTATATGTACTGCCATCCGCCAGACCATTCTGACTTCCAGCCTGGTCAAGCAGTGCATCCGGTTTCATACCATTCTCACAGGTAATACTGTTGTAATCATTTAGAATTCTTTCTCTATATGCGTTATTACCAACCACCGAGTTTGACAGTGCCACACCAATTACAAAGTTATCTTTATATACAGTGTACAATCCATCCGGCTCATGGTAGCTGTAACCAATGGTAAGCAAGGTGAATTTTTTATTTTCATCCCCTTCTGCCATCTTGATTTCCAGTTCATGCTCCTGGCTGGTTGTTTTGTCGAAGACAAGAACCACATTAGAATTGTTCCAACCACCGGCAGAGTAACCGTTTAATCTTGCCACCTCTTTGCCGTCAACATATACCACTGCAGTACCATACTCTTCTGAACTGCTGGTCTTATAGTTTAACATTATATTTTTGCAGGTAAGCTTTACACGGAAACTTTCATTACCGTTTTCTCCGGTATGCATCCAGTTATCCGGGAAGGAAAGCTCTCCCTTCCGGTTCTTCTGTACTTGAGTGTCTTTCCCGCCAAAGCTACCTACACTTAATTCAACGCCCTTTTCATTTGCGGAAGTAAGCATATGCGTATCCACAAAATCCAGTTTCTTGATTTTCTTGGTAGGAAGTGCATCTACCTTAAATTTAACTTTCTGCTCTCCCGCCTGACGAATCATCTCTGCCAGACAGTCTGCCATAATCTCATGCCCATAAGATGTAGGATGGTATTCATCCGCAAAAAACTTCGCATCTGTCAGTTTACCGTCCGCATAGGGTTTTTCAATGGCATCCTTGATGCTGACCATGGGCAGCCCATAGAGTTCACCCATTTTTATGTAATTGTCCTGCAGATTCCATTTGGACTGGAACACGGAAAACAGAAGTACCACTGCCGGGTCATTATCTGCTTCCATAACCTTACGGATCATACTTTCGTATGCTCTTCCGCCCGTAACTTCCTCCCAATCGTTCACTGCAAACTCGATTACCACCAAATCCGGCTCTACTCCATCAATGATGACATCCCTTTCGTAGCGTATAATACCCAAAGAAGAAGGGGTACCGCCAAGACCTGCGTTTACATATCGGATATCTGCCTTGGGATAGCTTTCTTGCAAATCTTTCACAAAGCGGTCCGCATAGCATTCATCATACTTAGCAGCTCCTGCTCCTTCCGTTACAGAACCACCGATAAGTGCCACTGTTACGGTTTCACCCTTTTTCATCCTATCCAGTACTTTTTCCAGTCTGCCGTTAGTACCTGCGGAAAGGACAGAGGTTTCCACCATCTGCTGATACCAGTCAATTTCTTCTACCGCTTCTGTTTCATCCTGTATCTGTGAAGCATCCGCTTCAGAATCCGTCTGACTTGCATCAGTTGTGCCCTCAGCCATATCAGACACTACATCGGTTGAAGTTTCCGATACATCGCCTTGAGATTCACCTTGTGCACATGCCCCGAACAGACATACTGTACATAACAGCAATACTAATAACTTACTTTTCAAATTGCCATGCCTCCACATTGAAGCCTTCTCCTTCAAAAATCAAATATAAATCATGCACGCCTGTAGCAGTGCCAATCATTTCTGCAGTGTAATCCATGCCACCTGCTTTATCAATGCTGGAAACGGTAACTACCGCTAAAAGTTCACCATCTGCTTTGTCCAGTCTGAACTGGATTTTTCCATCTAAACCGGTATCATTGCTTGCTACCGCCAAAACGGACTTCGGACTTTCCTCTCCAAAATCCACTCCCTGGAGTTTGATGAAATCTCCGGTCTGAATATCACTGATTGCCATGGTTCCGCAACCGGTAATCACACTGTCATAATCGCAGGGAACGCAGGTGATTCCACCCATTACCGCCATAGTAGCCGCATTGTTAAGTTTATAAGGGTCTACATATTTCAGCTGTTTTCTTCCCTTCAGTGTCATCTTGATTTTTCCGATGGAGCCATCTTCCTGCATGGTAAATTCATCTACATGTGTAGAACGGTATCCTTTTTCGATACCCATATATTTTTCCAAAGTTCTGGCATGGTAAGTCATATACCAGTTGCCTTTAAATTCAAACACACAGTGATGGTTGTTTCCGTAAAGTCCGAAAACTCTTCCCGGATTCTGTAAAATAGTTTCCTTATACACAAAGGGTCCCATGGGACTGTCACTTTCCATACAAACGATTTCTGCATTGTAAAATCCGTATTTGTCCGTGCCGGCCTGATCTACCTGCCAGTTGGAGCAATATGTATAGTAGTATTTATTGTTGTATTTGTGGATACCGGAATCCTCGAACAGATAAGGAGCTTCCACACGGATGGGTTCTCCTTTAATGCTAATCATATCCGCACCCAGTTCTACTACTCTGGCTGTACCGGGGTCTGCAATCTTACCCTGAGGTATACCGCCACCAAAGTAAATATACGCTCTGCCGTCGTCATCCACCAGTACTGCAGGGTCAAACAGCCACTCCACATTCCAACAGTTGGGAGTACTTCTGGAAATCAAAGCCTCTCCAAGGGGATCTGTAAAAGGACCTGTGGGACTATCCGCGGTAAGAACTCCAATTCCGCCACCTGAGTTTGCAAAATAAAGGAAGAACTTATCCTTTCCATCAATATTTTTCCACGCTGCTGCAGGTGCCCATGAATTATTTGCCCACTTTGCAGCTCCTTTGCTTCCTGCCACCTGAATGGAGCCGTGATCGGTAAAGTTTACCATGTCGTCTGTAGAAATCACATTGATGGATCTGATTTGTCCATAACTATTCTCCACGATATTTCCTGCCCTGTCATACTCATAGGCATCCGCTGTCATATAAAAATACACACGATCCCCGTAAACCATAGCATAGGGGTCTGCTCCGTATTTCTGTGTCATTAAAGGGTTGTTATGATCAAGACCTTTATAACTCTCTGTCAATTTTAAAACCATATTTTCTTCACTCTCCGCTTCTTCTGTGGAAATTTCTTCCTCGCTCTCATCCGGAATCGAAGGTTCTGTTTTTACTTCTTCTTTCTCTGTTGATAAAACCGTTTCTGTCTCTCCGGAAATGCTCTCTGTACTGATAGAAGAATCCACATTACTATCTGCTGTTTTTTCGTTTTCACATGCTGTCATTATAAGCATACCTGCCAGTACAAATGCACTCAACAGGCCTTTTATTTTACATGCTTTCATAAGTAAATCCCCTGAAACATGCTCTCTCGGCACACTTCTCTTCTCCGGCACCTTCGTCTACAGCATACATTCCCACTGTACAACCTACAAAACCGCCGGCTACTTCTGTGGAAAGGGAACGGATGTCAATATCTTTGGCAATAATAATCTCTTCTTCACCCTTTTCAATACCTAAGGTTGCTTTCAGACCATCTACCACCATAAAGAGTACTACATCAACATCGTTAAAGGTTGTCATTCCTACACAGTTATCCTGTCCTTTTTCACACATAACTGCTTCCACTTTATTTTCGGATACTTCCAGTCTAAGCTGATATTCATCGCTCTGAAGAAGAACGATTCCCGCTTTTCTGTCACCCTTAATTCCCTCCATGGAAAGCCATGAACTAACCATGAATTGATGATGCTGTTGTCTGATTCCAACATAAGAAGGACTTGCCACATCTGTCATCCGTGCCTTACCAAAGGAAAGCGTTAATCCCTCTTTTTCCTTCAGCTCGTACATATCTTCTGCCGGATTGCGGAGCATTAAAAATTCATGTCCCAGTTCTTTCATTTTTCCAAAGTCATACTGTCTGTTAGTGCCGGGAACAGCACTCTTACGGCTGCTTCTGCAGGTATATGACTGTTTGTCCTTCTCCGGATACCAAGGGTCTAAATTGATTTCCACTTCATCCGTAAGAATTCCCACGCCGGGATTTACAACCGGCCAGTCATTTTCCCAAATGACAGATGCCAGGAAGGTTTCTCTTCCCATAGTGGTATAACCTTCCAGGGGACGTACCGCTAACATAACCATGTACCAGTCTCCCTTGGGAGTTTCAATAATATCTGCATGACCTACGTATTTGATAGGATATGCCCATCCTAAGTGTCTGTGAGTAAAGATAGGATTGCACTTATTGTTCTCATAAGGTCCCCAGATGTCCTTACTGCGGCAAACCGAAACCGCATGCTCCGGACCTGTACCACCTTCTGCGTGCATAATATAATAATATCCATTCTTTTTATATAAATGAGGACCCTCGGGCCATACTACATTCTTCATGGCTCCGTTCCAAACATCCTTGGGTTCTCCGATTAATTTCATCTCCTTCAGATCCAATTCCTGAATCCATATATACCAGTCCCCGTTGTATTTACAACCTTGCTGATTGGGACGGGTTCCAATATAGTAACAGGTACCGTCATCATCAAAAAACAGACTGGGATCGATACCCTGTGCGCCTTCCAGATAATAAGGCTCAGACCAAGGTCCTTCCGGACTTGTGGCCGTAACAATATAGTTTCCGCCATGGGAAACATTGGTACAAATCACATAATATGTACCATCATAATATCTCATTGTAGGAGCAAATAACCCCTGTGAATGTCCCGCCTTCTCCAAAGGAAGCTGGGATGCTCTGTCCATAGCATTTCCGATTTGTTCCCAATGAACCAAATCCTTACTGTGCATAATAGGAAGACCCGGAAAATATGAAAATGTTGAGTTGATAAGATAGTAATCTCCGCCTACTGCGCAGATGGAAGGATCAGGATAAAAACCTGACATAATAGGATTTTTTGCAATGACTGTCATAGAAATGCCCCCTCTTTTATTTGTACAAAAGGGATGGTACCCGGAAAATACCATCCCTTTTGACACCATGTCATAAAACTTATCGTTATACGCTTAAGTCAAATTATTTGTTAGCCTCTTCAATGTAAGATGCCCATGTGTTTCTGATAGCTTCAGCCTGCTGTGCAGGTGTGTTATCTTTGTTGATGTTCCAGTACAGATCAGCACCCATCTGAAGGTTAGGAATGAATGTGTGATATGTAACCATACCTTTTGCATTCAGTCTTCTGATTGTAAGGTCAACAGACTCTAAATCTCTGAATTTCTGATAGTAACCGGAAAGGGAACCATCATAATCTTCGAAACCAGGGATAGGCTCTGTGTAAAGGTTGTAAGCGAAAGCGATCTTCCATGCTTTGTCTGCATCGTAGCAAGCAGGGATTGCATATACGTTATCAACGTAGCAGTTTGTGTAATCATTCATCTGAGGTCCCATAGGGAATGCTACGAAACCGTAGTCATCTTCCATCTCTGTCATTTCACCAGCTTTGTAAGCTTCCTGAGGCATGAATGCGCCTTCGCCGTTCTGGAATGCTGTGTAAGCATAGTCCCAAGCAGCGTCAGATGCAAATACTTTGTTATATTTGTCGATGATATCGATAGACCAGTTAAGAGCTTCGATTGTCTCTGCGCTTTCAAGATCGTTGAAGTACTTACCGTCTGCATCTTTACCGATGAACTCACCACCGTTACTGAATACAGCCAGAGGGAAGAAGTCCTGAGTTACGCAAACCATAGCGTGACGGTCGATAACACCATCGTTGTCTGTATCTTCCTGAACTGCTTCACAAACTTCTTCAAATTTATCCCATGTCCACTCCATGTTTTCCTGCCATGTGTAAAGGTCATTAGGGTTGATACCTGCTTCTTCAAGAATTCTCTTGTTGAAGTAAAGACCACCACGAGCTTCAGGTGTGATTCCACGGAAACCGAAAACGGAAGAACCTTTTCCGTACATCTCATGAACTCTTGAACCCCATTTCTCTTCTGAGAAATCAAATACGTCCAGAGAAGCTACATCATACATAAGACCCTGGTTCATAGCTGCTGTCAGCTCTGTACCCTGACGAAGAACGAATACATAGTTCTCGTCGCCACCTGTTGTAGCATAGTTAGCGAAATCTTCGGGAACGCTTGCCCAAGAAGAGATAGCCAGCTCTTTGATTGTGAAGTTGTATGTCTCCTGAATCCAATCACGGTATTCTTTCTGAGCTTCTTCAAAATCATCTGTAGGAGCTGTTACTTCACCAGTTGACCACCAGTCACGGATAACGATTTCCATACCGCCAAGGTCATAAGGATTGCCGTTTTCATCTGTCAGAACAGTATAAACGCCAAGATCTTCTTCAGCTTCGGATGAAGGAGTTGTTGTATCGTCTCCACCATCAACTGTTACGTTATCGTTACCTGCATCAGAACTACCGGGAGTGTCTGTAGTAACGTCATCACCGCCACAAGCTGCAAAGCTTGCAACCATGGATGTTGCCATTGCTGCTGCAATAAGCTTTTTCACAATTTTCTTTTTCATTGTAAAATGTCCTCCTTTTTTGAAATACCTTGTATAATACATTTTCACTTTCACCCCAGCGTTACCGCATCTTTCCGGAATGCCGCAACATTACCCGTTTAGTGAAAAATATATCCATTAATAAATCATGTGAGACATTGTCTCAAATTACATCTTAATACCGGAAGAGCTCAAACTTTCTACAAAGCCCTTCTGTGCAAACATATAGATTACCAACAAAGGTACAATAACCATCAGTGTACCTGTTGCAACAATAGCATTGGTATAACCTACAGATGCACCTGCAGAATCATGCAGGGTATAAATAATATAGTTGTTCAAACGGTCCGCTATCATCTCTGCCTGTGTGGAAAGAAGTTTTACTCCACCAAGGAAGGTTCTGGAATAGAAACCGTCAGTCCACTGCCATACAAATGCAAACAGGAAACAGGATGTAAGAATGGGTTTCGCATCAGGTAACATGATACGGAGGAATGTCTTCAACGTACCACAACCATCCACATATGCCGCCTCTTCCAATTCCTTCGGAATGTTACGGAAGAACTGACGGATCATATATATGTAAAGACCATTTTTAAGACCCATACATCCGGCACTCATAAGGTAATAAGGTAACACGGAACCACGAAGGTTTATGGTTTCCTTTGTAAGCAACTTAACGATGCCAAAAATATCAAAGTATCTGAAATGCAGATACAGTGAAGTTGACAGTGTCTGAGGCGGGATGACAATCATCAAAACCACGCAGGCAAACCAGAAATTCTTCAACGGAAATTTAAATCTGGCAAATCCATATCCAACAAGGGTACAAACTATAATCTGCAACACTGCAATAGTCAAAGATATCACAAGTGTATTAAATCCTGACTCAAAATAACTCATAAAGTCTGCAGCAAGCCTGTAGTTACCTGTTGAAAAGTTCTCAGGTATGGCAATTACAAGCGGATTATACAAATCCTCTTCTGCCATAAAGCTTAAAGATATTTTATTCAATATCGGCTGTAAAATCAAGAAGCACATGCCAAAAAGCATCAACATTCTGATAATCTTGTATCCGACACTTCCTATTGTCTTCTTCAGTAAGTGGCCACCGGATTTTCTGTTTCTTTCCCAAAACATTTGATTCTTTTGTTTAAATGTCATTGTCTTACTCATAATAGTACACCACCTTCGAAAGAATAAGTGCGACTAATCCTAAGACAGCAATAACAATGAGGAAATAAATCCATGCCATTGCTGAAGCAAATCCGTAATCCAAATTTGCAATCATCGTCGTACTGATTTTTTCCATAATCTGATTATCCGATTTCATCATGGAATCTACTACCGTATATATCAGATTTACAAGGAAAAGTGAACTGATCATAGGGAACGTAATCTTCCAGAGACTCTCCCATGCAGTACAACCTTCAATCTGTGCCGCCTCATACATATTGTCTGAGATAGTCTGCAAACCGGACAGGAAAATGATAATCTGGATACCGGATGCAATTGCCACATCATAAATACCATCTACCACTTCAAATACCACTTCAAACACTTCCGAACCGATGCCGGCTGTTACCAGCACCTCTTCGATTACGCTGGTAATGCTGGTTCCGCTTGTATTTTCCTGAATGGTTTCTGCCATGGTTGACAGAAGTGCATTGTCTGTTTCAATTCCCACGATAACACCGGAGGAAAGAATAACCGGCAGGAAGAATATTGCACGTACGAATGCTCTTCCTTTAAACTTCTGATTCAAAATCAGTGCCACGAAGAAGCTGAATACCATAATTGCCAATGTGTCAACCGCCATGGCACCCAGTTCTTCTAATAACATTTCATTAAAATCAATGTCGACTGTAAATGCTCTAATATAACTCTTAATTCCCCAGGGTGTCATCTTGATACCCTGACCACTTACTTCAACATTACAAAAACTCATATAAAGGGACTGAAAGAAGGGTTTCACCATAAATGCCAGGAAGCCTATGATGAAAGGCATGATAAACAGATAACCTGATATCGCTTTTCGCTTCTGAAGACCCGCTAATTTATTTTGATTCTTCATATCAACAATCCTTTCTATCCTTCCTACTTATCGAACCACCGTATAATCTCTTGCAACAACTGTGGTTCCGTCAGCCGCCTTGAAATCGTCATATCCATAGTTTACATATACCTTTGTTCCATCTTCGTAAACAGTACATGTAACTGTAGAGGACAGGGACTCATGACCAACCATTCTCTGGTTATATACGTGACCCAATTCCTGATTGTATCTTTCGTATATATCAAGCATTCTGTCATGCCATGAATCGAAATCAGCACCAAAATACTGTGTGTACAAGGTCTTCTGAAGACTGAACGCAGTCTCTTTCATATATGTGAAGGAAAGACCTGCACCATATTCGGCAGACGTCAAAAGTTCATCTTCAAAATTCTGTGTCAGATTCAAAGACTCTCCTGTGTAATTCACATAGCCGTGAATTGCCAACTGATAAAAAGGAATACGTTTATCAATAATGGTATACTCTGAACCGGAAAGTTCCATGTTGGTAACCATATCAGCATAGGCAACCGCATAATCGTTACCCATGTTGATCATAATATTTTTTCCGGCCTCATCTGCTTCTTTCAACATCTGTGCATGAACATCCAAAGTTGCCTGTCTGGACTGTGTTGCCTTACGGTTAAAATCGGAAGATAACTCTTTACCAATATTTTGGAAAGAAACACCTGCACCATATGTATCTGCAGCAGCCATCAGGTTCTCTGCCATCTCTTTTGCCATAGATGCTTTCAGCAGATAGTAAGGATCCAATTCATCACGCTGGCCGTACATTACTGTAGAGTACTCATACAGCTCTGCTTTTTCTTTACTTACCAATCTTGCTGCGTTAAAGGTTGCCGTGAATCCATCAAAGAAATCACTGTCAAGGGCATAGTCTGTAATACCGTCAAGATAAAGGTCTACGCCGTTTGCATTTGCATAATCAACAAGACTCTGGAAGTCTTTCTTGCTTCCCAGTTCAGATATCAGACTTACCTTATTTAAAACCTTCTGCTTAACACCTCCATTTGTCCATCCGGAATATTTCACAGACAGGTTTACCATACCGTCATCTACAAGATTTGCCACAATTTCTTGTGCCTCTTTGTATGAAGTAAGTTCAAGAGGTCTTGAAACAGGAATACCAACTACCTGTTTTACTTTATCAACCGCACCAACAATTTCGACATTCACCGGTGTCTCTGTATCGTCATTCAGTGTAAAAGCATTACCATATTTATCTGCCAGATAGTCACTGTATGCCTTCGCCATATCCACATATGATTCAGAATTCACAAAACGATATCTGCTTGTCAAATTCTCCTGTGGAATCACAGGCTCATACACAAACATCGCACCGTTATATCTATCAGAAACATCATACTGTTCACGGTGAGTTACATTGTAAGTTGCATTAACGAAGTTGTAATTATGGTTACGGCCGCTTACGTCTGCCTGGATGGAGGCATAGGGCGCACCCTCTTCTAAAATACAAATATAGGAACCATCCTTCTTGGACATACCAAATACATTGAAATTAGTTCTTGTCTCATGTACCAGGGCAGTTCTAACCAGTGCCATATCCCAACCATACATATTAGCATAGTAGTTACTCTGTGCTATTTTACCATTATTATAGTTGATAATTGCACCGCCGCCTTCCGGCACCACCATGTAACCTTCTTCCTCTGTTCCGGTTGCACCAAAATAAGGCAACACAGACAAATAAAGAAGCGGATATTCATCTTTGTATTCCATCTCGGACATGGGAACATCAACCACAAGGTCGTTACCTTCCAAACGATAGATTACATTCACGTTAAATACAGGCTTGTCAGAAGTTGCTGTAGACAAATCATACTCTTTATCTGACTTCAGATTTTCTTCTGTATAACCTACACCTGTGAAAATCTGTTCCAACTTACCTTTTACGTTATCCTTTGTTGTATCACGAAGAACATAAATAACTTCTTCTTTAATAATCGGATAATTTGCTACAAGAGTTTCCTCATCATCATCTTTTTTCAGATTGTTGATGTCGTATTTCTTGTAATATCTTTGAACCATAAGAGCATCTTCAGAAGTCATCAGACTTCTCCACTCTTCCATCTTGGTCTCAGTTGTTACAGGGGGGATCAGATATACTTTCTCTGTATCACCGATAGAGTAATAAATCTTGATATAATCATCACCCTGCTCAATATCATAGATACCATTCTGCATACTGTATTTATAATTGTTATACAGAGTATCTACACCATTCATGGTACTGTATGTCAAAAGCATTGTTGACTGTAATTTTTCCTTCTCCTGTTTCAATGCTTTTGTATCATCTGCTGCTCCATCCGGATTGGATTTCCAGATTACTCCGGTATCTTTTACTTCCAGATAAAACTGTGTAGTATTGGAATCCATAACAAGTTTTAATTCATCGTTTTCCAATACAATTTCTTTTCCATCACCTTCGTAGGCATTTACCTTTACAATCTCCTCAGGTACTTCTTCCTCTTGGTACATGGCAATTACAATCACTCCAACCGCAATAATCAGAAGGAGGATCATGGGGCCTATGAGACTCTTCAATTTACTTACTAAGGCAGCTCTTCTTACTGCTTTATCTTTTTTCATGATTTACCATCCTCCAACTACTACATTCGGAACATAATCTCCCTGACAAGAGAAACGAAATATGCAATACCCTGACTGATCATACTAAAGAACAGCAACAGGATAAATATCATAACCAACATTGCAAAGATTGTGAACACGGTAAAACCAATGGTCTTTGAAATGGAATACTCGTGAATCTGCATCATTGCAAGCAGAATTAAAATTGCACATGCCGCAAGGGAAAATATGTTAATAACTGAAATAAATGCACCCTCTTCCACAGTTACCACGTTACTAAGGAAAATAACGGGGAACTGAAGTAAGGGATAAGGAGCCATTCCATAACAGGTTGCCATGTACACCTGCTTTAAGGTTCCTTTTCCATCAAACAATGTGGTCAACGCCCAGTTACCCACACACCAAAGTGCCAAGGGAAATACCACGCTGGCCAGATGTAAGAAGATGTTAATATCTTCCCAATAAACTTTCTGGAACAGAAAGCTGATGTATTGTAATCTTGCCAATCTGGCAACCAGCGTCAAAATCAATATTGTATTCGCAGCCGCTATGGACCCTCTCTTCTCATGGGTCAAATCCCAAAAACCATCCAGGGGATGTGTCATGCAATAAAGGGAAAACCTCAGCGTTTTGAAATAATGCGTATAAGTTTCTTTCTTTTTTAATGAAGCTAGCATACCTGCCTCCGTTCTAATTGTTACTCTCTAAAAATGTCCGCTGTATCAATCTCGAATTTGATTCTCTTTAGTCTACCGATAGCAAGAGGTAAAATCAGAACTGCGAATATCAGCGTAACGAGCCAGCCAATATTTTCTTCTACCCATATCTTACGGTATTGTTTAAATGCTCTGGAATAGTTGTCTTCGTCATATTTCAATTCAAAATATTCCATTGCTTCTTTATATTCTTCCTGTCTGAGTAAACTTCTTCCGATACCGATATATGCAAGGTCATAGTTACCGTTTAACTGCATAACTTCCTTCCATGTTTCACCGGATTCGGTATAATACCCATCCTGGAACTGCTCAATCGCCTGGAAAATCAAACTTCCGAAGGTTGTGGGCATAAAGATTGTAATACTGTTATCAAGAGCATCCAGAACAAACAAATCATGACCCATATGTTCCAGAGCGGTAGGCTGTTTGAAATAACCATCCATATTACCGTTACCGCCAAATGCACAAAGCAATCTGCCCTGATCATCGTAAGCAAAAAGTCTGCCTCTGTTTCGGTCCAAGCATACATATACATCATTCTCAAAAGCTGTAATATCCTGCATCAGGGATATTCCTTTATAACCGCCGGCTTCGCCCCAGTAAATATCACCGATAACAGGCCACTCACCGTTACGGATCAGAATATCATTACCCATCAGATTCAATCTTCTTACAGGATTTGCTTTTCCACTATCCACATCCTCTTCGGATACATTGGAAGTTACAGCATAGATAAAGCCTTCATGGTCCATATAGATATTGTCATACTCTGTAGGAACGAAGGATTCCAGCTGTGCTCTCTGAGCCTTTGTGGAAAGACGTTTCTTTAAATAATCTGTCCAAGTGTATGTAACAGGTGTTGCTCCGATAAATCCGGAGAAAACACCATCCGGTTCAAATTTAATTGTACCTTTATTCACGTTGACTGCTATGCAGTACACACGTCCGGCAGTGTCTACTGCCAATTTGTCCGGCAAGAAATCCAACTCCTGGTCAAAGTTAGCATCGTCCGGTTTTGTAAATTGCATAATATAATTCAAGTCCATATCCAGTTTCAAAACACGGTTATTGTTTTGGTCACAAATGAACATATAACCATCTTCCGTTACTGCAATATCGGTGGGCATGGAAAATGTATTAACTTCCGCACCCTTGAACTCGGTGATGACACGTTGTACCTTTAATTCCGTATCATCCACTCTTTTCACCTCAACGATTCTATTGTTTCCGCTGTCGCAGATATAAAGCATATCTCCGAGTGCAAACAAACCTTGGGGTGATTTCATGGGAGTATCAAGTCCCATGTCCGCAGCAGTGATTACACCTGCTACATTGTATGTGTCGGGAGAGTACTGAACATCTCCCCAGTAATCATAGTTGTAAGTATAGCCCTCTTCCGCCTGCGCAGTCATAAATGAACCTGCAAAAATCAGTGCGCTAAGTACGAGAGCGCTAATTGTTTTCAATTTCTTCATACCCTCTACCTCACTGATTATTCTTTCAAACCGGAACTTGCCATTGTTTCCAAAATCTGGCTTTCAGCCATAATGAAAACCACAATAGGAACTGCCATAACGATAACAGATACCGCAGCTGCCTGACCGGTTCTGGCAACACCGCCACTCTGAACCTGCTGCAATGCATAAACCAAAGTTTTCTTTTCTTCGGAATAAATGTATGTTGCAGCTCTGTCGTTCCACAAACGCTGTACGGAATAAATGATAATTGTCATCCAAGCCGGTTTTACGTTAGGCATTACAATTTGGCTAAATACACGCCACTCACTGGCACCATCAATCTTCGCAGCCTCAATCAGAGACATGGGGAGACCTTCCATGAACTGTTTCATCAGGAACAATCCGATGGGTGCCGCAAACGCGGGGATAATAATCGCCCAATATTTATCAATCCAGCCCAGTCCGTTGATAATCAGATAGTTAGGAATACCTGTTACATATCCGGTAAACATAAGGGCTGTTACTACCAGGCTAAAGAATGTTCTTCCGCCGGGGAAATCATATTTTGCAAGGACAAAAGCCGCCATGGAAGCGATAATTACGTGTCCTGCAGTTCCCACTACAGTAATGAATACCGTATTAAAGATATATCTGGTAAATGTTACCCATGATTTACCCATGGTAACAAACAGATCGGAAAAGTTATCCATGGTGGGATTCTGTGCCCAGAAAGTAGGGGGCACTTTAAACAACTCATCCAACGGCTTTAAGGCATTGTTTATCTGGAAAATCAAAGGATAAACCATAAGACATGCCATAAACAGAAGGAACAAGTGCAGGAAAAAGTCTCCCACTCTGGAACGGTTCGGTTTTTTTCTTTTTAGTTTGAATACCTTGTGCTGCTGCACAACTTCTTCTTTTTTCTTCTTGCTCATATCAGGTTCCTACTCTTCTCAACATACTTTGAATTGCTTTGTTACACAAAATCATAACCACAAACAACAGGGTCGCAATTGCTGACGCATATCCCATCTCGAATCTGGAAAAACCATAGTCGTACAAATGGGTTACAACGGTACGTGCAGCATAGTCTGTACTGGGATATCCGCAGAGGGTCATTGTAACATCACAAACACCAAAAGCACTTGTGATAGCCATAACCGCACCGAACATCAACATAGGTTTCATGTTCGGCAGGGTGATATACCAAAGTTCCTGCCAACGGTTTTTAATTCCATCCATGTATCCCGCTTCAAACTGTGAGCGGTCTACACCCTGCAAACCTGCTACGAAGGAAAGGAATCCGCTTCCCAAGCTCATCCACAAAATAACCAACATACAAATCCATAACATATACTGTGGATTTACGAGCCAAAGGATTGGTGTATTGATAATACCAAATTCCATCAATAATGCATTGATCTGTCCGTAAGCATCTCCTCTGAACAGAATGGAGAATACGATGAACACGCCCATACCTGCGATTGACGGCGCATAGAACACCACAATTGCAATGGTTCTGATCCATCTGGGAAGCTCATTGATAAGCCATGCAAACAGGAAAGATGCAATATATCCCAACGGACCCGTTATAACCGCTATCATAAATGTATTCTTTACGCCAATCAGGAAAACGTCATCCTGCAAAATCAGGTTGAGATAGTTGTCAATTCCTGTAAATCTGGGCATTTCCAGAATATTATAGTATGTAAAACTGAAGAAAATAGATGTAACAACCGGCAAAATGTTAAATGCAAAGAATAAAATTGCATAGGGTGCCAGGAACAAATAACACATCTTACTTCTTTTTGCTTTTTTGCAAGCTACTTGAAAATTGTGCTTTCGCAACGCGAAATATTTTCTTAAATACTCTTTCATTTAAAAAACCAAGCCTTTCTCCCTATTCTAACGGCAAACCAAACTCTTTTCTCTTCTTAATGATTTCTTCATCAATCGTGATGGAGTAATCCTGAATGGTTTCTCTGGGATCATCTTTTTCATTCATTACCTTACGAAGAGCGTTTGTAATATGACGACCGGTATAGTATCCACCGGGAACCTCCCTGATACCAACTGTCCAGTGCCACTGTTCCATAAGAACATCGATATCATTAGCACTCCATGCCAGGTTAGTGAATGCATCGATATTTGCTGTGTTGTATCGTGCAGAAGAACCCAGCAAAGCTTCAATTTCACGTCCGAAACGAACCTGTGTATCCGCCTGAGCCCACCACTTCATGAATTCCCATGAATTGTTTCTAAGGCCTTCGTCTTCTGTCTTAATCATCATGGTTGCAGAACCCGCAATCATAGTGGAACGGTCAATATATGTATTTCCGTTTTCATCCAACTTCTCAGTACCGGGAATCAATGTGAAATCCCAAAGTCCTTTGATTTCAGGTGCAGAAACCATCAACGTATTATATGTCGAATAGCTTGAAATACCGATAGGCATTTCACCGGAACGGAAACGGCTGACAAAATCATAAAAAGGAGGAATACCAAAATCATTGAAGTATGCCACATAATCAGCAAATGCTTCTACGCCGGCTTCACTGTCTACAATTGTCTCTGTTCCCGCTTCGTTGTACAAGTCGCCCCCATTCTGGAAGAGCAAGCTGAAATACATACTAAGGTCAGCTGCATTGGATGTGATTGATGTACTTGCCGCACCAGAGGCACTGCTACCTGCCGCAGTAGGAATACCAACAAACATGTTGTTACCCTGAATAGTAGGCATCATTTCTATCAAATCATCCCAAGTCTGAGGGACACCAAGTTCAAGCTGTTCCAAAATATCTTCACGATAGAACATAACGTTGAAAGTCATGGTCTCGGGAAGTCCGTAAAGTGCGCCGTCCAGTTCATACTGTCTGTAAGAACTTGGAGTATAAGACTCCAGCACTTTGTCCAAATCATCAAACTGTGTCAAATCTTCTACCGCGTTACGGAGCGCATAGTTTACAGGCTGGTCTGCACCAACGGACAGAACCACGTTAGGACCTCTTCCTGCGACAACCGCAGACAGAAGTGCATCCTGTGCTACGATTTCCACGTTTACTTTAATACCGCTTTCCGGTGTAAAGGTATCATCAATCATGGTCTTTAAGATAGTACCCTGGTCACGGCCGGTCAGTACCCATACCTTTACAACATCATCAGAATCTTTTTCGTCGTATACGTCACCGACTGCATCGTAATCCACCACAAAGGAAGCTGCAAAGGATTTGATTTCATGCCATACGGAAGCCCAAAGGCCCGCTTCGTCATCCGGCACTTCCGCATCTACGCCGGAAACAACAACATAGTCTACATCTAATTTGATTTCTGCAAGACTCAGCATTGATGTACCGAGAGCAGTAATGTTATCTTTAAAGTTTGTAAACTCAACGGAGATTTTGTCAGGACGGTCCACAAATCTTTCCAGCTGATCCGCAATCGTCTGTGCCGTTGCAATCTTATCACCCTTCTGACCTGTCAACGCAACCGTGTCATCAATAATTTTATAGAGACGTTTGGACTCCAAATCCATTGCCTCAATAATTTCAGGATATACCTGCTCCAGATTGTAGTCTCTGTATTTATCCGGGCTGGCACCGATGTAAACCAGCACCTGACGGTAAATCTGATTTAAACGGAAGGTAGAGTCCTCTAAATCCGCCAAAACAGCACCCATCTCACCAAGAGTTGCTTCCAGACGGATGGTGTGTTTACCTTCTGTCAGATAGAACTTATATGCCTCACCGTTTTCATCTCCAAGTGTTCTGCAATCCCATTCATTTGCATAATCAAAAGCAACTTCTTTTGCTTCTTCAAAGGGGATTTCTCCGTCTATGTACAGGGTTCTTGCCGAGACAGCGCCTCGCTGATAGTTCTGACGGGCTTTTACAGTAATGTTGTAGTAACCGTCTTCCGGTACTTCCACATCCCATTCAATCCACTGACCGGAGGCTCTCCATGCATCACCACCTACATAGTTCAGAACTGTAGTGGTTACACTGTTGGGGCTTGTGCTTGCTGAAGATCTGTCATATTTTGCGTAAAGGGAAGACTCGGAACGGATAGTGGAATCTTCACCTTCTGTAATCTTGAAGTATTTCAATCCCTGCTCTGTCGCATTGACAGCGGGCTGCTTTGCAATGTAATCTGCGTAGTATGTTTTTTCTTCAATCCCTTTTACGATAATGCTTCCCAGAACAACCGGCTCATTTATGGCTTTCAGTTTAAGCTCATTCTTACCTTTTTCAAAATAGAATTGGTAAGGTTCTGTTACATAACCCATAACATCACGGCAATATCCGCGTTGCCAACCAAAAACCTCCATCTGTGTAGGTCTGATTTCATTGCCCTGATTGTCGACAATAACATCTCCATTATTTGTCCACATTCTGGAAAAGGTAAGGGTACCCGCACCGGAGAAAGGAAGTTCTCCGTTAATATACAGCTCACGCTCTACCGCCACACCTTTGGACGGTACAGTCAGGTAATCAAATTCTACATTATAAAATCCGCTTTCCGGAATATCGATTTCCCATACAACCTCAGAATCCGGACCGGTGTAAAGTGTACCTTCCACTTCGGTATAAGGTTCTACATCTTCACCGGATTTATAACCCAGCAAATCAACCTCAAACTCTCCCTTAGGGAACGCAGCATCCGGATATGCTTCCAAATATTTATCGTATGTACCGTCTCTGACCGCACCGATAGCGTCCTTCGTCAGATCGGTCCCTGCGTATTTGTCATGGAAATCATCCACCCTGGTAATAGCGTTCACAACCAGTGCCACAACGATAACTGCGGCAATACTTCCAATTAAAATGATTTTCTTCCAAACGTCTTTCATATATCCTAATGCCTCCACTTACTTGCTAAAGAGCGCACTATGCCCTTTATGTAACTATATTATACTTTTGCCCCGATAAAAATCTTCTCACATTTTGCTATTTTATCTTCACGTTTTGCTTCGCTTTTGCCACAAAAATATTTTTTTATTGTGCAATATTTACTTTTTAATCCGCTAATGATAAAATGTTGCCATGAAAAAGGGTCTTTTTTCCTATTTCTTTTGTGCAAAACTGTTGTTATTCCTTTTATGAGGTGAAAAATCAAAATGGCAATTTCGCGAAACTTACAGGTTCCAAATAAATTTTGGAAATATAATGATGATTTCAGCGGTTCCCGTGCCCTGAACCACGAGCAGGAAATCGTACAATACAAAAACAACTCCACCATACGTGTCTGGTATAACGTACAAACCCGTAGTTTTACCTCCCATTGGCACAGTGCCCTGGAGATTATTGCTCCGGTTGAAAACTATTATGACGTGGAAATCAACGACGAACTATATAGAGTAAATCCGGGAGAAATCATCGCAATCCCCCCCGGGGAAACCCACAGGCTTATAGCACCCGAAACCGGAAGCCGCTATGTTTTTATGTTTGACATTACACCCTACTCCAAACTGAAAGGTTTTTCCGGCATCCAGTCCCTACTGATTAACCCCCTGTTTATCACCAGGGAAACTTATCCAAAGGTGTATGATGAGATTTATCAGTTGCTGCAGGCCATCACTTCAGAGTATTTCAGTGAAAATGAATACAAAGAATTGACGATTCATTCCCTGCTCCTAAGTCTTTTTGTAAAACTGGGGTACAACCACATCGACACACAGGATATTTTCCCCAATGTGCGTCCCGGAAAGCAAAAAACCTACGTACAGAAATTTAATGATTTGTTGGATTACATAGATACCCATTATATGGAAGAACTTACGTTAGAAGAAGTCGCTACCTCAATCGGTTTTAGCAAATTCCATTTCTCACGTCTCTTCCGTCAATACACCAACTTCACCTTTTGTGACTATGTAAATTATCGGCGTATCAAGGTAGCAGAAGAACTTCTGATCAGGCCCGATCTCTCTATTACAGAGGTTGCCCTGCAGTCAGGATTCCCCAGCATTTCCACCTTTAACCGCCTGTTCAAACAGCAAAAAAACTGTACTCCCAGCGAATATAGGGCAATGAACCAAAAAAACCTACGTCAATAATTCACAAATAACAGGACCGGTATTTTCCACAGCGGAAAGTACCGGTCTTTTTGGGTTCCTTCTATATTACATATTTATATTTCTGCATACAGATCTTTATTCCTGTTTTGCATCTGAAGCTGTGCCTGTACCAGTCCATAGTAAATTCCCTTTTTCTCCATAAGCTCCTCATGGCTTCCCATTTCCGCAATGCTATGTCCATCTATTACAACCAGACGGTTAGCATCCTTTAAAGTGGAAAGTCTGTGGGCAATAGCGAAGGTAGTTCTTCCTTCCCGCAATCTTCCCAGAGCCTGCTGGATTAAATATTCACTCTCTGTATCCAAACTCGCGGTGGCTTCATCCAAAATCAGGATTGCAGGGTCACACAAAATCGCTCTGGCAATGGCGATACGTTGTCTTTCACCACCGGACAGGTTATGTCCGTGTTCTCCCACATATGTGTTATATCCATCCGGCGTTTTACAAATGAAATCATGGGCATTGGCCATCTTTGCCGCCCGTACCACTTCCTCGTAAGTCGCATCCGGTCTCGCAAACCGGATATTATTAATGATAGTTCCGGAAAAGAGGAAATTTTCCTGCAGCACCACACCAATCTGGCTGTGATAATTTTCCAGTTTGATATTTTTAATATTGATTCCATCCACAAGAAGGCTGCCGTCATCTACTTCATAAAGATGCATAATCAGATTAATCATTGTAGATTTTCCCGTACCGGAAGCTCCTACAAAACCAATCATTTCGCCCGGTTCTACCTTCAGATTAATCCCCTCCAAAACAGGTTCATAGGATTTATACCCAAAGGAGGCATTCCGGAATTCAATTTCTCCCTTCACTTTATGGGAAACCGCTTCCGGACCATCGTAAATCGCAGGCTCCTGATTCATAACATCCCCGATTCTCTCCAAGCTGGTCACCATATTCATCATGGCTCTCGGCGCATTGGTAAGCCAGCTCACATATTGATACAGCAGGGAAGTATAGCTGATAAACTGCATCAGTTTACCGGGAGACATATTGCCAAGCAAGGTTGCCCGTCCGCCAAAAAAGGTGATCAGATAGGTGCCCACTCCCAGCAAAAATGTGAGGGAGGGAAAGAATATTGCAAAAAATACTTCATTGCTTTTTTGGATTCTTGCCAATTCCTCGGTGTTCTGTTCAAACCGTCCGGCTTCCCTACTCTCCTGTCCGTAAGATTTTACCTCAGACATTCCGGATACTACATCCTGCAAATTTTCCGCTACTTTGTCGCTTCGCATACCCTGAATATGGAATCCTGTTCTGATGCGGCGTCTGACAGACATTGCCACAATTACGGAAACCGGCACAAGCGCAAACGCCAAAATTGCCAGTTTGTAATTCAATACCACCATGTATATGCACACGCAGACAAACAAAATCAATACCGTAAACATATTACAGAATACGTTGCCCACAAAGTCTTTGACCCTCACCGTATCATGCATAATACGGTTGATCAGTTCACCGGGACTTCTGTCATTGATAAAAGACAGGGACAACATTTGTATTCTTGTAAATAGTTTCTGTCTCATGTCTTCGCTTATTTTGGCACCGAGTTTTGCACATAAATAGCTTTTCAGGGAATTGATAATTACAATTCCAAAGCTCATCAAAAGCATTCCAATCAGGCACAGTACTGCCGCTTTATAATTTTTTTCCTCCTGCAGCAATACATCGTCAATCAATTTACTGCGGATTGCCGGATCCAAGAGGGTAACTACCGTAGCCCCGAGCATCAGCAGCACAATAAGTACCATCATCTTTTTATGGGGTCTTATAATTTCCCAAAATGTATAAAGCAATCCTTCCTTTTTTCCGCTGCATTTGGGACAACGGCTGGTTCCGGGAAGTGCTCTTCCGCATTTTGGACAGGATTTCTCATATTCCGGACTTACCACTTTTTCTTTTCTGCCCTGTTTCAGAATCTGTACCCCTCTGAAGAGATAAGAATATCTGACCTGATGTTTCGCTGAAAATCTTCCCAGCAATATTTTTTCGCCACTCTTTTGTCCAAACAAAATACCGCAGCCCACACCCGCTTCGCTTTTAATTTCATCCCATTCATCCAGACCGAAATTACCTGTTACACTACCTTCCTCCAACCGGAGCACCCTCTTATTTGTGACAACCAAATAAGAATTTTGCCGGTAATTCCCCGCATAATCCAAATCCAAAGGAAGGCTGTAATAGATTTCTTCTTCACCGGAAAGGGCACAAAGCTCTATATTTTCCTTGTTTAAATCATATTTTAGTATCACGCTTATCTCCGTTCTACAGGAATAAATCCAGTTTCTTGCGTTCTTTTGGTGTCATTTTAGAAACACTCTCGATTTCAAACCGGTTCTCATCGATATCCGTAATGAGTACTCTGTCGTCTGACAGATGACTAATGGCTTTTCCGCCCATCTTTACCGTAAATTTACACTCGCCCCGGTCTGTCACCACATCCCAGTAGGAATAGCCATATTCATCCTTAATATTTTTTACCCGTTTGATAATCGGTGTGAAATATCTGAGTGCCAGCTGCTCTGTGAGCATTTCATGCACCTCTTTGCTACATTTCTCTAAATCTTCAATAATGCCGATTTCTTCCTTTTTATCCTCTGCATTACGGATGGATATAAATTTTCCGCTGTCCGAGAAAGGAAACATTCTGACAACATTTACTCTGGGGTAATACTCTTCCTCAATTCTAAGACTAAGAAATCCATTCCCCACTCTCTCAAAGGAAATATTCTCTTCTTTCAGAAAACGGATGCGAAGCATAGCCTCCGTTTCCTGTTCCATTTGTTCCAGTTTAAATTCTTCCATCGTCTTCTCACTCCTTCACTGCAAGAGCCTTGGTCTGCAGTTGCATCAGTTTATAGTAAATTCCCTGAAGTTTTTCCAATTCCTCATGGGTTCCCCGTTCTGTAATCCTTCCGTCTTCCACAACCACCAGGTAGTCTGCATCCCGAAGGGTAGACAATCTGTGGGCTATGGAAATGGTGGTTCTTCCCTTTACCAGATACTGCAAAGATTTTTGAATAATGCGCTCTGTCTCTGTATCCACCGCTGCAGTTGCCTCATCCAGAATCAGGATTTTGGGATTGGACAAGATTGCTCTTGCAATAGATATACGCTGTCTTTCACCACCGGAAAGGCTTCTTCCGGAGGATCCGATATACGTGTCGTATCCATCCGGCATCTTCATAATAAAATCATGTGCGCCGGCCAGTTTTGCGGCACGCACCACATCTGCATGGTCCGCATCAGGATTTGCATATGCAATATTCTCCGCTACCGTTCCCATAAAAATATAGGTGTCCTGGGAAACCATGGAAACATTTTTTCTAAGGTCGCCTGAGGCCAGTTCTTTTACATCGATACCATCGATTAAAATTTGTCCTTCCTGCGTGTCATACATCCTGGAAATCAGATTGACCAATGTAGTCTTTCCTGCACCGGACCGTCCGATAATTCCCAGCATGCTTCCCGGCTTAATATGTAAAGAAACATCCTTTAACACCGGCCTTGAAGCTTCATAGCCAAAGGTAACGTTCCGAAGTTCCACCTCTCCCTTGGGTTCTGTAAGGGGAATGGGATTTTCCGCCTCTTTCACTTCAGGAATGGCATCAATAATTTCAAAAATGCGCTGCGCACTGTTCATACTCTCTGCCCACCAGTTCGGCACAAAGGACATAAAGTTAAGAGGTCCCCTAAGCTGCCCCACATAACCGGCAAAGGTAATCAGGGTACCCAACTCCATTTCCTGTTTCCCAAGAAGCAGATAAACACCCAGAAACCATACACTCATATCCATAATACTCTGTGCACTGCCGTACACAACATCAAAAAAACTTCTCCGATATGCAATATGGGTTTCGGCGTCCCGCAGTTTCCTGTTGGAGCCGCTAAATCTTTGTATTTCCTGCCCTTCCCGGCCAAAGCTTTTTACCACTCTGGCACCGGTGAGATTGTCATTCACACTACTGTTGACTGACCGCTCCGCCCGATGTCTTCTTCCGTGCATAATCCAGATTTTCGGTCTGAGCAAACGGTTTGTCAAAAGCAGTAACGGCAAGATAAGCAATGTAATCAACGTCATCTTCCAGTTTATCCGGAGCATCACCACCAAGGTTGCCGCAAACGTCAGACAATGTACCAATATATAAGGTGCGCCGTCTACAAAGAATCCTGTAATATGATCTGCATCACTGATTACCCTGGTCATTAATCCGCCGGTCTGACGGCTGCGGAAAAAGCTGATGGAAAGCTGTCCCATTTTCCGGAACACGCTTTTTTTCATATCTCTTACCACATTAACCACCATATGGGCGGTTAATACACCATGTATAATCTGGAACAGCAAAAGCACCACCTTGGTAGCCGCCATCGTCAATACCAAAAGCAAAAGTGCCGTGACAAATTCTCCCTGCGCCAGTCCAATGCTGCCCAAAAACTCATTATCTCCGGCCAGTACACGGTCATACAAAATCTCACCGTTTAAATAAGGCCAAACCAGGTTCAGCACCGCTGTACCGATAATCGTCAGACACATCAGGGCAAAATGAGGAATATAGGGTTTAAAGTAACCCAGCACTCTCAGAAAAACCGTTCTTTTATCCATACAACCGGGACAAATTTTTCTGGCAGGGTCCGGATAACGTTTCCCGCATTTCGGGCAACAGATTTCTTCCTCCCGCGGCGTTTCAAATTCTTCCCCTTTTTTGACTTGGTCTACCCCTTTTTTCAGTTGCAACATTTTTGCCAGACAGGAATTGGTAAACCGGGCAATATACTTTGTATCACCGTTTATACGCAGAACCAGCATGTTACATCCGATTCCGTTTTCCACATCAATTCTTTCTATGTCTGATAAATCATAGCATTGCATTCCGCTCTTATCGCCCCTAAAGACCAAGAGTTTATCCTTCAGCAACACCACATATCCTTTTTCATAATCACCACTGTCGCTTATATCAAATAGGACAGAAAAAATCGCTTCTTCCTGTCCTACTGCATTTTGCTCCAGCAGGATTTTTACCTCTGCGGGCAAGTTCATTTCTTATTCCTCCGGTCTGCTGATAATTACTTTACCGTCCTGTAACTCCAGCTTCACTTTATTATCCTTTAATTCCAGGCTACTGATGATTTCTTTCGGAATCTGTACACGTCCCGCTTTATCCATAATAACATATTCTTCCTGAGTATCTTCATGACGCCAGTCAATTGACACTTCTTTCAAACGGTCTGCGTATTTTTCCTTCAAGATTCTTTCACTACTGATTTTTCCGTCCCTGATCGCAACCACACGTTTTACCTTTTTAGAAAGTGCCACATCATGGGTTACAATCAGAATTGTCTGTCCCTGTCTGTTCAGCTCTGTAAACACATCGAAAATATAATTGGCTGTCTTGGGATCTACGCTTCCTGTAGGTTCATCCGCCAAAAGAAGTTTCGGAGAATTTGCCAAGGCAATCGCAATAGCAACCCTTTGCTGTTCACCACCGGAAAGCATATTCATACGGCTGTGTTTCTTATGAGAAAGACCTACCATTTCCAAAAGTTCCAATGCTTTTGTCTTCTTCTTTCTTACATCCGACAAATGCATGGGCAACATTATATTTTCTAAAACTGTCAGATACGGAAGCAGGTTTCTTCCGTTATTCTGCCACACAAAGCCTACCGTATCACGCTTATAAAGCACCAGTTCCTTTTCTGTCATGGTAAATAAATTTTTTCCGCCTACAATCAAACTACCGGCACTGGGTCTGTCCAAGCCGCCAATCATATTAAGAAAAGTAGATTTACCACTACCACTGTTTCCTATCAAAGCAGTCAGCTCGCCCTCTTCTACTGTCAAATCCAATCCCTGCAGGGCAAGAACCTCTGTCTGTTTTGTTTTATAAATTTTTACCAGGCCATCTGCCTGAATCATTGCTTCTGACATATCTGCTCCCCGTTTTCAAGTTCAATAACCAAATCTCCTGCATCCATCAGGCCCATGTCGTGGGTTGTCATTAATATAGTAACACCCTCGGTTTTTGTCATGTCCTGGAACAGTTTTGCGACTTCTGCCGCCATAGCACTGTCCAACTCTGCTGTAGGCTCATCCGCCAACAAAATCTTCGGTCTGTGTGCAATGGCACGTGCAATCGCCACTCTTTGCTGTTCACCACCGGACATTTCTGCGGGCATATGATGCATACGGCTGCCTAAGCCTACCATTTTCAGGCATTCTTCCACACGTTTTTTTCTGTCGCCCTTTACCCCGGCAAGACGCAGGGAAAATTCTACATTCTGAAACGCATTCATTGTGGGAATCAGTGATACGGACTGGAACACAAAACCTACCTTTGTTCTGCGCAGGTTTTCCCGTTCCTTATCGGATAACTTTCCGATATCCTCACCTTCCATAACTATGGTTCCGCTGGTGGGCTTGTCAAGTGCCCCAATAATATTAAGTAGTGTGGTCTTTCCGGAACCGGAACGTCCTTTCAATACCGTCAGGACTCCCTCCGGAATATCCACATTAATGTTTTTAAGTGCTTGAAATTCACCGCCTGCAACCGCAAAACTACGGCCTACGCCACGGATTTCAATTGCTGTTTTCTGTTTCGTCTCTGCCATTATTCTTCACCCAACTTAAGTGCTTTCGCTACATTCAATTTAAACACCAATGCGATTAATACCACAAGGCATACTACAACCACGATACCGATTACGCTGTAAAGTCTAAGCAAATCCACGGGATTTGTAATCAACTTCATGGGCAATATCTGATTGGTAGCCGCATATGCAGTCTGCAGAATCGGTACAAACATATCCGATGCCACTTTACCAATACCGATACCCGCCAAGATAGAAAGGAGGCCCGAGAAAATCTGCTCATTTATCAGCATATGGAACAATTCACCCTTATGCATACCGCAGGCACGCAGCACACCAAACAACATTTCTCTGGAACGGATAGACATAATCCAATAAATCAGGTAACCTACTCCGCACAGAATAATGGTTACAATAAATCCCATGGTAAGGACACCATTGGTACCCTGAAGCAAAGGATCTTCTGAAACCGCCTGAAGCTGCGCCTCTTTGTCAGAGAATTTTCTGAGTCTGAGTTTTTCTTCCTGCACCCAGGCTTTAAACTCTCCGGTATCTGCCCCATCTTTCATGGTAATCCACACCTCATAAGGCACAGTTCCCCATTTTTGTTTTAAGGTAGAATAGTTTGCAACCACAACAAAATTAGAAGTGTTATTTACTGTTCCATCTGTATTGAGAGTGGTTTGTACAGGAACATAGCCCGGCCAGTAATCGAAGAAATCCACTATCTTTCCGCGGGTACTGTTTCCGTTTCCGTCTGTATAATCTATGCTGTCACCAACTTTGAACCCAAGCTGTGTCTCGAAGTTGCGGGACGCCAAAACACCCTGTGCTTCTACAGCAAGTTCATTCAAATAGGTATAATAATGTTTCTCCATCAAATCTGTCGGAAGTTTTGTATTCATTCCGAATTCTTTTGTATGGATGCCCATTAAAGTAATCTGCTGGCCACCACCATTTTTCAGGCTTGCCTTGTCGTCATAAATCACTCTTGTATAAGAAGCCACGCCCGGGGCACCTGCATACTTACTGTAATCCGGTTCAAAAAACTGGAATTCTACCGTGTCGTCCATGGCGGCAAACGCGGAATTGTCTTCCCAAACCTCTTTTACAATAAAATCTGCTCCGCTTAAATACTCCGTATTCTCCCTTGCATTTTGCAAAATAGTACGGGCCACTGTCGCATGGAACATACCCAGAGAAATGGTAAGAATCATAAACAACATAATAAACTGTTGTTTTCTTCCGTTCTTTAAGTTCTCCATAAAGGAAGCATAACTTGCCGGTTTCCAGAAACGCTTTCCAAGCTGATATACCAATTTAATCAACAACGGTTGTAATCTCAGGAACAAAAGACCCATTCCCACAATAAACAGGGATGAACTTAAGTACAACAAAGGGTCTAATGCCTCACCCATAAGTACATCTTCTATCAATGCACTTTGATTCTTCTTAAAGTTGTAGTATCCGTAGAAAGCAACACCCAGGCAAATTACATCCAGGAATAATTTTTCCCAAAGGGCACTTTTCTTTAATGCCTTTTGCTGTTTCAACTTTACAATGGTAAGACGGCTATGCTTCAATGCGGGCACTGTCATTATCAAAATTGAAGCCAGTACTGCCACTGCAGCATAAGTCCATACTTCGTTTGTATATTCTACATTCAATTCCCTGTTCATGTTGAATTCAAGGAAATTTCCTGTGGAACCAAGCATACGGCAGAATACACTGCCCAAAGGCAATCCAAACAAGCTTCCGATAAAAGTCAGGAAAATGCTCTGGAAGAAATAAAGTCGGAACATCTGTGCACCGGATGCACCTCGGCTCTTCATAACCGAAATTTCATTTCTTTCCATATCATACATCTGTCCGGAAATCATAAACAGGAATGCTCCCAATAAGATCAACACCGGAACCTGTAAGATAAACAGCGTAGCTTCGATTCTGTCCTGTTTTGCTTCAAAGCTGTCCAAAACCTCTGTATATGTATTTTCTGTAATTGTACTGCGGTAAGGGCTCTCTTCAGTCAGCCATTTTGTATATTCCTGAACCTGTTCCACCTGGTCCGCCCTTAACTCTTCATACTCAAACATGGGAACATAGGTACATGTTATGGTATATTTAGCCGCTTTTTCCCCGGTAAACGAATCGCAGAACAGATTCTCTTCCATCAGACATACACCGTCCATTTCATCCGGTGTAACCTGCCAATAAAAGTCATTGGGATCTTCCCAGTCATACACGCCCACAACCTTCATGCGGATCAGATTTCCCTCTGTATCCTTCAGGGCTCTAAACTCTAATAAATCCCCGAGAAGCAAATTGGAGCTTACCATACACGCCTGGCTGATTACCACTTCGATGTAACCGTCATCTGTCATTCCATCCTCTGAGTACATCTCTCCGGACAGTAACTTTGCGTGTTCCGGGAGACCTTTCATCGCACCTAATCTAAGAGAAAGGTTATTCAGGTCACCTCTTGCAATTACAGAATTAACATCCGTTTTTGCAAGTGCATAATAGGCAACTGTCTCCTTCTCCTTTACTCCCATTTTTGTATGGATTTCTTCCATCAACCCTTCCATTCGGCTAATGGTACTTCCCTTGGCATCCTTTTTGGATATAATAGTCATCTTGTTATATGCAGGCCATTTACTGTCTGCAAGCAAACTGTTTTTAAATTCATCCTGTAACATTCTGTCAAATGCAGCGCTGCGGTACATGGGAAAACTTACCACTGTCGCAATCAGCAGTAAACTTCCCAAAAGCAGGCACATGACCATCCATTTTTTATGCCACAGTTTCTGCAACATTATTTTAAGCATACGTTCATTCCTTCCGAAAGGCCTTCAATAACCCAATAGTTTTTACTGTCAAATCCACCTGCGATAAAGCTACAGGTTGTTACATTTCCGTTTTCATCCACTACATTCACATAAGTATTTCCCGCAATTTCCGTAACCGCACTTTTGGGAACCACAAGCACATTGTCCATTTCCCTGATTACGGCATTTACTGCATACCTGTTTCTGTTCCACCATCCTCCGTAGACCGGTGTGGCAAATGCCATATCCGCAATCACATCGGGCGGCAGTAATATCATGGAATACTGTGTGTTAATCGCTTTGAATGCACCGGTTATTCCCGCTGCAGATATGGTTGCTACTGTTCCCGACGCAGTTTTGGTATTTCCTTCTCTGTCCTCATAGCTGATACTTACTTCATTTCCATAATTAAGCAGCTGATTGGTATTTTCCAAAATCACATAACAGGTTTCTTCATCTGCAATTTGTAATAAATCTTCGTTATAGTAAAGAATATCTTCTTTTTGATGATTGGTTGCCCATATGATAACACCGGTACGGTCTGCACGGATTTCTGTGGTGGCCGCATCCTCTTTCATTTCAGCAATCAGTTCTTTTACGTCCTCAATAGCTTCCTGTCTTGAAGCAATATTTTCCAGTACTGCTTCCGAGGTATCCTCTGCATTCTGTTCCATATAATCCGCAAGACGTTCCTGCAATCTTTTCAGTTTTGTCTCCTGACGTTCTATTTCCAGTTCATTCGCCTGTACACGGATAGTCGCTATCACATCACCCTCGTCCACATGCTGGTATTGTGACACCAACAGCTCGTCAAAATATACCGTTCCGTATTCAATGGGATTTTGCAACATTCTGCTGGAGGGATAATACATAAATCCGCTTCCTTCAAATGTACTGTTAAAGCTTCCTTTCTGGACCGTTGCCCTGCCGTTTCCATACTGTCTTGTTGTGGTCATAAGCACTTTCTGTCCCTCTGTAAGACCACTTTTTATCTCTGTATAGACACCGTCACTCATACCGGTTTCCACGTAGGTATATATACTTTCATTTCCTTCCAAAACGTAAACATAATATCCTGTTTCGTCTTTATGTATCGCTTCTTTCGGCACAGAAAGCACATTTTCCAAGCGTTTTCCTACCACTACAATCACCGCAAAATCACCGATTTCCACTTCATCCGCATCGTCCTTCAGATAGAAAGTAGAGTATACCGTTTCTCCGGCTGCCGTAAGCTCTGTATATTCTTCTGCGCTGATTTCCTGATACTCTACCTCGTACTGCTTACCATCGATAAATGCGTAAAGATCTTTGGCAGCGGAAATAACTGTACTGTTTATGTAATTACATCTCAGCACTTTGGTATCCATATTACCAATCGCAATAATAGGAGTTTCCTTAGAAACGTTACTTCCGTAAGAAAGGTCACTGATTGCCACAACCTCACCGTTCATATCGGCAATGATGCTTCCATCTACTCTCTGTTCCTTTATACGCTCCAATTGCTTTTCATAATATGCCCGGTCTAACTGATATAGCGCCGTTTTTTGTGCCAGTGCTTTTTCCTGCATATCTATACTATGGGCCAGTTTACGATAATGGCCTTCCCATTCATGGGTCTGGGACTCCCACAATCCATAAAGATACTGCCATTGTGCATACGCAGCGTCCTGCTCCTCCTGGGAAAGGGTTTCATCCGCCACATAAGGGGCCGGTTTGTTCTTCAGGCAATTATCATATATGGTCTTGTTATAATCTAATTTTGGTTTTGTTTCCTCCCATTCTTCCGCCAGGGTTTCCACATAATCCAAATATTCTTCATCCATGGATTCCAATCGTTCCTCCATAGATTCAATCTGCTTCTCAAGAGATTCCGAATCTGAATATACCAGAGTTTCCTTCTTCTTGATTTCTTCCCCGGGAAGGGCTCCATAGCCGGCAAATTTTTCATCTCTTGCAAAAGCATATTCTTCCACAAAAGGGAACACGGACGCGGAATACATATCCACATCATAAAGATTGCGATAAGCCGCTTTTTCAAATTCTGCCACCGTATTTACCGGTTCCAATAATTCTATATTTTCCGAAACAGTCTCTTTGCTCTCACCTGCGCATCCCGAAAGAAAGCACATCAGACAAAGACAAGCTGCCATCATTTTTCGTGTATTAATACCAAGTCTCTTCATCATTTTAAAACAACCTTCTCTCCTCTTGTCAGGCCGGACAATACTTCAACTGTCTGATCACCATACAATCCGGTTTCAATCCATTTGATCTCCCGCATATTATTTTCACCCAACACATATACATAAGTTTTTCCGTCAGCCTCATGCACAGCACCTATTGGTATATTCAGCACATTTTCTCTTCTGTCAATCACAAGCCTCATGGTACCCATAGCACCAATTTCGATGATTTTGTCCGAACTCTCCGCCGTCAGTTTAAATCTTTGTTTTTCTCCCCACTGTTCCATCTGATAAGGCACTACCAAATACGAACCTGCACCCGTACCGGATGTAATGGTTACCGGAATCTCCATTCCTTCCTTGAAATAGGGAATAGAAGCCTCCTGCCTTGTTTCAAACAAGCACTTTGAACTGTCGATGATAGTCATAATCTTTTCATCTTTCGTGGATGTGGAGCCTTCCAGTCTGTCCTGCAGCCAGGAAACTGTTCCTGACATTCCCGCATATACCCGGCTCTGTTTCAGTTCTTCCTTCATTTGTTTGAGCTGAAGTTCATCCAACGCAATGGCATCCTGATAATCTTCTCTGTTGTACTCATAACTTTGCTGCAGAGCTGCTACGGAATCCCGCAGTCTCAACTCCGCCTCCCAGGTCGGATTGAACCCAAACAGATGATTAAGCCACATATTGGATATCTGATCGTTTTCGTTTATCACAGAATATTCCAAAAGCAGTTTGTTTCTTGCAATCTGGTATTCCAAACGTTCAATCTCTGTTTCCAGATTTCCGCCGCCAAGCTCTGCCAAAAGCTGACCTTTTTCCACGTGGTCACCTTCTTTGACATAAACGTTGGCAATTCTTTTGCCACTCAGCGAAAAGCTGATGTCTTCATCATCCTCCTGCACGTAATCACAACGGATACGCAGCGTCTTCTCTACGTCACCGATTGTCGCTACTGCCAGGTCGTAAACAATTTCTTCTCTTTCCTGTTCAACCATTACCATGTTGTCTGTCTCTGTAACATTGCCACAACCGGACAACATCGTCATGACCACTAGCACTGCTGCTATTTTTTTACTTACATTTTTAACTTTCATTTCTTTTCCCCAACTAGTTTTTTTCGCGTTTTAGTCATGTGGATTACACCCTGTAGGTTTCCTCCGGTCCGTGATATGAATTCTTCAAATCTTCCTTCCGTTTGTAAATCCGGATTCTCTCAAGAACCACACCTGCATCCAAAGCTCCGATCACAAGCTGCTGTTCTCCGGCTTCAAAGGTCATGGGAACCACTACTCTTCTCACCTGGTCAAGTACACCCTGACACCATCTGGGATCACGGGTATCTCCCGCCCTAAAGTCCGCCGGAACAAGCTGCACCTTTACCGGTATTCCGCCCTCAGGCTGTAACATAATATTCATACTGCTTCCCATGGATACCGGATTGGTAGGTGCTGTCAATAATTCCACCTGATATTCACCTGCGGTCTCCAAATAGAAACGATAGGTCAGTGTAGGTTTTTCTTCCCCACCTTCAAAGGCTGCTGTCACAGGCTCTACTTTCAAGCCCACTCCATAACTTCCGTAACCTTCTATCACTTTCCATGCGCCTTTTTCCACATCTTTCTTGGCAACGTAATGGTCTGCATTCATAACAATGACACCATCTCTTGCAAGGAAAGTACCTTCGGTAATCCCGGTTGTATCCACTTTTTTCGCAGTCACATCAATTGCCACTGCTGTTTCTTCGCCACGCACTACGAGCCGGACTTTCTGCAATCCGTCAGGCAGTTTGTTCTTCAGGCAGGTAAGTGTTACTTCCTGTAAATCACTGACTTCTCCCTTTAAAGGCTCTACCACAAGCCACTCAGGCATATTACCGCCCTCCGGTGTGATTTCATAGGTAAAGCTGCCGATACCGCCATTTGCAATTTCCACCACAGTTTTATCGCAATCCGGGTTGGTAAAATCATTTACTGCAATTGCCTGCATCGGTCCATACGCTTTCACCGCAATTCTCGCATCGTCTTTTCTGGAAAGAGTAAGTCTTGGCTTATGCGCCGGTTCAACCTGCATAATGATTGGATAGCGATAGCCGTCCTCATTCCAGGACACAAAGCCGATGTGCTGTGCCAGTTGCATGCCGTTCCACTTTCCATCTTCAAAAGCGCCGAACTCTGCTGCCAACTCCCGGTCCTTCTTTATACATTCCGCCACCAGCTTGCCGTAATAATTGGCGATTGGTCTTCCCTGCATTGCATAATGTTTATTTTTTCCTGCATAGAGATGCATTTTTAACAGATTCATGGAAGCCATAGCTGAAAAATGGATCATGCTGTAGTACGCCTTTTTCTCTCTTTCATCCAGGGCTTCATATACTTTTACGGATAATTCCTCGATTTCCTTCGCCTTTTCCAGCATGCGGTCTGTCTCGCCGTAATGGCAGGGATGGTATACACCTTCATGCAGAGATTCCGGTCTTCTCATATGGTTCGTATTAATATACTCCATCAGAACCTTGGCAATCTCTTTCTGGTATACACCGGCTTTCGGGAAAGTCTTTTCACTCCACTGTTTTGCATATTCATTATAGCTGTCTTTATTACCATAGCCCCACTTCTCATAGTCATATGCCAATGCCATAAAGTAAGTCAAGGGGACTTCATGGAATTTCACATCGCCCACATTGACAATCCACACATCATGGATGCCATATTCATAAGCCATGCTCATCTGTTCCCACATCTTAGAGAGAGGGGTGGAATCTACCCATTCATAAGATACAGGACCACCGTGATAATCGTAATGATAATACATACCAAAGCCACCATTACGGTCCTTTATCTCTTTCGTGGGCAGTGTCCTCATATGTCCGAAATTATCTTCACACAACATACAAGTCACACCGTCAATGCCATCCCAATCTTTAAGTCCCGGCGTATTTTCATCGCCGTAATAATATTCTTCCACTTCTTTGTAAAGGGCCAAAAGCTGGGGCACCTTGCTCAAATCTTCATTTACATGTTTTTTTATCAGTTCACGCTGTTTTGTAATAATACGTTTTAAAAGTTCAATATTCTCTGCCACAGTGGCATCATCGCCCAGCATGGAGCTGTCTCTCTCTCCGCGCATGCCGATGGTAATCATGTTCTCATATTTACCGCTGCGGATTAATGCGTCTTCCCAATAATTTAAAAGTCCCTGTTCGTTGGTGTAGAAATTCCATTCGTTGCCATACCTGGTTTCCGGTCCTCTGACCTTATCCCATTCTTCGCTGGCGCGAAGACAAGGCTCATGGTGGGAATATCCCATTACCACGCCATAAATATCCGCCAGTTCCTCATTCGCACTGCCGGGACCATCCAAAGGGAAGGATGACGCCCACATAGCGGGCCATAAGTAGTTGCCCTTCATGCGGAGCAGAAATTCAAACACATGCTCATATGCCTTTGCATTCACATCTCCGAAATGGGAATGGGTCCATGTACCGAAGCAGGGCCACTCATCATTGATAAAGAAACCTCTGTATTTTACACTGGGTTCCTTTGAGGTCACCTCAATATCGGTTCCGATTTCAAACTCTGCCTTTTTCGCCGGAGCAGCATCACCCCAAAAGCACAAGGGTGTCACGCCAATATACTCCGACAACGTGAACATACCATAAATGGTACCACGTTTATCACTACCGCAAATCACCAGAGTTTTTTCCACACCCGGAAATACATTCTCCACAAAGGAAATGGTGTATACTTCTCTTTTGCCCCGAACGGCCGAAAGGTCCAATTTACCTTCTTGTTCCAATTTGTCCACGATAGGACTGTTTCCTAAAGTTGCACACAAAATTAAGGCCGTAGCGTCTGATTCTCCGGCCTCATTTATTATCTCGGGACATTTGTCCGTAACCAGACAAATATCACGGGATACTTTGCTGGCAATGCGCTTTACACCTTCAAAGGCACACTGCTCCACCAATATTTTTACTTTGTCGCTCCCCAACAAAATACCCATTTCAAAAAACCTCTCTTATTCTACATATCCGAATCCTAAAATTGTGAAGTCCTTTTCCTCGTCACCGGGCTGCATTTTCACTTCTACATGATAGGATTTTTTGTCTCTACCCCTAAAACATATCACCGGATTACAATGTGTCCATCCGTTTATTCTCGGATTAGCCAGAAGTACTTTTTCCCCATCTACAAACACTTCCGCGCATCCTGCACTAAGCGCACCTGAATCCTTGAAAAGCAAAAGGAGGGCGCTACAGGTAATGTCCATGCTAAAGGGTCTTCCCGCTCCCTTTTTTGCACTTCCATGATACATCCAGTTATCCGGAAATTCCGGTGTACCGTGGAGATTCATATCCTGTTCCACGCACTGCAGTTCACCGTCGGTCTCCGTAAAGTCGCCCACATCAATCACAGCGCCACAATTATTTTCTCCGGCAGTCAGCACTTTTACATTTTGGAATTCTCCGCCTATGGGAGCTTCCATTTTATTGATATCAATATCTTCGCTATCTACCGGTTGTCCATCTACTTTTTTCATCAAATGAAGCAAACCGTCTGCCATAATGGTATGCCCTACATTTGTAGGATGATAGCAGTCATAGAAAAACTGACTCTTACTTACAACCTTGCCTTCGCCCGGTTTCTTGTAAAACTGTTCCACAACCGTATCTTTTGTACTTACCATCGGAAGATTATATGCTCTTCCCACAGGCGCAAGTCTCTCCTGCAAGTTGAAATCATCTGCAAATACAGCAAAAAGCAAAATCACTGCAGGTGCATTATCTGCAGCCAAAATCTTTCTTACCAGTGAGTCATAGCACTCGCCACCGGTTTCATCACCGGCATCGTTTACCGCAAACTCAACCACTACAATATCCGGAGTAACGCTGCCACCCCTGAGCACATCTCTCTCATAACGGAGCATACCAAATTCAGAGGGAGTTCCTCCCACTCCGGCTTTAATATAGTGAATATTTTCATCCGTACCTTTTCCTGCAAGTTCACAGAAACCGCAGAAGGTTTTATAGGAATAACACTCTGTATTAATCGGAATCGCTCCCGCACCCTGAGTGATGGATCCGCCGATAAAGGCAATGGTCACATCTTCTCCTGCTTTTGCCTTGTCAATGGCCTTTTTCAAGCGCACATTGTTTCCGATTTGCACCAGGGATTTTTCCAGCATTTCTTTGTAAAGGGGGGATTGCAAATCAGCTTTTCCCTCTTCCTCCGGCTCCGGAGCATCAAAGCCATCCTGCAGATAAAATCTGACCGAAACTTCCGCAAGTTCTCCGGGTGTATTAAATTCAAAACGGATCTGTCCGGGAATATTGTCATCCTCAGACCATTCACACTCGTCCAGGACGATGATATTCTCCATGCCGTTTGCCTTCATCGCTTTTCTGAGTGTTGTTCCGGCACCGGGATCCGCCTTGCCATACATCTGGTAGACAAATTCCACGTCCTTTTCCCTATCGTCCGCTTCCACTGTCACGCCAATACTGTGTATCAGTTTCCGGAAGCCCTCCGTAGTTTTTAAAAGCTCAAATATTTCCGGGTCTGTAATACCACCTACAATTTTCGCACTGCTGAGCAATCGTCCGTCATTTTGGTAAATGAACTGGATTCCCTTACCACCGGGCACAGGTGAACCTGCCACAGATTTGTTTCTCATTATAAAAAAACTTTTTCTCTTCTTTGTAGGGTCCTTTGGTGCCTTCGGTCCTTGCATATGAATCCTCCTACCAAATACGGTAATTTCCGCTAAGTGCTAAAAATGCAAAAAAGTACAAGCAATTATCATAATATCTATGCTTACCGGTACGCAGAGCCATATTCCAAAAATGTTCTACCCATTCTTTGGTATATTCATTATCTGCTGCCAGCGATGCCTGTGCAACTGTTGCAGGAAGTCCTATGGGATGAAGCACCATGTCCTTTACTGCAATTGTTCCATCTATTTCGTATATGTAATATTTGTCTTCACGGCAATTGTCTATCAGGAATTTCTGGATATTGTCTGCTGCCGCTATCTGACCTTCATCAACACCGAACCATTCATAATCCAGTCCGATATTTGCAACGGTTCTGTAAGAATCACTGAAAAACCAGTCGTGTCTGTCCTTGGTCCAAGGAATAGGTCTGCTCATAGGGCTTCCGTCAAACTCCGCATATTCCGCAGAAAATCCCGTCACGGGATGGCAAGCCTTCACCAGATATTCTCTACTGATTTTTGCTGCATTCTTCCAAAACTCTCTATCTTCTTCATCTGCCCAAAGTGCAAACAGTTCATAAAAGTGAGGCAAATGATAAGACGGGTCTGTATAATCCACACCGGGCACAAAGAGAATCTGTCCGTTTTCCAGATTCCACATAGGAGTTCCCTTTCTTCCGTTTTGACCTTTGTGCAGACATGCACGAAGAATTTCTTTTGCCTGTTCCTCGTAATTGAAAATGCCTTCTCCGTTGCCCCATCTGTGAGCCGCAAAGAAAAGTGACATCGCAAAAAATTCCTCGCCATCCGGAGCGGGACCGGAATCATTCTTGGTTCCATCCGTTGCACAAGACCATGCGAAATAACCTTCATTCCAGCCTTCTGCTGTCCACATATATGTTTTTGCCCATTTCCAAAGGCGGTCGAATTCTTCTTTCATATTAAGTTGTACACAGATCATCATGCCATAGGACATGCCTTCTGTTCTGGCGTCATTATTTCCTGTATCCATGATATAACCCATATCATCTCCAACCGGGAAATACACTCTTTCGTCTTCTCCGCCATAAAAATAAAAATCTCTAATCTCTTCAAGACGCTTCTGAACATCTTCTTTAGAAATCCCAATTTCCGCGAACATGTTACGGTACTCTTTTTTCAGTATCTGACTCATTTTACGTCCTCCGAATTCTAAAAGATAACAACTTTCTCCCATTCTCATATCATTATTTTATTGCATTGTTACAATCCTAACTCTCTAACTTTTGTCATGCATTTCTCAAATGTTGCTAAAATATCTTTCATAACAAAACGGTCTGCAGAATTCACTCCACAGACCGTTTTGAAGATTACTCAAATCTTGCTCAAACTTATTATTCTTTTTCATCCTTATTTCAGCGTCTCGCTGTTATTCAGCACCATTGTACTGTAAATAAACAGCACATCCGCATCCGTAAAATCCACAAAATTGCCCAACATTGCCGGCATCATATAGCGGATATCAATCAGGGTTGTCTTCTCATATCCCTGCGCAAGCAAGGGAGATAAACTGCTGCCAAAAGAATCCCTAAACACAACCAGTTGCTTTCCATTGTTGCATGCCGGATTTTCAATGGTTACCAGGGAAATAGGACCACCTGTAAACAATTCATAGGGATCCTTATCCGTCATCCGGTTCTCATCATAAACCGGAATCTCCTTATTATTCTGCCAGTCAAACACTTTCAATCCCTCAATGACCGGATTGGTCAAATAGCTGATTTTATCCGCTTTTAACGGAAGTGCTGCCTGACCGTAGTACACGCCGTAGAAATCCTCTTCCATTTCCACAACCTCGTAATCGGGCATTTCCCCTTTTTCCGGACCACCCATCCCGTCCAAAAGTTTTTCTGCCACTTCCGCCAGTTTTTCCTGTTTCCAATGGGTATCTGTCATGTAGTAATCATCGCCTGTAAGCAAAGGGAAAATATCAATATAAGTCATATATTTGTTTTCTGCCTTCATGATATCCACTAATCTGTCATAGTCCACAGCCAGATATCCGTTCTTCTCTGCATAGAAATAATTTTTATCCGGAATGATGGACAGATATACCTCGCAGCCACTGTCCTTTAAAAATTTCTCATATACATAAGCAAAACGTCCGGATGCATACAACAGGTTTTGTTCCTTCAAAGGGTAATCCATGGAATTTATCACCCCGTCCACTACATACACATCATTATTATCTAACTTCAATAGTGTCATCGCCTTCAGACTGCGAAATCCATCCCTAAAGGGAAACTGATCCAAAGAATAAGCCTCAAAATTGCTCATAAAGCGGCCGTCCAAAACAGTTTCCAGGCTAAGCTCCGGTTTCTGTTTCAATTCTCTTCTCTCGGAAGTTGAATATTTCGCATCCGGCATAACCCAGGTCAAAATACAAAGCAGGGCAAATACACCGCCCACTAATCCAATTAAAATTTTATCTTTCTTCTTTTCCATAAGCCCTCCTTAAAATCTAAAATACAAGAAAGGATTAAAGGAACCGTCTATCAAATATGCGGTAGACAGCAGTAACATTCCAAGCAACACCACAGGCTCTGCCACTGCAAGTATCTTAGAAACCCATGCGCTTTCTTTCAACCTTGAATAATAATTCTTCGGGACACTGGTGGCTCCAATGATGGAAATCAGCAAAATAAGTCCGTAACTCTTTAAGTAATACAGACACTCTGTTCCCACCAGACCATTCTTCATGGATTCTCCCATAAAGAACATATTCTTCAAATCGGAAATCATCTGACCTGTATTAGCGGCATTAAATATCACAAAACTGATTGCCGCAATCAGAAGCATATAAATGTGGTTCCAGCCCTTTGCAGCCTGCAATTTTTTATAAAGCCACAGTTTTTCTACGATAAGGAGCACCGCGAACAAAAGTCCCCATATAATAAAATTCCATTCTGCACCGTGCCAAAATCCGGTGAGCATCCAAACTACAAATATATTGAAAATCTGACGTTTCGCACCTGCCCGGTTGCCGCCAAGGGGAATATAAACATAATCCCTGAACCAGGTACCAAGGGACATATGCCACCTTCTCCAAAACTCTGTAACGCTTTTACTCATAAACGGATAGTTAAAGTTTTCCATAAACTTGAAACCAAGCAGTTTTCCAAGTCCGATTGCCATATCACTGTAACCGCTAAAATCAAAGTAAATATGAAGCATGGTTGCTGCCGCGTACACCCAATAGAAAAGTACCGTCTTTTCATTGGAATCCCGGAAAACCTGACACAATTCACCAAGCTGGTTTGCTATCAGCACTTTTTTGCCAAGACCAATTGCAAAACGTCTGATACCATCTGCCAACTCACTGCTTTTAAACTCCCTGTGTCCCAGTTGGTCATTAATATCGGAGTATCTGACAATAGGCCCCGCAATCAGCTGGGGAAACATAGAAATATAAGTTGCCAGATATAGGAAATTTTTCTGTTTTCCCACATCACCCCGATATACATCAATGATATAACTGATGATTTGGAACGTATAGAAACTGATTCCAATCGGCATCACTACATTTAGAAGCGGAATCTCTGTTTTCAGAACCGCATTAATATTTGTCACAAAGAAATTGGTATATTTAAAATACACCAAAAAGAACAAACACGCCCCCACCGATACAAAGAGCACCGGCTTCTTAGGCAGCTTGTCCATGAGTAATCCCGCCACATAGCCAATGGCTACAGACAGTATCATTAAAAACACATATTTAGGCTCGCCCCAAGCATAAAACACCAGACTGGAAATGAAAAGCACGAAGTTTTTCAGTTTCTTAGGCGCTATAAAATACAAAATTAAAACAATAGGTAAAAAATAGTATAAGAACGTAATACTTGAAAAGAGCATCTCGCTTTATCATCTCCTTCTTCTCATATATCAAAAGCCCTAACTGCATTACAGATAGGGCTTTTAATTATAAGATTATTCTATAACTTCTTCGTACAAAACGCTAGCATTTTCGTAAACAGTTGTGAGTTTGTTTTTGAAATTCTCGATAAGTTCGCCGTTACCGAACGCAGATACAACATAGTTATCTACAGACACAACAATGAGTTTCTCAGGGAAACCGCACATCCACTGTCTGTTTAAGATGTTTGTTTTCAAAGAATCTGCAACAGTCTGTACATTTGCTGCATCTGTTACGTGATAAACGCCGCCTGTGAATGTATTTGCATTCATCATATGCATAATGGAAGCAGCATCGTCAATTTTATCTGCATGGTCTGTAGGAAAACCAAGTGTGAAGTCAAGTTCTTCTGTATTGGTTACATCAAATTTACCGGGGCCCTCGAAGTTGAGGTTCGCGGAATCACCGCCGCCGGCTGCAAATTTCTCTTCTTCTGCATATGTTGCCCATACATTGTTAATGATATCAAGAGCACCGCTTGTGCTTTCTGTTGTGTCTTCGTCTCCGCTTTCTGTGCTAACTTCAGCATCAGTGTTTACTTCTGTATTTACTTCTGTGCTTTCTTCTACAGAACTTTCTGTACTTACATTGTCATTTGTGTTTGTGTCATCTTTTCCGCCACATGCAACCAAAGACATTGTCATTGCCGCAAGTAACATAATTGCTAATTTTTTCTTCATATTTTTTCTCCTCTTTTTTCGCAATTTAATATCTCTTTTGAGTTGTTCCTTATAAGTTACGAACGAATTATAACTTATTATGGGCAAAATTTCAAAAAAAAATACATTTTTTATTTTACCTGCCGGAAATGATATGCTTAAAACACAAAAACCTAAGTTCAAAATCATTTTTTGAACTTAGGTTTGAATCAGTTGCACTTATTTGTCAATCGCCTGCTTATGCATACAAAGATTTTTTAAATCTGATCTTACGGTAAATTTTCCATACAACCACAACAGGTATGCTTAACAACATATATAAACTCGTAATAATTCCCAGGCCACCACCTAAAATAATAACAATCCACATTAAAATATCCATATTTTCCTCTTTTCTGCACATCAAGTGCCGTTTCATAATATTTTCCACGCAAAAAACACTCTGTCTTCAGAGTTTGCATGCTTTGTCTGTCTTCTTATGAAACTGCCCACTTCTCGCCGTCCAGATCGTGAATAAAACGGATAATAAATGCCTTTTGTCTTATTCTTCTTTCTCCGAACTCAAAAAGAATTCTGCATACACTAAGGAAAAATCCCGGCAGAACTGCCGTGAAACATAAATGAATTATTTGGATACTTCTGCCCACTCTTCTTTCGCTTGTGGTAAGGCGAAGTTGTGTGCGGGTAACACTGTCCTGTCCCAGAGTTTCTCTGGTTGCAACCTCCATGTTCTGAAAGGATGCAGGAGCACATATCACATTAGCGCCATCCTGTTTTGAACGAAGAATATGAGTATCTGTCTGCGGACAAATACCCACCAAAACTGCCACGCAAAACATGGCACATATTATGAACTTTTTTACACCGCTCTCTAAAATATCACGAAGTAACTTTTCCATAATAATCAAACGTTCTCCATCACAAAACTACAGCCCCATTCTATCAAATGGGGCTGCTTAATGCAATGTCATAAACAGGTAAGACATTCAATTTTACTTACATTTTACATATCTCTTCATACCGGCTATAAATCTTCTCACTTAAAGTACGCATCCGCTCTTTATTGACCTTGCATACCCTTCTGTCGTAGGTATAAAAACCGTTTACCTCATCTTCCACATCGGAAAGCTGGGTATATACACTTCCGCAAAGTCCGTTTTCCATACTGGAAAGAACCATAGCCTCATAGGACTCTATAATGCGGTCCGTAAGTTCCTCCGCATCCCTACAAAAACCATAACCATGTTGGTTGTAAAGACTGAACGCATGCTCAGGGAGCACTCTGGAGTAACCGCCAAACTCAGAAAGTACATGGGGCTTTTCTGTCTCCGGCAACTGTTCGTTTCTAAAATAAACATGACTGCTTTCCACGTCACTCATTTCTGTACGGAACCATCCGGATGCGGTATCAAAAATTCTGGTTGCATCCAGTTTTTTCGCTTCCCCATACATGCAGTCACTGTCAAATTGTCCCCAGCCCTCATTAAAAATCGTATAGTATACAATGCAAGGATGGTTATACAATTGATTTAATACACCTATCATATGTGCCTTCCAAAGTTCACGTCTCTTTTTGGAAACCCGTCTCTTCCCGGGCACTTTATCTGCCATACCAATGGTAGGCAGTGCCGTATCACGGGTAAAGGAATATCTTCCACTGTTTACCATGTCCTGCATTACCAACATTCCATACTTATCACAGTAATAATAAAAACATTCGGGCTCAACCTTAATATGCTTTCTAAGACAATTCAGCCCCAGTTCCTTCATGACTTTAATGTCAAATTCATAACCTTTTTCAGAAGCAGGAAGATAAATACCGTCACTGTAATATCCCTGATCCAGTACGGAATGCAAGAAAACCGGCTTTCCATTTAAACAAATGCGATTCCTTTTCCCTACCTTTTCAATCGAAACTGTCCGCAGGGCAAAGTAAGATTCCACCTCATCTTCCCCTGCTTTAATTTTCATGTCATATAAATAGGGGCTTTCCGGAGACCAAAGTTTCGGTTCGAAGCCTTCTTCTTTTAAGTCAATGCGAAGCCACTTTCCGCTACATGATTTTTTAATCGCCCCCTCGTCCGTTTGTATCTCCACTTCCCAGAAAGATGCATTGGTTTCCACTACCAAACGGATACCGGTCAAATCAGGCGTAATGCGGATATTCTCAACATATTTCTCCGGCACGCTCTCCAGCCACACACTCTGCCACATGCCACTGATAGGGGTATACCACATTTCCCCCCGTTTTTTACACTGCTTACCGTAGGGATAATCCCAAGACAGATTATCGGTTACCTTTACCTGCAATATGTTCTCTCCGGCCTGATATGCCTCCGTCACATCCAACGTAAATGCCAGATAGCCGTCCTCATGGGCACCCACCATTTTACCATTCAGATACACCTCCGCTTTTTGGTCCACTGCGCCAAAATGAAGGAGCAGTTTCTCTTTTACAAAGCCTTCCGGCAAAGTAAATTTCCGGGTATAAGTGGTGTTGGTCGTTCCTTTGTAACCGGACAGCACCGATTCCGGAGGGTAAGGCACCTTTATGCCTTCTTCCCAAAGACCGTTTAAACTGTAAAAGGAATTTCTGCGAAGCTGGGGACGGGGATACTCTGCAAAAGGAATATCACTTTCTTTTGCAAAATCTGTAGAAAGATCTCTATGACCTTTTCTTATCATCAGGAAATACAATTTCAAAATTATCAAAAGCAGAACTGCTACCGCAAATGCCGCTGCGAAAATATTGGTATTCGGCACAAAAGATTCCGTTCCGTCATTATTGACTATAGTTTTTGCGCCGCTAAGCACAAAGGCTCCAACCGCCGGTCCTACAATCCCGGGAATAAACACCTGGCCAAAAATGCGGATTCCCTGGAACAGCCCTGCCTTTTCCTCCGGAATCAGGCCTTTGATTCTGGCGCCAAACACAGCCATTCCTGCCAAATATCCCGCCATCATACAAAGAGAGCCCACAAAGACGAGTCCCGTACCTTTACAAAAATATAAAAGCACATATCCAAGCATCAGTACCCACACACTGGGAAACACACATCTGCGGAAGCCAAGCTGATCATACAATTTTCCCACCACAAAGGTAACTGCCGCTGCCAAAATAATTGCCGGTGCCATAATCAGCACATAATTGGTCATCTGCAGACTTACTTCGTAGTATAAAATAAGATACGGCATAAACACGTTAATGGAAATGCAAAAAACAGCAAAAGCTGCCACTGTAAAATACAGCAAAATATTTTTCTTTATTACAGAAGGTCTGAAACTATAAATCAGGTTGGCAAAATATCTGCTGTTCTCCTCACGTCTGACTCCTTTTTCTTCTATCAAAACAAAGCCAAGCACACCGATAACAAGTACACTGATACCGATAATCAGGAATATCAGATTCCAACTGGATTCCTTGTCCAGATCAAATGCCATAAAGCCGCCAAACACCACCAAAATGGAAACCAAAGGCATCATGGCATTAATGCCCTCGATAGCACCACGGTTGGAATCATCTCCGCTTTCCGTAAGCCACGCATTAAAGCAGGCATCGTTAGCGGAAGAACCAAAGAAAGTCATGACACAGTCCAGCAAAATAACCAGATTTACCCCCAGACTTGCAGCCGCCACTACATTTCCCGTAAGTGCCGTCAGATAATCCATTTTCAGCAAACAAAATGCCATAATGGAAATACCCCACAGGATATAACCGCCACTGATAAATATCTTCCGTTTTCCAATTTTATCTGAAAATGCACCCACCACCAAAGTAGTTACCGTTGCCATCACCGCACTGGCTCCTACCATCATGGAAATCTCCGTTGCGGAAGCACGAAAAATCTTATAGATAAACACATTGAAATACATGTTTTCCACTATCCATGCCACTTGTCCCATCAGACTGAAAATCACCAGTGCAAGCCAGAATTTCTTTTTCATCTTTTGTTGCATAATATTACCTCCAAAGCAGATATTTCCCGACGTTGTTTATCTGTCCTTCTATAACTTTACTCATTTGTTTATTTACTAATCATTTTATATTGTATGCCTCTATTATGTCAAATTAATGAGTCGGTTTCCGGGGAGGTTCGTAAATTGGGATTTGTGGGGATGTGACGGATAGAAAATAGAGTTTCGTATTTTGGTGGTTTTGTTTTTGGGTATATGCAGGGTTCAGATTTCTCTATACCCAAAAAGAAGCGAGATTCCGGTATTACTTTAGCTTTTTGACTATTTTAAAGATGACTTTGGGTATTGATGAGTAAAAAATTGTCTGGTACCCAATTTTTTACTCAATTTTGGGTATAGGGAAAATGTAGAACTCTATATACCCAAAGGGAAACAAAAATAGTGTAAAATGACCCCAAACCA
>JAZNGC010000035.1:0-11503 GCA_045589155.1 Lachnospiraceae bacterium
ACGATGCGACGGGCATTCCGGCAAACTTCTGCTACGCCGGGCAGTGCTTTACGGTGCATGGCACAAAGGACGCCTCGGGTAAGCTGAAAGCCGGTAAGGGTAGTCAGTACATCCAATGGAGCGGTGAAAACCGGAATCTCCCCGCAACGGGCGAGTATTTCTTTTGCTTCCCCTTCAATATGCTTTTCTTCCAGTAAAAGTGAAATGGGTGTATACCCGGCATCCAGGGCACGTTCAATTACCTTGGGACTTTCTGCAATGAAAATGCCGCCCTTTGGCTCAAAATAGTGAAGCAATTGATTTTCGTTTAAACGTGCATATATATCTAATCCGGGATGATTAAAATCAGTGATATGTATAATGTTTGGCATAAGGTCTCCTAAATGCATGTAAAGAATATAAAATATAATCAAAAATATTATACTGGTGAAAAGTATCGGGTGTCAAATGTGATATCCTGTGGTATAATGTACGAAGATGTGCAATGTAGTTTGTGCACCGATGGGGAGGAGAATATCATGGCTAAATATGAACGTTCTGTTAAGGGAAATTTTTTTGAGATTAAAGAGAAAATTAAAAATGGTATATTAGGGGGCAGTATATCCGCTTCCTTGGAGGATTCCAGTTATTTTTGCAGTGGAGATGCCAAATGTTGCGTGCTGGTATTTGAGCGTTACAGTTACGCCGGTGGAAACCGCGTCAGTATGAATGTGACACTGTTTCAAAATGCAGAGGAGGACATTATGGTTTCCGCCATTACTTCAGGTGGTAGTCAGGCTATGTTCTTTAAAATGAATACCTGGGGTGAGGAAGCCTTTTTGGATAAACTTCGGGAGATTATTTAGAAAATGCAAATTATAAATTTGATAGAGAATACGCCGGGAAGGGAAGGCTGTATTCCGGAACACGGACTTTCTTTTTACATAGAAACATCAAAGCACAAAATATTGGTGGATGCGGGTGCAACCGGGCAGTTTGCAGAAAATGCAAAGGTGCTTGGTGTTGATATGCAGCAAGTGGATACAGTGATACTCAGCCATGGCCACTATGACCATGGGAACGGATTAGTCCGTTTTGCTGAAATAAATGACCGGGCTCCCATTTACATGAGAAGAGGTGCGGAGGCGGATTTATATCATATCAAAGAAGAGGAAAAGAGATATATCGGTCTTCCCGCAGAAGTAAAAACTCTGCCTCAAATTGTGTGGGTGGAAGGGGACTTACGCATTGATGATGAATTGTCACTCTTTACAGGTGTTCTGGGACGAAGATGTTGGCCCTCCGGCAATCTGGAACTTAAGGAGTGCCGTGGCGAAGAGATTTTACAGGACCAGTTTGCCCATGAGCAATATTTAGTAATAGAAGATGGCGGGGAAAAGATTTTAATCTCCGGTTGCGCACACAATGGAATTTTAAATATTCTCGACCGTTTCCGGGAATTGTATGGTGAAAATCCGGACAAGGTTGTCAGCGGATTTCATATGATGAAAAAACAGGGGCTGACAGAACAAGACAAGGAAGAAGTGTGCCGTACGGCAAGGGAACTGAAAAATATGGATACTTCTTTCTATACAGGTCATTGCACCGGTGTGGAAAGTTATGAGATAATGAAAGAAATCATGGGAGAGCAATTGTATTACGTACATTGCGGAGAGGAAATATAGAAAGCAACATGAGTATTTTTGGTAAGCTGTTTGGAAAAAAAGAGGATACAACAAAAGAAAATATAGCGGTTTCCGAGAGCGTGATGCAGGAGGAACTGTCCGGAGTGGCTGCTTCGCAGGAGGTGGCACCTGTGGAATCTTTTGTAGCGGAAGAAGCGAAGGAGTCTGAAGAGTTTCATGGCGTACAACAGCCTGAAGCGGAAGGTAGTGAACAACAGACCGGGGAGGAAACTAAGGCACAGAATGACGAGGCAAAAGCTGGTGTTGAGTCCGCTGCCGATGCAAAGGTTCAAAAGTCAAAAGTGAGAAAATCAGGCGAAAACTTCCGCTTGAAAGTACTTTTAAAAGAAATGAAGGAAAACAGGTCGGATGTGTCCACCAACATGGTAATCGAAGAAGTGGTTATGAATACCCATTTTGTTACCCCTGCATATCTTTTGGAGAAGCCTGAATTTAATGAGGATGGAACCGTTGTTTTCACCGAGGAAATCAAGTTGCGGATTCCCGCTATGTCTGATGGTGAAGGCGGATTTTTCTATACTATGTTTACGGATAAAGAAGAGTATGCCCAGTGGACAGGTACGGAAAAATTTGAGTGCATTACCCTTACCTTTGACAACTATGTAGAACTTATACAGGAAAATGAGGATATAGCAGGTGTGGTTTTGAATCCCTTTAGTGACAATCTGGTTTTCACACGAATCAACATGTTGCATTTAAAGACACAGAAAGAGTTAAAAACAAGGGGCGTTGCAGTGCATACCGTTACTCAGGATATGCAGGTTATGATTGGTGAACCCAAAGAATATCCCAGAGAATTGGTGGAGGTACTGAAAAGATATTTACCCGGTGTTCCGGAAGTGAAAAAGGCATGGATTAGGCTGATGCTGAAAAACAATAACCCCAGCCTGCTTTTAGTGGCAGACCTTTCCGGTAACGCGGTGGAGATTTTTAAAGAACTTGCAGAAGTTGCAAAACCTTACTTAAAGAAAATGTATATTGATATGGTTTCCTATAAAGAAGATTTCGGACGCAACGCAGTAGAAGGGGCAGAACCTTTTTATGAGAAAGAATAGGAAGAATTAAAAGAATATCAGAATGGATAAAAGGTACCCGCTGGATAATCGGCAGGTACCTTTTTTGATGGTGAAAGGCAAGCACGATGGCACTTGCCTTTCGCGGTTTAAAGTGCTAAAATAACTACAAAACAAGAAGATATATATGTCGTGTAAATACGAAACCGGAAATATAGGAGAAAAAACATGGAAACAATGGAAAAAGCAAAAACGATGGAAGCAGCAAAAACTATGGAAGAAGTCAGGGCCTTTTTTGCAAAGGACAGATTTGCCACGGATAACGGAGCTGTAATAGAAGAATTTCATGAAGGGTATGCAAGGTGTAGCATTGTAATAAATGAAAGCCATTTGAATGCAGTTGACGGCGTACAGGGCGGTGTGCATTACATGTTGGCAGATTTTACTTTTGCGGTGGCAACCAATTGGAAGGAATGCAGAACCGTTTCCCTGCACTCAGACATTGCCTATCTGGGAACCATGAAAGGTACAAAGATGATTGCAGAGGCTTTTCAGATTAAAAACGGAAGAAGCACCTGCTATTACCGGGTGGAGGTTAAGGATGACTTGGGAAATATGTTGGCAGTAGCAAACATAACCGGATTTAATAAGTAACTATATATTTAAGCAGGTGTGACGTTGAACAGAGAAAGAGATATGATTGGAAAGGGGGAGTCCCTAATGACAAAAATCAGATATGCACAGATGGAAGACAAAGAATTCTGGTATAGTCTGGACAAGCATTTGCCGGAGCAGGAATTTGAAAATAAAGTAAGAGACAAAATGGCTTACGTTTTGTGTAAGGATAATAAGCCTATCGGACTGTTGCGATATGGTTTGTTTTGGGATAACACTCCCTTTTGCAATCTGTTGTTTATTGATTGGGCATATCACAGAAAAGGCTATGGCAGGATGCTTATGGAGTTTTGGGAAAAAGACATGAAATCCCGGGGCTATGGTATGCTTTTGACTTCCACCAGGTGGATGAAAATGCACAGCACTTCTATAGAAAGCTTGGCTACAAAGATTGCGGTGGTTTTGTTGTGGATGTGCCGGGATACGAGCAACCAATGGAAATGATTATGGTGAAGGGGATTTAGAAGAATTGGGTTTTCCCACTTGGACAGTAGAAAATGCACCTGAAGTGGGGGAGATAGAGCGAAAAACCCCCACCTGAAAGGTGAAAAAGGAGTTTGAAGTGGGGGAGATAGAGCAAAATCACCCCACTTGAGAAGTCAAAATAGTGCGTAAGGTGGGGATATAGCATAATAGACTCTACAAGAATTATCCGGACAAAAAAGCGGCTGAAACCAGCCGCTATAATTTTATGCTTATGCCGTCGCCATCCGGCTGCAAAGGAGCCGGGTGGGCAAAATTATGTGAAAACCACCGGTTGAAAAGTTGCAAAAACAGTGCTTTCTACAACAATCCCATAATAAATTCCACTACATATACAGCAACGCAGGCTCCTACGGAAACCTTGAAAAGATTGCCGTCCACATAAGCGATAACAACGGCACTCACAAGTCCTGCTATGCCGGAAATGAGATTGCCGGTAGCGGTAATGATAGCCGGAAAGGTCATGGCTGCCAGTGTAACATAGGGAACATAGTGTAAAAAGGAACGGATATATACGTTTTTGATTTCTTTGCGCAGCAGCACAAGAGGAAGCATGCGGACCAGGTAGGTGGCAAGTGCCATAACTGCGATATAGAGATATACATGATTATTCATTGGCACTGCCCTCCTTTGCGCTTACTGTTTGGGATGAATCCGTATTCTGCTGTTCTTCTTTAATGGGGAACAACAAAGCACCGCCGCCCGCGATCAGCAGGGTTAAAATAATGATACGGATGCCGGAAGAAAGTTCTTTGATTCCGGGAAGCACCGTAAATAAACTGCTGGCAAGCATGGTAACTACAATCAGACCAAGGATAACCTTACTCTTTTTGGCAGGTGGAATAATGATGGCAATAAACATGCCATATAATGCCACGCTTAATGCATTTAACACCTGACCGGGCAAAATGTTACCCAGTGCCACTCCAAGGAAAGTGCCCACAACCCAGCCGGGAGAGGCCACTGACATGGCACCATATGTATAGTAAGGGTGCAGTTTTCCGCCGTTTAACTCTGCACTTGCCATGGATACGCCGAAAACTTCGTCGGTCATGTCAAAGGCAAGGAAGAAGCGGTGAAAAAATGGCATCTTTATATCCAATTTCTGTGACAGGGAGCAGGAGAGTAGGATGTAGCGCAAATTTACAATGACTTCCGTGAAAATCATTTCCAATATGCTTGCGTTTGTAGCGATCATGGTGATAGCTGCAAACTCCCCCGCAGAGGCATGCATGGTAATGGACATGACTGCAGCCTGAAAGGCGGTCAGACCGGCATTTTTTGCGGAAATACCCAGAGTAAATGCTACCGCCAGATAGCCCATGCCGATGGGAATACCATCCCGCATACCTTTTATAAAAAATGTACTTTTCTTTTGCATAATGATAAAAACCTACTTTCTTAAGTTGGAACATGTTTCATTTTATATCAGGGAAAAAAGAATGTAAAGAGAAGTGTGATTTAAATCCGGGAGAGGTGAATTTATGCAAATTGGGAGTTGTGCATGGCGAACTTGTTTGCCGTATCTACCCATAAGCACCCAAAAGGCTTTATTGGGAAGATAAAATCAAAATTTATGTAAACCAAATCCGCTCATTTTCTGCCCTACAAGCGATTTTTATGCTAATGGCATGACAATTTTCCTCATTTCTGCTTCATTTCCATTGATTTTTTCGAATTTTATCTACCCATAAAGCCCATTCATGGCTCAAAGGGTAGATAAAGTTCGAAAACAGGTTTACATAATGCATTTTTTATATCATCCCTAATAGGCATCTGGCGCTCTTTAGGGTAGACGCAATCCATAACCGGGCCGCTTCCATAACACGGCCGCAATCTCAATACACATGTCCCCCCAAAAATTTGTATTTTATAACCCCGAAAACAACGAAGTCTTTCCGTGAAACAAAAAGAGAAAAGGACTATTGTTAGGTTGAGGAAAAGTGTGCAACGTGATATAATCGATTATGTATGTGCATAGAAAGCAAAGTAGCGCCAAAGGTGGTGCAAGCAAGTTAAATTATTCCAAAACGAGGAAGTAAAATGAAACAACTTAGAATCAGACCATACCGGCAGGGTGACTGTGAAAAAATGAAGTCCTGGATCGCGGATGAGGAAACCCATGTGAAATGGTGCGGCGGATATTTGCCCTATGGTTTTTCTACAGAGGACTTTGAAGAAAATCTCCGGCAAGGTGAAAAAGAGTGGGGCGATATGGGCTTTACCGCCACAGATGAAAATGGCACTCCCGTGGGCTTTTTCAAACTGTCGGTGAATCACGAAGAAAACACTGGCTTCTTTAAATATATAATTGTGGATGGTTCCATGAGGGGCGTGGGACTTGGAAAACGGATGTTGGATAAAGCGATAAAATATGCTTTTGAGATAATGGACGTGGATGCAGTGCGATTGATAGTATTTGACGATAACCCTGCGGCTGTGGCATGTTATAAAAAAGTGGGATTTGTAACAGATATGGTTTTACAGCCTGTGGAATGGAACGGGAAAGCATGGGGGCGGACACGCCTTATAATAAACAGACCGGATAGAATAGGATGAGAAGAGGAACTGTAGGATGCAGAAAATATTAGTTGTGGTAGATATGCAGAATGATTTTATTGACGGTGCACTGGGAACGGCAGAGGCAGTGGCTATTGTGCCAAACGTATTGGAGAAAATCAAAAACTTCGATGGAACCGTTATTTACACCAGAGATACCCACGAAGAAAATTATATGGAAACCCAGGAAGGAAAGAATCTTCCGGTTCCCCACTGCATTAGGGGCACAAAAGGCTGGGAAATAAGAGAGGAATTGCAAAAAGACGGTGCCCGGATAGTAGATAAGCCCACCTTTGGCAGTGAGCAGCTTGGTGCAAAATTAGCAAAGATGAATGCGGAAGAGGAAATAGAGTCCATTACGCTGGTAGGTCTTTGCACTGACATATGTGTCATTTCTAATGCTTTTGTAATAAAGGCATTTTTGCCGGAGACACCTATTATTGTGGATGCAAAATGCTGCGCGGGAGTGACACCGGAAAGCCATACAAGAGCACTGGAAGCTATGAAGGTATGCCAGATCAAGGTGGAGAACGAGTAAAATAATGCCGGTTGCAAAGAAGCAGGCGGCACAACATGTCAAATGACAAAAGGAGAAATCTGAAATGAAAAATAAAATTGCGGAGAGCATGTTAAAGTTTATAGAAAAAAGTCCCAGTGCCTTTCATGCAGTAGACAATGTATGCAGGATGTATGCAGAAAAAGGCTATGAGGAGTTAGATGAAAAAGCACAGTGGAGCCTGAAAAAAGGCGGCAAATATTTTGTGGTTAGGAACCAGTCTTCGGTAATCGCCTTTGCTATTCCCGAAGGGGAAATCAACGGATTCCATATGGCGTCTGCCCACAGTGATTCTCCTACCTTTAAGGTAAAGGAAAAACCGGAGATGGCAGTGGAAGACCATTACATGAAGCTGAATACAGAAAAGTACGGCGGAATGATTCTTAACACTTGGCTGGACCGCCCCTTATCCGTTGCTGGCCGTGTGACAGTGCTTGAAGACGGAAAAGTGGTAAGCAAACTGGTAAATATTGACAAGGATTTGCTGGTGATTCCCAATGTGGCGATTCATATGAACCGTGAGATAAATAATGGGGTGGCTTTAAATCCCCAGGTGGATTTGCTTCCTGTTTTTGCAGGGGACGGAAAAAAAGACACCTTTATGAAATTGGTGGCAAAATCTGCAGGTGTGAAGGCAGAAGATATTTTGAGCCATGATTTGTTCCTGTATGTAAGAGATAAGGGCAGAACTTTGGGCAGGGACGGAGAGTTTGTACTTTCCCCGAAGCTGGATGATTTGCAGTGCGTATATGCATCCGTAACGGCTATGACCGAGAGTGAGCCTGTAAAATATATCAATGTTTGTGCAGTGTTTGACAATGAAGAAGTGGGAAGCGGAACAAAGCAGGGTGCCAATTCCACATTCTTAGAGGACGTGCTTTCCAGAATTAAGGAAGGACTTGCTCTTGGAAATTCCGATTATTTGAGAATGATTGCAGACAGCTTTATGATTTCTGCGGATAATGGTCATGCAGTACATCCCAATCATCCGGAAAAAGCAGATCCCACAAACCGTCCTTACATAAACGGCGGTATTGTAATTAAGTATCACGGCAGCCAGCAGTATGCTACAGATGCCATGTCTGCAGGATATATGAAGAGTCTTTGTCTGGAAGCGGAAGTTCCCTGTCAGACTTATACGAACCGTTCCGATGTTCCGGGCGGCAGCACTCTTGGAAACATCTCAACCTCTCATGTGTCCGTGCCTACCGTGGATATCGGATTGCCCCAGCTGGCAATGCACTCTGCGGTGGAAACCGGCGGAACCATGGATACAGAGTATGCAGTGAAAATGTTTAAAGTTTTTTACGGAAAGTAATACTTACTTTATCAGACCTTATGTGGGAGACTATTTATGTTATTTAATTCGTATGTCTTTGTTTTGCTTTTTTTACCCTTGTGCCTGATTGGTTATTTTGGGTTAAATCATGTAAAAAAGTATAAATTGGCGCAAGTGTTTCTTTTGGGAATGTCTTTGTGGTTTTATGGATATTTCAATGCCAGCTATTTGCTTATCATTGTGTCAAGTGTGCTGATTAACTACGGTATTTACCGGTGGATGGAAAAACTGGGGGAAAACAAGTGGCGTAAGCCGGTCATGATCCTGGGCGTTTCCTTGAACGTGGGCATACTGGTGTATTTTAAATACATGGATTTCTTTATCGGAAATATCAACTCCTTGTTTAAAACAGACATTGATTTTCTGGAAATTGCCCTGCCTCTTGGAATCAGCTTTTTCACCTTCCAGCAGATTTCCTTTATTGTGGATGCGTACAGAAGAGAGATACCGGATTACAGGTTTCTGGATTATGCCAACTTTGTAACCTATTTCCCGCAGCTGATTGCGGGTCCTATTGTAACCCATGATGAACTGGTTCCCCAGTTTGCGGATAGGGAAAAGAGAAAGTTTAACACAGATAATTTCACCCAGGGTCTCTTTATGTTTACCATGGGTCTTTCCAAAAAGGTGCTTCTGGCGGACTGCTTTGGAAGTGCGGTTTCCTATGGTTATGTCACAGTGAACCAGCTTAGCAGTGTGACGGCACTTATTGTAATGTTGTCCTATACCATCCAGATTTATTTTGACTTTAGCGGATACAGTGATATGGCAATCGGTCTGGGTAAAATGATGAATATCGATTTGCCTGTGAACTTTGATTCCCCGTATAAGGCACTTACCATCACAGAATTCTGGGGCAGATGGCATAAGACACTGACCAGATTTTTGACCAAATATGTATATATTTCTTTGGGCGGAAACCGCAAAGGAAATATCAGAACCTACGTGAATGTGTTCCTTGTATTTTTAATCAGCGGACTTTGGCATGGAGCAAGCTGGAACTTTGTGTTCTGGGGAGCCTGCCACGGTGTTTTCATGGTGATTACAAGGGCATTTAAGAAATTTTTTGATAAGCTGCATCCGGTTTTCAACTGGATACTTACCTTTTCTTTTGTGAATATAATGTGGGTGTTCTTCAGAGCGGAAAATTTCTCCCAGGCGCTTACTTTATTAAAGGCATTGTTTTCCTGGAACTTCCATTTCGATGACACCTTTATCCAGATTTTCCGTTTTGCGGAGCTGAAGAAAGTGCTGAGTTTCCTTAGAGTGGAAGACCATTATCCCGCATTTTTGATTACCGCATTTTTTGTGGTAGCCTTTGTTCTTCTTTTGGGATGTGAAAACGCCTATGCGAAAATGCAGAAATTTAAACCAACTTTTTGGCGGTTTGTGATAACACTGTTCCTGTTTACCTGGTGTGTATTCTCCTTTGCCGGAATCAGTGAGTTTTTGTATTTTAATTTCTAAATGAAGGAGCAAAGCTATGAAAGCCAGTAAAAAATGGATGATTTCTTTTATATGTTGTTTCTTGGCCATCCTGCTTGCAGTAGGTGCTCTTATGGTGGTGGTAGACCCTTATTTCCATTATCACAAGCCCTTAGAGGGGATTTCGTACTCTCTGCAAAATGAGAGATACCAGAACAACGGTATTGTGAAGCATTTTGATTATGATGCGGTGATTACGGGAAGCTCCATGACAGAGTGTTTTAAGACTTCTGAGATGGACAAGATTTTTGGAGTAAAATCCATCAAGGTGCCCTATTCCGGCGGTAGTTATAGGGAAGTAAATGAAAACCTAAGGGTGGCCACAGAGCACAATCCGGATATTAAGGTGGTGGTCCGTTGTCTGGATGCCATGCGTTTCTTTGACGACAAGGACTATTTGGATTATACCGATTATCCTACTTACTTATATGATAACAATCTGTTCAATGATGTAAGCTATATCTACAATGTGGAAATTTTGATGGTTGCCCTGCAAAATTTAATCGGTTTTAACAGGAGCGGTGCCATTGAAATGAATTTCGATGAGTATGCCAACTGGAATAATCATTATGCCTTTGGAATTGATGCGGTAATGGCAAATTACAATTGGAAAAGTCTTGAAGTGGCGCAGGAAATGCTCCCCATGACAGAGGAGGAGTACGAAAGACTGGACGCCAATATTGAGCAGAACGTAATTGCTCTTGCCAAGGAGCACCCGGAAATTGACTTTTATATTTATATTTCTCCCTATAGCATCTATTGTATGGATTATTGGTGGAGACTGGGCGAATTGGAAAAGAGACTTTTGGCGGAACGGCGTGTAATCGAGCTGCTGCTTCCCTATGAAAATATTCACATCAACTCCTTTAATACGGAGCATGAGGTGCTCAATAACCCCGACAATTACAGGGATGTTGCCCATCACAGTGAGGATGTGAATACTCAGATTTTGCATTGGCTCTATGAGGGCGAGCACGAAATCACCTATGAGAATTTTGAGGCCTATTGTGATGAGGTCTGGGATTATTATACAAATTTTGATTACGATTCTCTTTATGAACAGGAATAGTTATAAAGACATTGCAAAGAATTTATGATTCCCGCATATCTTGAAGAAAGATATGCGGGTTTCTTGTTATGGCGACGAGGAAAATATGAATCAAACCTTGGAAAATATATTGAATCTGGCGCTGGAGACGCCGGAGGAAGAACGGATACAAACGGAAAATTTGAACGTGGGGTACGAAGAGGAAACAAGAAGCTGGGAACTGATTGTAAAGTATAACGGCAGCCTGGCGGATTTAGGATCCCTTGGCATCCGGGTGGAGGAGTTGATTGCGGGCTATGCCATTTTGTGGGTGCCGGAGAATCAAGTGGAGCAAATTTCCGGCTTGCCCCAAATTGAGTATGTGGAAAAACCAAAGCGTCTTTTTTTTGCGGCAGCAGAGGGGATTCGCAGCTCCTGCATTTTGCCGGTGACACAGAGGGCTCCCTTTTTATCCGGGGAAGGAGTATTGGTAGCGGTGCTGGACTCAGGGATAGATTTTCAAAGTCCTTTATTCCGGAAAGAAGACGGAACCACCAGGATATTATATCTGTGGGATCAGTCAGTGGAGGTGCCCGGTCCGCCTGCCGGGTTTGCAACCGGAGCAGAGTTTACTGCTGACAGGATTAATGCGGCTTTAGTCTCCGGCAGCAGGGAGGAGGC
>JAZNGC010000036.1:0-21311 GCA_045589155.1 Lachnospiraceae bacterium
CACTCTCCAAAAATTCTTCTGTAGTTGAATAACGGGACCCATGATGGGCTACCTTTAAAACAGTCACTTCTTCAATTCTCTCCGCCACAAGCATTTCTGCCAGCCTCTCTTCCCCGGCACCCTCCACATCACCTGCAAGCAGCACGGAAAAATCTTTATTTCCCACATGCAATACCACAGAGTATTCATTGCTGTCTATAGAGTCACTCCGGACTTTCTCTTTCTTTCCGGGATTCAAGCAGGTAAAGACGAGCCCACCATCTTCCCACTGCATTCCCGTGGACAAATATCCCACCGAAATTCCATAAAAAGCAGCCAATTGTTCCATTTCCATATATGCTTCGTTTTTATCTTTTAAAGGAATATCCGGTAAGAGCAGTCTACCCACCCGTGAACCATATCCTTCCTCCAATAAATCCTCCAGTCCGTTACAATGGTCTGCATCGGGATGGGTAATAACCACCGCCTCCAGATAGGAAATGCCCTCCGATTTCAGAAATGGTGCTACCACATATTTTCCCACGTTACTCTTACTGCTGCTGCCGCAATCTATTAAATATGTACTTTGGTCAAAGGTTTGAATACAGATACTGTCGCCCTGCCCCACATCCAAAAAGGTGACTTTTGCCCCGTCCGGTATCTTGAAAACCAAAAGCAAAACCGCCATTACAGGAAGCGCTCTCCGCCATTTCGCCCACTTTACCGCCTTCTTTGTGAGAACAAACAGTACAAGCAACGTCACATAAACTCCTATCTGCCATACCTCGGGCTTTCCACGGATAAAAGTACTTCCGGGAAAGCATAGGCTATACTCACACATTTTTTCAAACAAAGGCAATATGGTCTCAATAAAAAATACCGGTATTCCAAGCCATAGGCCTTCCGGCAAAAGCAATACGGCAAGCCCCATATACATGACAACCGGAACCAAAGGAAGCACCAGTATATTAAGCAGGATGCCATAAAACGGCATTTCATAGAAAAACAAAAAGGTTATGGGTAACGTAGCAAGACTTACCGATAAACTCCCCCAAAAATTTTCTTTTACAGCCTTTATTATCCCAAGAGCCCTTTTCTCAAGTCCACTTATGTATCGTTTTTTCTTGTTCACCGGTCCGGGGCGGAGCAGACAAATCCCAAACACAGCAGAAAAAGATAATAAAAATCCACTGTGATAAACATACAGGGGTTGCTGCAAAATCATACACAACAATAAGACGCCAAGGGCGGTTAACATATCGTATCCACGTCCCGTAAGTTCTGCTAACATCCGGATCAAAAACATTCCCACCGCCCGGCTTGCCGACACTCCGTTCCCTGTCAAAATGCCATAGGCAAAAACAAAACCTGCACAAAGCAGGGCTGAAAGAAAAATCGGACACTGCATTTTCCGAAACAACTTATACATTCCCATTCCGATTATGGATATATGAAGTCCCGAAATTGCCAATATGTGTGCAATTCCTCCATCCTGATACAAATTCTTTAATTGTCCGTCCAATGCAGCCTTGTCTCCAAGGAGCATTGTCTTTAGCACAGAAGCCCCGTCACTTTCCAGTACCTTGTCCAGCCGTTGCTGCCAGTGGCATCGAAGCCGCCATAGACTCTCTGTAAAAACATTATTGTTTTTACCTTCCCACAAAACCTCCGACTTCTTTACACAAAAATCAATCCCCATGGTGGCATAATAGAGTCTGCTGTCAAATTCTCCCGGATTGGTTGCCTTATCAAAATCCTCCGGTTTTCCCCGCACCAAAATAACACTTCCCAATTTCGGTTCCCATTCTGCGGAAGTGGTATAACACATTATTTTGTTTTCACTTATCTTTTCTGATTTTGTCTGCCCGGATTTAACAGCAGACCTTGAAACATTAGAATCATTTGAAATAACGGAATAGTCCGATAGATATAAAATAAGTTGTTCTTTTCCGTAAGATATGCGTTTTTCTTTCCATTCTACCCGACCGTGGATTATAATCTCCTGTTGCACCGGAGCTTTGTTTCTTAAGTCCGGCGGATGAAAGAATTGCCATAAAGCAATCACACAGGTGATAGACAGGCAAAAGGTAAATAGCGGTCTTTTCATAAATCCACCGTAATGAGTTCTTTTATTTTCTCAAAAACGGCCTCCTTGATTCCACTAACTTCCATGATTTGTTCTATACTCTGAAATCCACCCTGCTTTTCCCTGTACGCAACAATATCTGTCGCCCGGCTTTTCCCTATCCCAGGTAAAGTTTGGAGTTGTTCAATAGTAGCGGTATTTATGTTTATCAGGGAACTATCCGGCTCTCCCGAAGTTTCCGTAGCTTTGATAACTTTGTTTTCCTTATCTCTGCCCGGGATTTGCAATTTCATGCCGTCACTTATCACCTGGGCAAGATTATAGTGGGTAGTGTCCGCTTCTGCCGTAAAGCCACCTGCCAGTACCAACACATCATACACTCTGCTTCCTTGGGGCAATTCATAAATTCCGGGATTGATTACCTCCCCGCAAATATGTACCCACACTGTAGGCGGCAAAACGGCCTCAACTTCCTCTGCTTTTTCTTCTTTTACAACCACATCTTCTCCGGATAATATTTCTTCCAAAGAATACTCTTCTTTCTCATCCGCACAGCCACTGACCAGCATAGTCAACACAATCAAACCGGCCACGTATCCTACTTTGATGCTTCTCTTAACGAAATCTAAAATTCCTTTTCCCATATCATAGCTCCTTTTTACCATTCGTAATCAGGAGTGCCTCTCTATGACGATTGTCTACATTGTATGTCAAACCTGCTTTATTTACAAGAAAAACCTATTTCCATTTAAAAATAATGATACCAACAATTGCCAGTGCCATTCCTGCGGCTTTCCGCCATTCAAAAGGCTGTTTTTCCACACCGAAAATTCCGAAAACTTCAATCACATATGCCACCAGCAGCTGCGCCACCACTATAAGCATTACCGCCTTTGCCGGTCCAAGCATTTCCATACTTTTGATAACGGTGTAAGTAATAAATGCACCAATGCAGCCACCAAGCAACATATACTTTGGCTCCACCTTCGTTACCGCAAGCAGGGAGCTTCTGTCCGTAAATAACCAGCAGACCAGACAAACCACCAAAGCAGAGAATTGTACAAAAGCACTGGCAGCCCATACAGAGGATGCTTTTGTTACCTGCGTATTAAAAACCCCCTGAATACTCATAAGTGCACCCGATAAAAGGGCAATCAAAAAACCAATCATGCCTGCCTCCCATTTTATAAGTTTATAATAAGGATACCCACATGATTGGTTTATTATTCTTCCTGTTATCCGATTAATTATCTATCTGCGATAAAATCTGATTCTGTAATTCCAAAAGCTCTGTTTCCACATCCGCTCCTGTCCAAATTCTGGAAAAGGCTCTTTCAAGCAAAATCCAATAATTACTGGTCTCAATCATTTTCGGAAGCGAGATGGAATCTTCATACTCCGACATGAATACATCCAGTTTTTCATTCTCTTGTTTTACATTCTTGTTGGATGCCAGTTTTCCGGTTCTCTCATACAAAGAAGCTACGTATTCCCCGGTAAGGAAAGAAGCAAATTCATTGGCAAGGGCCTGGTGTCCGGAATAACTGTTAATTGCCACACAGGTTGTAACAGACAAAGATCTTCTCTCCTGTATATGACAGGGCTTCGGTGTTGCCGCAATACCATACTCATAGGCAAAGGTTCCATCTGCTTTTGCCTGCTCCAGCATCGCTACCGCGTCTGAAGTAACAATGGAGAAAACCACTTTACCTTCAATAAATTCCTGCATGATATCTTTATAATCTACATTTTCCACATCAATGGAAAAGAATTGATTGAGCTGCTGGAATATCTTAAGGGCAAGCACGGCGTCATCACTGTATATGACAATATTTCCTTCGTCATCGCCGGTATCTCCCCCTACTACCATGTATTCACCGATATAATAGTAATTGTAGAAGATATCACTTACATCCCATTTCAACACCGCCTCTACGCCTTCCGGTGCATCGTAGTTATCCGCGAACGCAAGTAACTCGTTCATATTGGTGGGCATACCTGCTTCAATCTGCTGTTGGGAAACCTCCAGGCGTTGTTCACTGTCTACAAACTGTTCTCCGCCGCCTTCCAGTTCCTCCGCATCTTCAATTTCATCCCAGTTTTCGTCCTCTGTAATCTGTCCCTGGGATGCAAGTTGTTCCTTTGTCCATGCTTCCAGATAGGTCTTATTATACAAAAGAGCACTGGTTTCATAATAAAACGGGTATGCAATAATCTTGTCCTTATAGGTTACTGCAGAAAGTGCCGTCTGTGGAAAATTGTCCAAAGAACAAAGCTCTGTATTGGCAACTTTAGTGGCAAGACCGGCAAGATACGCTTTACTTAAGGAATCGTTACTGATAATGTATGCATCCGGCACCTGTTCTCCTTCAAGGGACGCACGGTTAATGGCCTCTACATATCTGCTGTCAGACACAAGCTGGGGAATAACCCTGGCACCGCTTTTTTCACCAAACGCAACCGCTGCACCATTCAAATAATCTGTCATGGTTTCATCTGAATACCAAAGATACATGGTTTCCTTGTCATCATAACAAACATCTTCTCCCTTTTCCGCGTCTAAGGATACGGGTTCAGACTTCCCTAAATAACCTAAGGCCACCGCACTGGCAAAAGCCAGCAGGCAGCCGATAATTCCTATAGATAAAAGTCTTTTTTTCAGACTCATTACAAACCTCCGCCCAAAGCGTCTTTACAGTTCCGCAAAGCACGCATCCAGGATTTCTATCATCTCATCAACATTTTCCCGTGTAATAATGAGAGACGGTACAAAACGGATAATGTCAGTACCCGCATTAATCAAAATTAAGCCTTTTTCCAATGCCTTATTGATAATAGCGGCAACAGGACCCTTACACACAAGTCCCTGCATCAGACCGGACCCTCTTCTGGTAACAGCATAATCATACTTCTCTACCAGTTCGTCCAACTTGGCTTCCAGATAGGGCGCCACATCTCTCACATTATCTATTATATGGTTCTTCTCAAATAAATCAAGCACTTTGTTGATGGCAGCTCCTGCCAGTGGATTACCACCGTAAGTGGTTCCGTGGTCTCCTGCCACAAGGGAATTTTGACCTACTTTCTCTGTCATAAGAAATGCCCCTACCGGTACACCACAGCCCAACGCTTTTGCCGTTGTCATAATATCCGGTTTCACGCCGTATTTCTGCCATGCATACATATATCCGGTACGTCCCATACCGCACTGGATTTCATCCAAAATAAGAAGAATATCCTTCTCGTCACAGAGTGCACGTACTTTTTCCATAAACTCCTGTGTTGCAGGATAAATGCCGCCTTCTCCCTGAACCGTTTCAAACAAAATAGCGCAGGTTTTGTCCGTCACCTTTTCCAGTACACTGTCAAAATCATTCATATCCGCAAATTTGATATTACCGATACCGGGTTCAAAGGCTTCTCTGTATTTGGGGTTACCGGTCACAGAGAGGGCTCCCATGGTTCTGCCATGGAAAGAATGATTCATGGCAATAATTTCATGGTCCGTTTTTCCATCCTTTAAATAGGCATATTTTCTCGCCGCCTTAATCGCTCCTTCCACAGCCTCCGCACCGGAGTTTGTGAAAAAAACGCGGTCCATGCCGGAAACTTTTTTCAGTTTTTTGGCAGCTTCGATGGTAGGCACATTGTAATAATAATTGGAGGTATGGATTAATTTGTCTATCTGTGCCTTCAGCGCATCGTTATATTCTTTGTTGTTATAACCAAGGGCAAATACCGCAATACCGGAAACAAAATCCAGATATTTTTTTCCGTCCAAATCATAGAGATAAACGCCGTCACCCTTATCCAAAACAACCTGATATCTGTTATAGGTGTGAAGAAGAGCTTGTTCTGCTTCTTCAATATATTCTTTCATCATAAACTAGATTTCTCCCTCTTCATCTGAAATAATAGCCGTACCGATTCCTTCGTGAGTGAAAATCTCAAGAAGCAGACAGTGGGCTGTTCTTCCGTCAAGAATATGTACTCTGTTTACACCGTTTTTAATGGCATTAATGCAGTTTGTCAGTTTAGGCAGCATACCGCCACCGATAAAGCCGCTGTTCAAAAGGTCCTCGGCCTGAGTCGCGGTAAGTCTGGATATAAAGCTGGATTTGTCGTTAATGTCTCTGTATAAGCCTTCGATATCTGTCAGGAATGCCAGTTTTTCCGCACCTACGGCTGTTGCAACCGCACATGCCGCGTCATCCGCATTGATATTGTAAGTCTGGTAATTCTCATCCAGTCCGATAGGGGAAATGATGGGAAGAAAATCCTTTTCCAAAAGGTCGTAAAGCAACTTCGGATCCACCTTTGTAATTTCTCCTACAAAACCGATATCTTCACCGTTTGAATATTTCTTTTCTACCTGGAACAGACCGCCGTCTTTTCCGCTGATACCAACCGCTTTTACGCCCAGTTCCTGTACCATGGACACCAGATTTTTATTTACTTTTCCAAGAACCATTTCTGCAATTTCCATGGTCTCTGCATCTGTTACTCTAAGACCGTTTACAAATTTGGCCTCTTTACCTGTCTTTTCCACCCAGCGGCTGATTTCCTTACCACCGCCGTGTACAATAATCGGTTTGAAACCTACCAGTTTTAAAAGAGTTACGTCTTTGATAACATTCTTCTGTAATTCCTCATTGCTCATGGCACTTCCGCCATATTTTACAACAATTATTTTACGGTTAAATCTCTGGATATAAGGGAGGGCTTCAATCAGTACCTCTGCCTTCTGTAATAAAGTATCGATTTTCTTATCCTGCATTTTTTCGTCCTCACCTTTCTCTTAACTGCGGTAATCCGCATTGATTTTTACGTAGTCATAACTAAGGTCGCAGCCCCATGCGGTAGCCTCCGCCTCGCCCATATGCATATCCACAACAACCGTCACTTCTTTTTCAGAAAGAATCTTTGTTGCTTCTTCTTCACTGTAATCTGTAGCCACACCATCTCCGTAAATCTGAATTCTGTTGCCGCCGCCTTCAAAGAACAATTCCACCTTTTCCGGATCAAACTGCGCACCGGAATAGCCAAGGGCACAAAGGATACGTCCCCAGTTTGCATCATGTCCGAAAATTGCCGCCTTTGTCAGGCTGGAACAGATAACGGATTTTGCCAACGTCTTAGCATCCTGTTTTGTTGCCGCACCGATTACCTTTGTCTCAAACAGTGCGGTGGCACCTTCGCCATCTCCCGCCATCTTTTTGGAAAGACAGGTGTTTACATATAAAAGAGCTTCTTTAAAAGCCATGTAATCTTCATTCTCTTCTGTGATTTCCGCATTTCCCGCCATGCCGTTTGCAAGGAGAAGGAAGGTATCATTTGTAGAAGTATCTCCATCCACGGAAACCATGTTGAAGGTATCATCAATGCTCTCGGAAACCGCCTTTTGGAGCAGTTCTTTTGAAATAGCAAGGTCTGTTGTCATAAACGCCAGCATGGTGCACATATTGGGGTGAATCATACCGGAGCCCTTGCACATACCACCGATGGTAACGGTCTTTCCGCCTGCCTCAAAGGTTACTGCCACCTGTTTGGAAACAGTGTCCGTTGTCATAATCGCCTCTGCTGCCTGTGTGCCGGCTTCTAAAGTATCTTTTTTGGCTGCTGCCAGTTTTTCCACTCCTGCAACGATTTTATCCACCGGAATCTGCATACCGATAACACCTGTGGATGCCACCAAAACCGCGTCTGTGGGAATGCCCAGGATTTTACCGGTCTGCACGGCTGTCTTTTCACAGCAATCCATTCCTTCCTTACCGGTACATGCATTGGCAATACCGGAGTTTACCACTACCGCCTGCACATAGGGAGAAGTCTCCACCAGTTTTTTATCCCACATAACAGGTGCCGCCTTTACTACATTTGTTGTAAAAGTACCTGCCACTTTGCAGGGCACCTGGCTGTACACCAGTGCCATATCTTTTCTGTTCTTATATTTAATACCTGCTTCTGTGCTTGCTGCCTCAAAACCTTTTGCCGCCGTTACGCCGCCTGTAATAATTTCCATTTTGCTTTCCTCCTCGCATTAGGATTTCTGATTTTTTATGTATTAATATTTTGTCTATTTCTGTTTAGATCCGTTTTTATTTATTGAACTCTGTAATGTTCTTTTCATTCAATGTGAAGTCATAATAATTTAAATCTTCTCTCTTGGTCCAGCCAATGGTTTTCCAAAACGCATTACCCACATCATTCTGGGTGAAAGCAATCAGACTTACTTTATTGATTTGTTCTGCCTTTAACGCCTCCATACAGTGTACCACCATTGCTTTTCCGATTCCCTTCATACGGAAATCCTCCCGGACACATACATGGTACAGACAGCCACGTCTTCCGTCATGCCCACACAAAATCGCACCTACGATTTCACCCTTGTGCGGTCCATCGCAGCATTCCGCAACCACACTGGTACCGGGATTTCTCATGAGGAAACGCTCTACGCCTTCTCTGGAATCATCCACGCTTCGGATTCCGAAGCCTTTAATTGTCATCCACAATGCGTAAACACCATCATAATCTTCCTTGGTCATGGCCCTGATTACATATTGCTGTTCCATACTATCCTCACGATCCTTTCATGCATATCTGTCTTGTATATCTTACCACTTTTTACAAAAATGTCCACTACTTTTTTATTTTTATTCACATTTTCTTTTGATTTTTATATTTTTATGCATTTTATTCACTTTTATCATTGATTTTATGCATATTTTATTCATTCCCAGGCTGATTTTATTCCCTTTATACACAATGGTTGACATTACAGCATGGAGATTTATTGCCCATTCTTTTTCTTCTGCAACTTTTCCCACGGTATCTGTACAAGTACCACTGCTATAAACACCAGCACGCAACCTGCAATCTGTCTTCCGGTCAGACTCTGGTCTGTCTTTAACAGGCCTAATTCGAAAGCAAGCCATCCGGCGATGGTTGCCACCACAGATTCCAAACTCAAAATAAGTGCTGCCACAGTGGGGTTTACATCTTTCTGGCCCACAATTTGCAAGGTGTATGCAATACCGCAGGACATAACTCCTGCATATAAAAGGGCTCCTGTTCCCGGCAAGATATCACCGATAACCGGTTTTTCAAATATAAGTGCCAGCATAGTACAAATCACACCGCACATGGCAAACTGAATGCAGGAAACTATTACACCGTCTGCTTTTTCTGCATAATGATCGATCACCATAATGTGTGCCGTAAAAAGAAGGGAACAAATAAATACAAGACTATCCCCTATTCCAAGACTGAGGCCTTCTGTCATGCAAAGCAAATACATTCCCACTGCTGCCAATGCCGCTCCAAACCAAACAATACTTCCCACCTTCCGTTTAAAGAAGATACCGGCAATGGGAACAAATATTATGTAAAGAGTGGTTATGAAGCCGGCCTTCCCCACCGTAGTATGTACAATTCCAAACTGCTGGAATGTGGATGCCGCCGTCAATAAAACACCACACCAAAAGCCGGCTTTCAGCGTATTTTTCCAATCCACTTTCTGCAAACTCTTTCCCGCAAGTTTCTTTCCGCCGACGCCGTACACAATTCCGATATAAATCAGGAGACTTAAAGCTCCTATCACACTGCGGATTCCGTTAAAGGTAAAGGGCCCCATAAATTCCATGCCCTTACTTTGGGATACAAAAGCCATGCCCCAAATGGTCGCCGCCAAAAACAGGAGAAAACTGTTTCGCGCCGTTTTCTTTTTCGTCATGAGCATGCCTCCTGGATTTCTATCACAATATCTTTCAGCATCTTTCCCTGGCAGGAAACTGTGATATGTGCATATTTTTCATAAAGAGGAACTCTCTCTTCGTATAACGCCTGCAAATCCTGACCCGGTTTTAATGTCACACCTCTTTCGTTCAGGTCCCCAAGACGTTCGGCAATCTCTTCATAGGGTAACTGCAGATAAACCATTGTGGCAATACCACGGAGATGCTCCATTGCGGCTTCACCGTAAACCGCACTACCTCCCGTCGCAATGACACTTCTGTCAGTTTCAAGCCCTGCATTCACATCATTTTCAATTTTCCAAAACCCTTCCACTCCGTTTTCCGCAATTAACTCATGTAAAAGTTTTCCGTATTTTTCCTGTATTACCAAATCCGAATCCACAAAACGGTAGCCCATACGCTTGGCAAGCACTACTCCAATAGTACTTTTACCGGCGCCGGGCATACCAATCAAAACAATATTATTCATTTCAAACTCCACTTTCTAAAAATCGAAGAAGGCGCGCCTCAAAAAAGACGCGCCCTTACACTTTTATCCCAAATAAGCAATTACTTCTACTTCGCACAAAACATTCTTCGGCAGTGTTTTTACAGCCACACAGCTTCTTGCAGGCTTTTCTGTAAAATACTGTGCATATACCTCGTTAAAAGCAGCAAAATCACCCATATCAGCCAGGAAACAGCTTGTCTTTACCACATGGGCATAATCTGTTCCTGCAGCTTCCAAAAGTCCGCCAATATTCTTCATCACCAATTCTGCCTGTTCTTTGATATCAGCGCCTTCAATTTCACCTGTCGCCGGATTAATGGGTATCTGTCCGGATGCAAAGAGAAAATCTCCTGCCACAATTCCCTGTGAATAAGGTCCGATTGCTGCCGGCGCCTTGTCTGTAGATATTTTTTTCATCATGATACTTATCCTCCAAATCCTTTTATTCGTCGAATTCTGCAGTCACGTAGAATCCGCGGTCGTTTTCCTCAATGGCAGTTACAACGCCCTCCCTGGCCAGCATACGCTCCCTGAAAGGGAAGTTACCGGACATGGCAAGAGACGGATCAATCGTATAGTAATAGTTGCTGGGGAGCACACCTTCCGTGACGGTGATTTTTTGTCCCACCTGTAAAAGTCCCTGTCTCTCCATTTTAAATTCCATACTACGCATAAGTTTCGCCGCCTTTCTTTTGTACCTTATTTTACTAAAAAGCCGTGTCTGTTTCAAGTCAAAACTACTTCACTGATTCCAGTACCACACACTGGGCAATTCCCGGAACACTCTGCCCCTCATTGAAGCTGGTTTTACTAAGAAGTGCTCCTGTGGGTATAAAAAGAACCTTGTTCCAATTCCCCTCTTCCAATTGTTTTAAAACATAGGCAGAAAGTGTAACCGCGGCACAACCGCAACCGGAGCCACCGGCATGGGTATCCTGGGTTTCCCCGTCATAAATTTCTATTCCGCAATCCATATGCTTACCGGAAATATCATAACCTTTTTCACGGAGCAAATCGATTAACACTCTCTGCCCTACCTTGCCCAAATCTCCTGTAATAATTTTGTCATAGTCCTCCGGACTGCTGCAAAAATCTTCAAAATGCCTACAAATGGTGTCTGCTGCGGCAGGTGCCATACAAGCCCCCATATTCATGGAATCCTTCAAACCAAAGTCCACGATCTTACCTGTGGTAAGCCCTGTTATCCCCGCCCGCGTCTTTTCCTGTTTATGGGCACTGAGGACAAAGGCCCCGCTCCCTGTCACCGTCCAGGATGCGGATAGGGGACGCTGATTACCGTACCCTAAGGGAAACCGGAATTCCTTTTCCGCACTTGCAAAATGACTGGAGGTCACGCATACCACCTCCTCTGCAAATCCTCCGGAAATCACCAGACTCCCCAATGATATAGACTCTCCACAGGTAGAGCACGCTCCATACAAACCGAACATGGGAATTTGATAATTCAGCAGTCCAAAGGAAGATGCAATGGATTGACCGAGCAAGTCACCCGCAAAAATATAACGCATGTCCTCTGCCCGCATACCGGCTTTTCCAAGTGCCAGATGCACTGCGTCCTTCTGCAGGGTACTTTCCGCCTCCTCCCAGGTCTTACACCCAAACATATCATCCTCCCCTACAACATCAAAGAGAAGGCCCAGCGGACCTTCTCCCTCTTTTGTACCAACAATTGAAGCACTACCGTTTATATATACCGGTCGTTCAAACTTTACGCTTTGTTTTCCCAGCTGACTCATAATCACTACCTACTTTCTTTTTTTCAAATAGTATTCATAAGTCACTGTCAAAATATACCTACTCAATTACTACGATATGCTTAAGAAGATATTCTTTTCCTTCCTCTACCACATACTCAGGCTCTTCTTCCTCCTCCGGTTCTGACTCATCGGTTTCCGTGCTGTCTGTCTCTGTGCTTCCCGTTTCTGTGTTTCCCGTTGTGTTGCCGTTTATGGTTCCGGTATTTCCATTGTTTGTTTCCCCTATACTATCGGATGCCGAAGCATTATCTTCCTCTCCATCCTCCCACAGGGATATCTTAATGGTAACCTTACCCTCCAGGGCATTCAACTTCCTTAAGGTTTCCGACAAATAACCTTTTCTATAGTCGCCATCAGCATAAGCCTTGTATATTTCCTTCAAGGTGGCACTGTCCACTACATTTTGGAATACAACCGTTCCCACACCGCCTTTGGACAACTGGCTCTTGCAATTGTCATAATACTCCTCCAGACTGGTAAGAACGCTGCCGTCATAGCCGATTCCGTCTCCCCAGTTGTTTTCCGGGTAATAAGTCTGGCCGGAATTATCCGTTGTGTTACCAATACTGTTCTGCCATGTATTGGGCTTTCGTCCCTTTGTCTCCTCCTGATACTTTGTACCTTTGCAAGCCGGCAAATATACAGACAGACCGGTTCTGGCATGGTCCTTGGCAAACACTTTATCCGTCTGGTTAAAGTAATCATAGCTGTTAGGGTCCACGTCATCCCAGGTCACATCCACGTTGTAAAAGGAATTTCCCAGCCTTACAATATTCCATGCGTGATTCTCTCCCGCATAGCCGGTACAATAATAACACGGAATTCCAAGTTGCTGCAAAATATACTGATACGCCCGTGAATAACCTGCGCACACCGTCTCCTCACCAACCAAAGCACTGTAAGCACTCTGGCCGATGCTTGCCGCCAGATTGTAATCCAGTCTACCCAGAAGTGCGTCATGCACATATCTTTCCTTCTCAAAGTCTTCTGTATAATTGAGGGCCCCGTAAATAATATCATTTGCCGCATCCGTAAACTCTCTCTTACAATCATCCAGCTTATCAGCCGTCCAATTGAATTTCAAAGTCACTTCCTTGCAGATTCCGTTTCTGTAATATTTACAGGAAAAGGCTGTATCCAGCCAAAACAACCCGGGATGGTCATTATAAACCGCTTCCATCACATTCTTCATCTGCACGGCATTTAGGTTTTCTACCGGAACAAAGGTAGCATTCAGACTCTGGGCATTAGCATAAACCTGCCTGTATACTCTTTGAAGCGCATCGCTGAGCATTCCGTAATAAGGATACATTGTAGTATCGAAATTCAGAGCATCTCCGCTCTCGCCGTATTTTTCCTCTTCCGCTATTCCTGCGTCTTCCTGTACCGATTTTCCCTCTACCGGAATATAGCCGTAAAATCCGGCCACATCTTTATCAATTTCCAGTTCCTCTTTTGGTCTCTCATAATGGAGTTTTTCAGAGTAAGGATTCCGAAGACCATTTTCATCGTATCCCTCCTCAATCACAGCTGCCGGAAGTTCTGTCTCATCCTCCGGATTGATAACCACTTCCCCGGGAATCGTGCCGGACAGTTCCTCATTTTTGTATTCCTCCAGCTTATCTACTCCCGAAATCAGTTTGTCCGTAAATTCCGGATTGAAAGCACCCACCAACACAAATATGACAAGTGCCGCAAACAGCAGTCCCAATATTCCCAAAATTCTCTTAATCGTTCTCTTCAAGGTTCTACCCCCTGTTTCTATTTTCGAAGTCCCTTCGGATAATGATTCTTAACAATACTGCCTGCCACTTTTCCCCAGCCCAGACTATATCCGTCTGTACAAAGCAGGCACCAGCCCTTGCCGTCTTTTATTATTTCGTCATTTTTGCCCTTTTTCATTACCACATTTTCATCAAGAACCAAAGTTTGTCCGTTCAAATACTGACGGACCTCCATACTCTCCGGAGAAAGATCCAAATACTGCTTTACCTGCCCCTTGGATAAGGATAACGCAAGTGCATGGGACGGTTCAAATCTACCCTTCTTTAGAGTGCCCAGATGAAGGCCCGGGCGGAGTACTTTAATCCCCTTCAAGGCAGGCATATCTGCCGGTCCCACATAAAGCTGTTCCCCAAAACGGATATAAGTCCCTTCCGGTTCTTCTATTTCCAAAACGTCTTTTGCAAAATCCAAAAACTCTTTATAATCCTTGCAGGGCAGACTCTTTTCATTGCCCCCTCTGCTGCTTCCATGACTTCCCCGTTCTCCCTCTTTGGCAAGCACTGCCAGGTAGTGACCTTCTCCCTGTATCCTATGAGGCATCAGACGCATGGTCAACTCAATCCCTGCCGCTGCATTTTCCGTCCACCCGGGACGGCCGGGAACAAAACCCTCCGGCCTGGGAACTTCCTGTATGTAAAATTCCGGATGTCTTTCCAAAAATCTGCTGATGGAGCCTTCATTTTCCTGTGGGGCAAAGGTACAGGTGGAATACACCAGTTTTCCTCCCGGAGCTAACATAACCGCAGCCTGATCCAAAACCTCATCCTGCCGTGCTGCGCAAATGTCTACATTTTCAGGACTCCATTCATTGCACGCCCCGTCATTTTTACGGAACATTCCTTCTCCGGAACAGGGGGCGTCTACAAGAACCTTATCAAAATAAGCGGGGAAATTTTGTGCCAGTTTCGCCGGAGATTCATTGGTCACAATACAATTTGTAACGCCCATGCGCTCCACATTCTCAGACAGGATTTTTGCACGTCCGGGATGAATTTCATTACTGACAAGCAGCCCTTCCCCCTTTAATGCATCTGCGATCTGTGTGGTCTTTCCACCCGGTGCCGCACACAAATCAAGCACCCTCTCCCCCGGCTTTACCGCAAGAAAAGGAACCGGTGCCATGGCAGAGGGCTCTTGAATGTAATACACACCGGCCTCATGATAAGCATGCTTGCCGGGTGTATCCCCCTCTTCATAATAAAATCCGTTTTCCGTCCAAGGCACTTTTTTTAATCCAAAAGGACAGTGTGCCAAAAAAGACTCCACATCAACCTTTCTTAAATTGATGCGCAGCCCCTTATAATGTTCTTTTTCAAAACTTAGCAGAAACTCCTGATATTCTTCTCCCAGCATTTCCTGCATTCTCAACAAAAATTGTTCCGGTAACATATTTTCTCCTTCGCCCATATGTTTAACCAATCTTCCGTAAACCCGCGTATATTTTATCATATTTAGCTCAAAATGAAAATAATTTCAAAGAAACCTGTTTTCATTTCCTTCAAAATTTGGTATAAATATTAGGTGGACATGCCACACGTAAACGAAAACAGAGCAACACCAAGACAGAGGTAAATGTATGCGTATTGGATTTGACAATGAAAAGTATCTGAAAATGCAGTCCGAGCACATTATGGAGCGCATCGCTAAATTCGACAATAAGCTTTACTTAGAATTTGGCGGTAAATTATTTGACGATTATCATGCCTCCCGTGTACTCCCCGGTTTCGCCGCAGACAGTAAATTGCAGATGCTGATGCAGCTTGCTGACCAGGCGGAAATCGTTATGGTCGTAAGTGCTGATGACATTATAAAAAACAAAGTCCGCGAAGATTTGGGAATCACTTATGACAATGATGTTATAAGATTGATTAATGAATTCACTTCCAGAGGCCTCTATGTGGGCAGTGTTGTTCTTACCAAATATGTGAAAGAAAGAAGTGTAGGCCATTTCCAAAAACGTTTGGAAAACTTAGGAATCAAAGTGTATCATCACTACCTGATTCCCGGATATCCCGCCAACATTTCCACAATTGTCAGCGAAGACGGTTACGGCAAACACGACTATATCGAAACCTCCAGACCCCTTGTGGTTGTGACAGCTCCCGGACCCGGAAGCGGAAAAATGAGCACCTGTCTTTCCCAGCTCTATCATGAACACAAACGTGGTATTTGTGCCGGCTATGCCAAATTTGAGACATTTCCCATCTGGAACCTGCCTCTCGACCATCCGGTAAATCTGGCATATGAAGCAGCTACCGCTGACTTAAACGATGTGAATATGATCGACCCTTTCCATTTGAGAGCCTACGGTGAAACCACGGTCAACTATAACCGTGATGTGGAAATTTTCCCCGTACTCAACACAATGTTTATGAAAATTTTCGGTGAAAGCCCTTATGCTTCTCCTACCGACATGGGTGTTAACATGGTCGGCAACTGCATTGTAGATGACGATGTATGCCGGGATGCTTCCAATCAGGAAATCATCCGCAGATATTATCAGGCGGTAGAAGGTGTTGCAAGAGGAACCCGCAATGCCGATGAAGTGGGAAAAATCGATTTGATCTTAAGCAAACAGGGACTTGCCGTAACAGACCGTAAGGTTGTGGGGGCTGCCCGTCTCAAAGAAGCTGCCACAAATGGTCCTGCTGTTGCCATAGAATTGCCTGACGGAAAAATCATCACCGGAAAAACCGGCGACTTACTGGGTGCCAGTGCTGCCGCATTGGTAAATGCCTTAAAAGAGCTTGCCGGAATATCCCACGAGCTTCCTGTCCTCTCTCCCAGTGCTATTGCACCAATTCAGACCTTGAAGACGGCATATCTGGGCAGTAAAAACCCTCTGCTTCATACCGACGAAGTATTGATTGCCCTCTCTGCTACGGCGGCGGAAAATGAAAACTCCGCACTGGCATTAGCACAATTACCCAAACTGAAGGGCAGTCAGGTGCACTCCACTGTCTTGCTATCCTCTGTAGACCGCAAGATTTTCAAAAAGTTGGTTTGCGATTTAACCTGCGAACCCAAGACCTGTTAATCAAATATAAAATATATTTAGAAAGCCCGGATACAAATGGTATCCGGGCTTTTAATAAATCAGGCAGGAGCTTTCGCTCCTGCCTGTTCATATCTTAGTTTAGGTATGCACCTTTAAGATTTCTCATTTTTTCTTGCGTGTTACCACAACTACTGCAGCTACTACCGCTACAACTACAACCGCAACTGCTACAGCAACGATGGGCCAAGGATTGAATGCCTTGGATACGGAAGAACCGGAAGTTGTATCCTTTGTATCATCAGTAGTTTCAGATTCTTTTGTATCATCTGTTGCTACTTCAGAAGAATCAACTGTTACATCGTCTTCTGTCTTGTTGTCGTCTGTGTTGTCTGCTTCTGTCTTGCTGTCATCTGTCTTGTTGTCTTCCTCAGTAGCAGGTACCCATGTGGGATCTACCATTGTATAGTCAACAAATGCCCAGTAAGCAGGTTTTACTTTGTAGTTTATATCGAAGAGCAGAGGACACTGGTCTGTTACGATATCAGAACCGCCACCTACGTTAGATACACTCTGCAACCATGAATAGTGGTCAACTGTTCCCCAGATTGTAAGACCGGTAATATCGATACCTTCTTCTTTATCCAGTTTCTTCAACAATTCGTAAATCTCATGATAACGTTTCGCCTGTGTCTGGTATTCTTTCAATCTGGCATTTTCGCTGGAAATGTCTCCACTTACCTGGAAGTCAAGCTCTGTATACTGAACCTTGCCAACTACTGCCGCATAAGCACGGATAGCACTTTCAATTGCTCTGTTGGAAGGGTTGAACAGGTTGTAGTGACCCTGCATACCCATACCGTCAATTCTTGTTCCTTCTGCTTCTTTTACAGCCTTGAGCAATGCAACAATACCGATTACCTTCTTGCTGTCTGCATCATTGTAGTCGTTGTAGTAAAGTTCTACATCTGCAGGAGCATATTTGTTAGCATAACGGAATGCGTTAATAATATACTCATTGCTCTGGTATACTGCCCACCAGCTGGAGTTCTTGCCATGTGTAGGATCGCTGGGTAATTCTGCTTTGGATATATTATTTGTACGATATCCGTTACCGCCGTCACCAACTGCCTCGTTCACAACGTCCCAACCATAGAACATATCTTTGTATTCACTGTCTTCACCTGTGAAATGTTCAAGTACAGTCTTGATAAACCATTCCAGACGAAGGTTCATTACTTCAGGTGTTACATAGTTTTCGGAACCGTCTGCATTCTTACCTACAACATAGTTCTCACGGAAGAACCATTCAGGTGTCTGTGAATGCCATACAAGCACGTGACCTCTTACCTTAATAGGCTCTTCGGGATGTGCTTCGTTCCACTCTTTAATCATGTCCAGAGCCATCTCTGCACGGGAGTAATCCAGTGTAGGAACCACTAATTCCTGACCGTTAAATACAACTGTCTGGAGTTTTGTATGCTCGTGGTTGCTATAACCAAACAGAGCATCAGGTTTCAATTCATTACCGATTGTTACAGCATTGAAGTGTTTATTGATAAGCATTTCAACACCGATATCATCCATTTCAGCAACAGTAGCTGCTGTACCTACAATGAAGTCATCACCGAATACGTCTGTAACCGCATCCTTCAAATCAGGAACATCCTGGTCAATGGAAGGAGGAGCAGGAATATACTTTTCAATTACCACGCCGGCAACATCATAACCACCAAGTACACAATCACCTGTACCATAGTTTGTACCCTGCTCTAAGATACGGATAATAACCTGTCCGACTTCATTTGCATTTGTTACTTTGTAAATACCTTCAAATTTTGTCCATACACCGGGTTCAAGAACCTGATTGAATGTACCCTCTAACTGAGGATTGTAATCAGGATTTCCGTCTTTGTCCACGGTATAAGGTGAGAACTGTACTCTTCTCTGTTCTTCGGGAGCACCGATATAGTCATCAGACAATCTTGCCCAGAAGGAGAAAGTATATTTTTCATTCTGCTCCAGTACTCCGGAAAGATCCTGTGCAAAGCACTGATAAGGAGATGTTCTTCTGGAATAGGAAGCATATGTATAAACATCATCATAGATAGGTGTAGCACTTACCATCTGAGTCATGGTTACGCCGTCACCCCAGAAGGATGCCTGCCAGTCACTTAAATCATCACCGTTAAAGAAACCGTTTGCCACCAACTCAGTACGAACAGGAATGGGATCCGGTTCTTCAATCAGGTTGAAGGTAATGCTTTCCACATCCAGATAACCATTTCCGGGATCAGGATAATTCAAGCTCATGATACCAACCTGATTAATCTCATCATTCAAGTAAGGAACAACCTCGTAACCATATCCGTTAGCAAAACTGTTGAAGTAGTCAACCCACTTCATAACACCCTTCTTATACAGTTTAACTGCTGCAGTTACAGTCTGTTCACCTACGTTCACTTTAATATTTACGATATCACGCATATCCAGAGCTCTGGGCAGTTTCAGTTTTGCTTCACCATACTGCTGGTTAAAGTGAATACGGAGTTTTCCGTCTACGAGTTCAGTGGAAGCTGCTACGTTTTCAGCCATAAGTTCTTCTGCTGTATATGTTACGGAATAGCCCACAGCCTGTGCGCCGGGATTGTATACTGCAGGTTTTTCAGGTGCAATATATTCTACCAGTTGTACACCGGTAACAGCGTAACTACCCATGATACCCGGGCCGCTACCATAATTTGTTCCCTGTTCCACAATACGGATAGTAAATCCGGCAGCACCGGAAGGAACAGTTACATTACCGACAAACAATGTCCATTCGCCCACTTCAAGGGTCTGTTTTGCTGTACCCTCAATTGCCACAGTTCCATAGATATCATTTCCAAGTCCATCCGTATAGTAAGGGCTAAATTCAACTACTCTAAATGGAGCCTCTGCACCTATATAATCATCTGATAATTTTGCATAGAAAAGATAGGTGTATGTCTTTCCAGGTTCTACACGTGCTGTTATGTTCTGTGCAAAGCCCTGATAGTTACTGTTACGTCCGCTAATTTCACCGTATGTGGTAAGACCAGCAGGAAGATCAGTACCTGTCTTAGCAGTAATGGTGGCACCGTCCCAAACTCCGGACGCCCACATGCTTACATCTTCTCTCTGGAAGTTACCGTTCAGTACGATTGCTTCAAAAGCATTTTCATCTACATTAAATGTAATATCATCAAGAGCGATTACCACATCTGTGGATACTGATGTAATTCTAATATATTTAACCTCAGGATTGCAGTTTGTTGTAATAGCAGTGGTTGTTGTTTCCATAACAACATTCTTATCTGCATCAAGCAATTCAATCTTAACACCGGAAAGTGCAGCCTCATCTAAAGAGAGTGTTGCTACTGTACGGATACCGAAGTCAATAGATACCAGATGGTCTACGTCTACAGTTTCAGGAATTGCAAAGATAACGCTGTCACCCTGTGCTTCAAATTCGATAACTGTAGGTTCTTCTGCTGTTGCACCCTCTGTAACAGTAACGCCTGCACTCTTCTCTTCTACTTCGAAGTAGTTAGGTGTGTATACGTCATCTTCCGGTGCGGGAAGAGGCTCTTTACCGAGCATTGTGAATTTGATGCTCTCAATAGTAATTGCAGAACCTTCTGTATATGTTTCTCCACCACACTGAACAATAATCTGGTTAATCTTGCTGGTGATGGAAGGTGTCAATGCATAAGATGTCTTATCTGCATTGTACCAGAAATTCTGTGCCTTGGTTCCGTCTGCTCCGATATGGAAGTTTACGGGACCTGTCTGTCCGGATACATAAACAGTGATACTTGCACACTTAGACATATCCATTGATTCAGGAAGTGTAAGTGCTGTTTCCAGATTAAGCTGGCCAAATGTCATAGCCCAACCTGCATCTGTAAGTTCACAGGTATCTGCATTGGAAGAAGCCTTTGTCAACTGGTCTGCTGTGAAAGTCTTTTCGTAAGTTTCAATCACAACGCCTTCTTCCAACATATCAAAATGAACACCGTCAAAGATTGCTGTTACATTAGCGCCTGTTCCATTATGAGCTACACCGATATGGGTAATAATTCCCTCAGCAGGAACAGATGTAAATTTATACAGGTTTCTTCCGCTCTGTCCATACTGTGCCCAGAGTTCGCCTTCTGCTGTATAAAGTTTAAATGCCAATGCTTCATCCTGACCGGATACTGCAAATGTCATGCTGACACATCTTGAAATATCGATTGTCTCAGGAAGTGCCAATTTTAACTCGCAGTACTGTGAAGGATAGGTAACATTCCACTGGTCACCAACCAGAGTTCCTTCACATTCGTTATAACCAATTACAACCTTATCTAAAACGTCAGATTTCCATGATTTATCTTCTTCAGCTTCAGCTGCAGGTGTCTTGTTACCTTCAGGTAACGGAGTG
>JAZNGC010000037.1:0-3379 GCA_045589155.1 Lachnospiraceae bacterium
GAAAAGTAAGAAGTACCGTATGCAAAAGCAGTCAGCCAGGGACCAACCCCTCTGCCACCCAATACGAAGTCATTTACACTCTTTATCTTGCTCTGGGAGTAAATACCTACTCCAATCATACATGCAAAAAATAGTACCAATAATGTGATTTTGATAATCATTTCCTGTTCCTCCACAGTCCTCATATTACTTTGTCGCTTTAAAGCACAACGCTTTAAACTTTTGAAGTTAGACGCTTTAAAGCATTAAAGTAATTGTATTATATAAAACCCTCGCTGAAATTGCAAGGGTTTTTTGAAAAAAATATATTTTTATTTACATATTCAACAATCTCCTGGCATTATCGAAGAATATAGCTTCTTTTTCTGTATCAGATAAAGGCAGGCTTTTGATTACTTCAATATCCCGGCATGCATCGCTCCAAGGCGAATCTGTGGCAAACAGTATCTTGTCCGCGCCGTGCTTACTGAGAGGGCTTGGTGACCACCGGCATTATCACCGATAAATCCACACCCGTTCTTTCCATGGATGCTAACAATCCGTTCAAGGTTCCATCTGTAGCCGCCTTTATCCCTGACACCTTGGAAAGCACCTCTATGGAACTCTCTGCTATTTTGTCTGGAAATATATGGGTATGAAAATCGATAATCATTTTCTATGCCTCCGCCTCTTTTGCCACGTTCTTTATCCGTTCTGTTAATTCCAGATACAACTGTGCTTCTCCTACCACAGGATAAGCCGCTACACTCTTTTGAATCTGCTCATAAATCTTTTCTGCCGTTATAGGCTTCTTTACCTTCGGCAATTTCTTCGGTAGCTTGCCCTTCTTATTGGACAGAGAAAGCCATTCTATCATCTCCCGTTCCTCATCCGTCAGCAAGCTATAATATGTATACATCACATACAATACGGAAAGGTCCGCATTTTTCTGAAAGACGATTTTAAGTACATTGTAGTAGGCTGCCAACTGCTCCACTGGCGCTTCCTCTAAAAGCAGGAAATACAATCTTATTAAATCAAAAGAATTGATAAATGCCAGAGCCATCTTATCTCTCTTTGTCTCCATCTCTGCCAGTAAATCTTTAGCCTCCTCATCCATGCCCTTTTCCATATACCAAAGAATTTCATACATCCGTAGGGCCACTATCAGTCCACTCTTCTCTGCCTCCTCCTGCTTTTCAATCTGCAACATTTCCAGAGGAAGCTCACTCAGTCTGACACCATCACTCATATCTGCATTCATCTTAAGTTGCAGATAAAATGCCTTTTGCGCTATAAGGCTTCTTTTGCAATCCAGGGCATTCTTTCCATCGTTGGGAATTCCCACAGTCATAGGAAGCAGATTAGATATTGCAAAAATCACTCCAGTGAAAATAAAAATACCTGCCACCCATCCCCAAAGGGCGGAACCTGTAAAAAATAGGGGTACTGTCAACAAGCTGAATATAATATTAAAAATACCACCACCCAGATTATATGCCAGATAGGGGTACTTTTTCCCTTCCTTCCACTGGGGCGGATACATAAGGCATTGTCCTAATGTTCCCAGCAATTTAAACTTTTTGACTGCCATCTTGCCGTCTTTTTTCACGATGGTAAAGGACATTACTCGAAAGGATAAAAACTCATATCCGCTAAACAATCCAAACACCAGATGTCCGCCTTCATGTATGATGGTGTGTAAAACAGTCGTCACTAAATAGAATACAAACAATGCCACAAAATACAGAAATTCAAGTCCATCCGGAACAGGGAATGGTTCCAGTCCGGATAGACTCAACTTATCTCCCAGCATGGCACCGAAAAAGCCGGCCAGACCACCTATCACACAACAAATGACCATAAATATGGTGGTTCCTTTATTACCTTTTTTCCTTAGCTTTTGCAACGGTTCTAAGTATTCCTTGTACTCTTGCTTAGACTGCTCACTGATTTGTTCTTTTACATTCATTGGTACTTCCCCCTCATTTATCTATATTTCTTATCTTTCTATTTTACATTCATCCACTATGGCCTTGGAAACCATTCTTCGTCATACTATAATCTACTGAAAAGTAATGCCATAAGTGCACAGACAACGATTGCCAAAAGGCCGGAACCCAATCCCAGCAATATCTTCTGATAGGGACGTTTACCTGATTCTCTCGCCTTCTCAATTTCATCCAGGCTCTTGCCTTCCATAAAAGCAGTAATCTCCTTGTATGTCTGGATATCAAATTTCTTCTTGTGCTTTTCCACGCGAAGAGCAAAATAAAAACCTACTACAGCAATGATCACATACACAGCCATTCCCAACCAACCAAAAAAGTGTGCCAGTGGAATAGGTGTAATCAAAATCAGCAAAAAGAACACTGTCATAATAGCAGCATCCTTTTGAAAGTCTGCGAGTTCCTGAGTACTAATTTCTTTTTTCATAATTTCTAAATCTCCTTTGATTAATTGATCAAGGGACACCTGAAAAACTTCACTTAAGAGCAACAAACTTTTAATATCCGGATAGGTTTTGTCATTTTCCCAATTGGATACGGACTGACGTGAGACAAATACTTTTTCTGCCAGTTCATCCTGGGACATAGACAATTCACTACGGTATTTTTTGATTTGTGAACCAAGATTCATTTTCTGCATCTCCTTTCTTCCCCACCATATGCCAGATAGAGATTTTTCGCAATCAAAGGGCTTTTACATGATCCTTTTTCGCTATGTAAAAGGTGTTTTACATGGCTGAAACCCACGTATTTTCGTACTTTTACGCACATTTTAATTTCAGCCCCATCACCAAGTCCGGCAATGGGGCTGATTCATTTTTTTAACTTTCAAAACCAAGTAAGAATGCTTTTTTGTTGATTTCTACTGTCTTAGGTGGCACGGTCTTTTCGATGACCTGAAGCCATGCTTCCTTAGAGAAGTCCATGTGCTTTGCAGCCACACCAAGTACAATGATATTAAATACTCTAGAGTTGCCCAGCTTTAAAGCTTCGTCCATAGCGTTTACACTATATACGCTGTGCTCCTTGGACAAATTCTCAATAATATTTTCCGGATACTGTGCTGCGCCGGTTACTACGGGCATGGGATCGATACGATGATCGTTTACTACGATAGCACCGTCCTTCTTTAAAAAGTGTGCATAGCGCAGCGCCTCCAGCTTCTCAAAAGCAATGAGTACGTCTGCCTGACCTTCTTCTACGATGGGTTCTGCCACCTTTTCGCCATAACGAACAAAGGTAACTACACTACCGCCACGCTGTGCCATACCGTGCACCTCAGAAAGCTTTACATCATATCCTGCATCTACGGTGATACCACCTAAGATACGGCTGGTGAGAAGGGTTCCCTGTCCACCAACACCTACAATCATAATATTCTTTGTCTTCAT
>JAZNGC010000038.1:0-19611 GCA_045589155.1 Lachnospiraceae bacterium
TGAGGTGTAAGCACAGTAATGTGTTCAGCTGACATTTACTAATCGGTCGAGGGCTTAACCAAGGTTGGAGAGGAAGAAGTTATCACAGTTGGTAACAATGTTTTGTAGAAGATAAATCAGTGTTCGGTTTTGAATGTATAATGCATTCATAAGGCCTAGTGGCTCAGTTGGTTAGAGCGCCGCCCTGTCACGGCGGAGGTCGAGGGTTCGAGTCCCTTCTGGGTCGTTCGATTGAACGAAAGTTTAATTGTTCCAGCATTAATGGGGTCTTAGCTCAGCTGGGAGAGCATCTGCCTTACAAGCAGAGGGTCATAGGTTCGAGCCCTATAGGCCCCATTTTTATACCCAAAATTTTATTAGCCGGCGTGGCGGAATAGGCAGACGCAAGGGACTTAAAATCCCTCGGTGGCAACACCGTACCGGTTCAAGTCCGGTCGCCGGCAGTAAAACGAAACAGCACTCGATAAAAATCGGGTGCTGTTTTCTTTTTTAAGAGTTATGCATTTATTTTCTTTTTGCATGTTTCTGCAATCTTTCTTACTTCTTCTACTTCGATTTCGTATCCACGGGTTTCATGCCATGTGACGAGTTCTTCCCATACGGAGTAAGCAGATTTATAATCGCCCAGTTCTTCGTGGCAGAAGGCTTTGGACCACAAGGCATCTGACATGTCAGGGTCTAACATTATGGTTTTGTCCCAGCAATCAAAGGCTTGTTCGTACATCCCAAGGTTTCTATAGATATCTCCACCGAGAGTTTGAAGTAATGCCTGGTCATCAAAAGATTTCGAAGCTTCAAGGAAAACGTTCAGTGCGTTCTGGTTATCATTAGCATACAGATAAGCGACCAACAGATTCAGATGATTGTAAAAATCGTGAGGATTATCTGTGAGTTTTCCGGTATACGCTTCAATATTTTTATCATTTTCTCCGATTTGAGAATGTAGTAACATACGTTGTCTTTCTATCATATGATAGGTGTCAGGGTCATTTTCGACTCCCATATCAAGTCCTCTTTGAAATAATTGAAGAGCTTTGTGTTTTGCGTTCATCATTAAATGATGATATAGAATTGCATAGGAGCGAAAATCTTTCATGGTAAAGTTCTGAGTTTTCATTAAAACGGAGAATTCGCGTTCAGCATGAAAGAAGTCATTGATATCTTGAGTGGTTTCATATACCGCAAGCAGGCGGGAGGCATAATTGTCATACGCAACAGACTTCTCCTGGAATAAATCGTCTACCGTCACACAGTATAATCTGGCAATATCCGGAAGGAGCATGACATCCGGCATGGTGGAACCACACTCCCATCTGGAAAGTGATTTTGGTGATATGTTAAGTAGCTTCGCAGCCTGTTCTTGTGTATAGTTTTTTGCAAGTCGTAATCTTTTTAAATTGTTACCTAAAATGTTATTCATATTATTTTGTCCTTTCTGATTTGTATCAGCTGATAATTGTATTATAGTGCATAGTAACAAATAAAGCCACCTCTCAGTTTGAGAGATTACTCTCCGAAAATGAGAACAACAAAGTCGAACAGGTTACATATCCTTTTTTGTTGACAGTGATATTTTGTGCAGATAAAATTATATAAGTAATGATTTTCGATACTATGAGGGATGATATGGCAGATAGAGTAAAAAAATATGATTATTTGAGAAGTATTTCATGTATTGCGATAATACTGTTGCATGTATCAAGTAGCTATTGGAGTTGTGTTAGCAGGGATAGCTCCGATTTTGTAATCATGACGGTCTATAATGCACTTACCAGATTTGCAGTGCCTGTGTTTATGATGCTTAGCGGGGCTTTTATGTTGGACCCTGAAAAAAATACGGATTTCAAAGATGTATGGAAGCGAATTGGTAAGTTGTTGATTTCGTTTTATATCTGGTCTGCTTTCTTTGCATTCCAAGGGATAGCGTTAAAACTTATAACAGGTAAAGAGGTTACTAAAGAACTTTGGATAGATTCCGGCCAACGTTTTTTATGGGGGCACTACCATATGTGGTTTGTATTCCTGATTTTAGGTTTTTATGTGTTAATTCCGATTGCAAGAAAGATTTGTGAAGACAAAAAAGTCATAGAATATTTTTTACTGCTTTGGATTGTGGTCAGTTATCTGTTACCGACCATAGCACCGGTTCTTAAATTAGATGTGGTTAATGCTTGGGTTTCCAAACTGAGCATGAATATGCTTGTGGGTTACCTTGGTTATTTCCTTTTGGGATACTATATTAAAAAATTTGGGATTGCCAAGAAGGCACGGATTGTCTTATATATCGCTGCAATGCTTGGATTGATATATTCTTGCGTCGGAACCGTTTTGCAGTCCCGCATAAATGGCATATATGATGAAACCTTGTTTGGTGCGAGCTCTTGGAATATTTTAGTGTTATCTGCAGCGATTTTTACAATGTGTGCAGCAATGAAGGAAAGAGAGTCTTGTCCTAAGGTGATAAGCAACGTAGCACGTTATTCATTTGTGATTTACATGGTTCATCCGTTCTTCTTAGAGAAATTGAATCTTTTAGGAATTACCACAATTTCTTTTAACTGTGTATTGAGTATTCCGCTGCTGACAATCCTTATTTTGGTTTGTTCATATGTTGTAGCGGTTATTCTTGATAAGATTCCGGTTATAAATAAGGTGTTATTATAGTTTACAATTAGGTGGTGGTAAGATGGACAGAGTAGTAATTATAGGAAGTAATGGTGCAGGAAAGTCTACATTTTCTTTTGCATTGGCAGAAAAGACAGGGCTTCCTTTGATTCATTTAGACCAGATATATTGGCATGATGACTGGCAGGTAACGCCTCGTGAGGAGTTCGAAAAAATTGTTTTGGAAGAAGCAAGAACACCCAAATGGATTATAGAAGGAAACAATATGAAATCGCTGGAACAACGTATGGTTTATGCAGACACGGTGTTTTGGTTTGAATTTCCGCCTTATAAGTGCATATGGAACATATTAAAGCGGGAATATAAGTATCGTGGCAAGGCCAGACCGGATATGCCGGAGAAATGTATTAGCAGATTGGATTTTAAATTTTTAAGATATGCTTGGAACTTTAATAAGAAATATAGGGAAACTATAGAGAGTGAGTTGGAGAAGAATCCCCATATTAAATTGTATCATTTTAAGAAAAGAAGCGAAGTTAATGATTTTTGGAAACGACAGGAAATCACAACCGTATTTTAAGGCGAGTTGTGATTTCTTTTTGTTTATGAATTTAAATTGAGAGGCGTCTTAAGGTTGTAGTTGTTTTATGGAAGCGGCAACGTTATAGGTCGCGTCTACCCTAAAGAACGATAGATGCTTATTAGGCATGATAAAAAATGCATTATGTAAACCTCTTTTTGGACTTTATCTGCCCATTGAGCCCTTAATACGCTTTATGGGCAGATAAAATAAGAAAAAATCAATGGAAATGAAGAAGAAATGAGGAAAATTGTCATGCCATTAGCATGCAAACCGCTTGTTTGGGTAGAAAATGAACGAAACCAGTTTACATAAGTTTAAATCTTGTCTTCCCAACACCCCCTTTTTTACGTTTATAGGTAGATACGACAAATAAGCCGCCATGCGCCATTCAATCTTTATCCCCAAAAAAAGAAAGGCTTCCGGAGAAACCTTTCTTAAAATACAAGTTTATTTAGTTGCGACATTGTTTTCGGGTTCCTGGTTAAACATAGGTTCAAAGAATTCTTTTAATGCTTCAAGGTACTTTTGCGGATCTATGATATAGCTAAGTCCATGTCCGGCACCTGGTACAGTGATGATTTTCTTGACGGATTTGCATTTCTCATAGTTGGCATGGCTCATGTCACAGGGGACGAAGTCATCGGATTCACCATGAAATAGAATAACCGGAAGATTACATTTCTCCAAGGCTAAAGTGGGGGAGTATTCGTCCAAGTCAAAACCACCGTAAAGTTTTGCGCCTAATTTAACAAAAGGATAAAGGAGAGGTCCGGGTAAGTGAATTTGTTTTGCAACCTTTAATATAATTTCTTTGGCGGAAGTAAAGCCGCAGTCTGCCAAAACACCGATGACGTTTTTGGGGAGCGGTTTTCCGGCAGCCATAAGCACAGTGGAAGCTCCCATGGAAATACCGGTGAGTATGATTTTAACATCAGGACCAAAATGTTCTACCATAAAGTCGATCCAGCTAAGGCAGTCCAAATGTTCCTTTATTCCAAAGGTAATAATGTTTCCATCACTGTTTCCGCAAGCTCTTTGATCTATAATAAGGGCACTACGTTTTAAGGCAAAACAGCGTTGCACGCCACCACCCATATCCCGTTCCGCTTCGCCGCGGTAGCCGTGCATCATAAGTTCAATGGGTGCTCCCGGAGCATATTCATAGTATTTTCCCCGGAGAGTTAAACCATCATAGGATGTGATAGATACGTCCTCTTGGGGTAGATTTCGGGCTTCTTTAATCCAGGAAATCATTTGTTCCCGATGAGGTTCATAAACTGAGCCTTTGGGAATGGGATATTCTTCTTTAGATTTCTTTTTTGAATTTGGGACATAAAATACAAAGAAAAAGCATACATAAGAAATCAGTAAAACAAGGGCTGAAATAATTAACAGAATGCCCGGTATAATCAGAAATTGTTCCATATTTTTTTCTCCGTTATTTCTATTGGTTTATTATAGCATTTGCAGATCGGAAATTCAATTATAGGTCTTTGTGTCTTTTGTATGTATGAAATGGTTTCAGGATGAATATCACGCATTTTTCCATGTTTGCATTACATTTCTCCATGTTAAAGATATATTTTCAGGTTTATACTTAAACTAGAGGGAGTATCGTGAACGAGGTGCAAAATGAGTAAAAATGTTTTAGGAAGATTAAATCCGCCCATGGGATGGAATAGCTACGATTATTACGATACGGCAGTTACGGAAGCAGATGTGAAAGCAAATGCGGATTATATGGCCAAGTATTTGAAACCATACGGTTGGGAATATATTGTTGTGGATATTGAATGGTATGCTTATGAAGCCGGAAGCCGCAGGGCAGAGTTTCAATACATTCCTTTTTATAAGGTGGAGATGGATGAGTATTCCAGATTACTTCCCTGTCCGGACCGTTTCCCTTCTTCTGTAGGTGGGAAAGGGTTTAAACCTTTGGCAGACTATGTGCATGATTTGGGCTTGAAATTTGGTATTCATATAATGCGTGGTATTCCGAGAGTGGCGGCACATCAGCATACAGGGCTCTTGGGAACAGATTTAACTGCGAATGAAATTGCGAACCCGTATTCTATTTGTTATTGGAACCCTGACATGTATGGCGTATATCCAAACAAAGAAGAGTCTCAGAGATATTATGATTCCTTATTTGAGTTGTATGCACAGTGGGGAGTGGATTTTGTAAAATGCGATGATATTTGCCGTATGGATGCCCAGTCCTCCAAGGCAGAAATTGAAATGCTTCATCGTGCCATTGAGAAATGTGGAAGAGATATTGTGCTGAGTTTATCTCCCGGTCCTGCTAAAATAGAAGAAGCAGAGTTTTACCATGCCAATGCGGATATGTGGCGCATTACCGATGATTTTTGGGATAGCTGGCACTTGCTCCGTGATATGTTTGACCGTTGTAAGTTGTGGCAGGGGCAGGCAAAGATTACAGGTTATCCGGATTGCGATATGTTGCCGGTTGGTACAATCGGAAAAGGTTTCGACAATGAAAGGTTAACCCGTTTTACCAAGGATGAACAACGTACTATGATGACTTTGTGGTGTATGGTAAGTTCACCCCTGATGCTTGGCGCGGAGCTTCCGAAATTGGATGAATGGACGTTGAAACTTCTGACAAACAGAAAAGTGCTGGCGCTTATGACCCAAACCAGAAGCGCGGAAGAATATTACCGGGATGACAATCTGATTATTTGGAAGAGTATTCAGCTTGGAATCGGGGAAACTAATCTGGCTATTTTTAATATTTCAGAATCGGAACAAAAGGTGGTTCCGTCTGATTATTTCTTAGAAAAGGGAAATAGTACCGTAGATTTATGGGAAGATGTAGAACTGAATCCCGACAACACCTATTCCATTCCACCTCACGGAGTATTGCTGATACAAAGTAATAGTGTTATAAAATAATATAACGAAGCCCCGAATAGGCTGCAACGGATTTTAAAGAGTTGCGGCCTTTTTTATTCTCGTTTTTTGACAAGTATATGTTATGATGCTAATATGAAAACAGAATGTAATCGGGAAGGAGATCTACTATGGCAGTGCATTACGAAGCGGTTCATTGGATTGGTTACAATTCTTATGAAGATATACAGTTTTATGAAATCGGACATCAGAAGTGTACGCCCGAATATGAATACGGACCGATTATCCGTGACAAATTTATTTTGCATTATGTGGTCAGCGGAAAGGGAAGACTTATCCTGGAGGGAAAGGAATATGAAGTTTGTGAAGGACAGGCATTTGTGATTCCACCCGGAGTACTTGGATATTATCAGGCGGATAAGGAAACGCCGTGGTATTATATATGGATACAATTTAATGGACCGAAGGCTGTAGAGTTATTGGAAAGGGCAGGTGTTTCCGTAAAAACTCCAATGTTTTCGCTGGGTGGGGAAGGCGAAAATGCGCAAAAGTGTCTGATGGAAATTGTAGAACATCATGAGGAAGAATATTTGTGCATTGGAAAATTGTATGAATTTTTTCAAATTGTGGTCAATGCATCTGCAAAAATGGATTTGAAAAAAGAGAGTGGTGAAGCTGCTAAGCAATATGTACTGAGAGTAATGGAATATATTGCGGAAAAATATTCAGAACCCATCCGTATCCAAGAGATTGCGGATTATTGCGGTCTTGACCGGTCGTACTTGGGAAAAGTGTTTAAAGTGGATACGGGACATACACCGCAAGAGTACCTTCTTATGGTCCGCATACAGAAAGCGAAAGCACTTTTGACAACATCGGATATGCCGGTTAAGCATGTGGGATATTCGGTGGGCTATAGTGATCCATTGGCATTTTCAAAGGCTTTTAAACAAGAAGTGGGTGTTTCGCCGAAAGAATATAGAAGGTATGGAGAACAATAATATGAAAAAATATGAATCACTGCATTTAGTAAAGCCGGAGGATTTAAACCATCACGGCACTTTATTTGCTGCGAGGACTGCAGAGTGGGTAGTTGAAGCCGGATTTGCGGTTGCAGCCTGTGAACATGGTAATGCGGATGAAGTTGTTTTGCGTAATATACAGGATCTGTCTTACTACAGTCCCACACCCCAAGGTACGATTTTAAAACTGGAGGGCATGGTAGTTTATGTGGGAGAGACCAGTTTGACAGTATCAGTTTTGGGTAAAGATGCATTGACTGATAAAGTCAAAATAGAGGCCTATATGACCTTTGTGACAATTGATTCTGAGAGTAGAGGAAAAAAAGCACATAAAATTGAATTGGACCGGGCGGAGACTGAGGAAGAAATCTGTTTTCGGGAAAAAGCGGCACAATTGAGAAAACAAAACATAACACAATGAGGAATATAATGAAGAAAGTAAAGAATGAACTGCAACTGTGTCAGGAGTTGCTGGGAAAAAGTGAAGAATGGGCCAAAGGACATGTGAAGGCAAGTTTTTTCTCCGTAACCACAATGTGGAAATGGCTTATCATAGGTACAGGTATCGGCTTGTTCGTGGGAGGTATCAGTACTCTTTTTGGACATGCTCTGTGGTGGGCGAGAAATGTGCGGACAGAATATCCGGTTTTAATATTGGGACTTCCTGTGGCGGGAATCATAATTGTGTTTTTATACCGTTTTTTTAAAAACACAAATGATAAGGGAACTAATATGGTAATATCTTCGATTCACTCCTCAACGAATATTCCTTGGAAAACGGCGCCGCTGATTTTTGTATCTACCGTGCTTACCCAGTTGTGTGGAGGGTCCGCGGGACGTGAGGGAGCTGCTTTGCAACTTGGTGGCAGTATTGCTAATCAGGTGGGTAAATGGATTAAATTAAGTGAAAAAGACCAGAAAATTATTATCATGTGTGGTATGAGTGCTGCTTTTTCTGCCTTGTTTGGTACGCCTATGGCAGCAGCGATATTTGCTCTTGAGGTTATCAGTATAGGTATTATGCATTACTCAGCATTGGTTCCCTGTGTAACGGCATCCTTAATGGCCTATTTCGTGGCACAGTATTTTCATTTGCCACCGGAAAGGTTTATCGTAGCAGACATTCCGACCATGGAGCCGTTATCCTTCTTTAAGATGATTGTACTTGGGGGATTGGCCAGTGGCGTCAGTATTTTGTTCTGTGTGGCACTTCACAAAACAGAGCGCTTGTATAGAAGAGCCTTTCAAAATAAGTATATCCGCATTGCGGTCGCAGGTGTGATTGTGATAATACTGGCTATACTTTTTGGAGGAGATTATCTTGGAACGGGTATGGAATTGATTGAGCACATTTTCCATTCCGGTGATGTGAATTGGTATAGTTTTATTCTGAAGATTGTATTTACGGCTATTACCCTGGGGGCAGGGTTTAAAGGTGGTGAAATTGTTCCTTCTTTTTGTATCGGAGCGGCTTTTGGATGTGCGGTAGCCTCTCTTTTCGGATTGCCGGTAGGTTTGGCTGCGGCGTGTGGAATGGTGGGGGTATTTTGTGGTGTGACAAACTGCCCGTTAACTTCCTTGCTTATTTCTTTTGAACTGTTCGGATTTGAAGGTATGCCTTATTATCTGGTGACGATAGCAGTAAGTTATATGTTATCGGGGTATTATGGGTTATATCATGCACAGAGAATTATGTATTCTAAGACAGAAACAAATTTTGTCAACAAATCCGTAAAGTAAACAGATAAAACAAAAAACCCCGTAAACTTAATGTTTACGAGGTTTTTCTTTACTGTGCGTTAGAAGATTCGAACTCCCGACCTTTTGGTCCGTAGCCAAACGCTCTATCCAGCTGAGCTAAACGCACATGTGCAATATGTTCTTGCAACATTAAGTATATTACATGAAACGAAAGCGATTGTCAATACTTTTTTCATAGGAAATATAGAAAAAATTCATGGCATATTTATTTACTTTTTTCTGGCAAACCTTTATGATGAGAGTATGAAATGAGTGCGTTTGAGCACAGAAAAGAGGTTAATATGGCGAATATTAAAGGTTCAAAAACGGAAGCAAATTTGATGGCGGCATTTGCCGGTGAGTCTATGGCCAGAAATAAGTATACTTATTTTGCATCCAAAGCAAAAAAAGATGGTTATGTACAAATCGCAAATATATTTGAAGAAACTGCAGCAAATGAAAAAGAGCATGCAAAAATGTGGTATAAATTGTTGAATGACGGAATCGGTACTACCGAAGAGAATCTTCTGGCAGCAGCGCAAGGCGAGCACGAGGAGTGGACGGATATGTACGCTACTTTTGCAAAGGAAGCAAGAGAAGAAGGATTTGAAGAGATTGCGGTTCTGTTTGAAGGTGTAGCAGCAATTGAAAAAGAGCATGAGGAGAGATACCGCAAGCTTCTTGAGAATGTACAGGGTGGTCTTGTGTTCTCACGGGACGGAGATATGATTTGGCAGTGCTTAAACTGTGGTCACGTCCATGTAGGACCTGCAGCACCGGAGGTTTGTCCCGTTTGTGCACATCCCCAGAGTTACTTCCAGCAGAAGGCTGAAAATTACTAAAGATACGGAGAAGACTGTTTCTCCGGCGATTACCGGAGAGGCGAAGCACAGGTAAGATAGGGATAATCATGGAAGAAAGACGGATTTGTAAAAAATGCCTGACAAGAGATATGAATGGTCAGGAAAAAGTATTTCAAAATATGCGTGATTATATTGATAACCTTGACGAAGATATAAAAGCGGAAGACGGTTTATATGAAAACCGTCTTTCCGTTTGTGTGTCCTGCGATAATTTATTTCAGGGTATGTGCAGAAGTTGCGGATGTTACGTGGAGATGCGTGCAGCTGTGACAAAAAATAGCTGCCCTTGGAATAAGTGGTAGGGCGGATGTGGGACATGATGTTCAGATGATATGAATCCCAATTTGCCGGGTTAATGAAAAAATAGAATAGGTAATACAAGAAAACAAACCTCCATTTCAAAGGAAATGGAGGTTTTGTCAATTGATAATATCAAACATTCATGAAAGCAAGGTATGAAGTCAGGTTTAACCCATTACAATTTCGACATTGTACTCTGTCTTACCTTTTACATAAGGAATGATGCAGCCTTCAACATTCCGGCCATCTACTGTCATGGAAACAACACCCTTTTCTACGTTATTAGGATTGGAAACCTTGATGTTGTAGATGCCTTCGCGGAAGTGTCTTGTCAGAGTAAAGTCACCAAAGTCTTTCGGTACACAAGGATCAATGGAGAGACCTTTGTGGGTAGGATATACGCCCAAAATGTACTGTGAGATATTTACAAAGGTCCATGCAGCAGTTCCGGTGAGCCAACTGTTTTTGGCTTGACCGTGGAATTTTGCATCTGCGCCTGCAACCATCTGAGAGTATACATAAGGCTCTGTGCAGTGGATTTCGCTGATTTCTTCCACATATGCAGGACATGTTTTCCGGTAGATTTCGAATGCGCGGTCACCACGTCCAAGTACGGTTTCTGCGATGGAAACCCAAGGGTTGTTGTGACAGAAGATACCGGCGTTCTCTTTGTATCCGGGCGGATAAGAGGAAACCTCACCAAGTTCTAAGTGATATCTGGTGTAAGCAGGCTGGAGAATCATTACGCCGTATTTGGTATCAAGTCTTTCTTTTACAGAGTTCAGTGCTTTTTCGGCAAGACCTTCTTTTACACCAACACCTGCAAGGACACAGAAACCTTGGGGCTCAATGAAAATCTGACCTTCTTCACATTCTTTGGAACCGATTTTCTGACTATAAGCGTCATATGCGCGGACGAACCATTCTCCGTCCCAACCATCCTTCAGAATAGCATCATACATTATTTCTGCTTCTTTTCTTGCACGTGCCGCTTCAGCATCATCACCTAAAAGTTCAGCAAGCTGGGCATATTCCTCCGCATATTTTACGAACATACCTGCAATAAATACGGATTCCGCAACGGGACCTTCGCTGGGACCAAAGGTTTGGAAAGATTCTCCGGGATGCTCAGAGAAGCAGTTTAAATTCAAACAGTCATTCCAGTCGGCACGGCCAATCAGAGGCAGATTGTGGGGACCCTTGTGAGTAATAATGTAATCCAGGGAGCGTTTTAAGTGGTCCATAAGGGGAGTTGCAACACTCATATCGTTATCAAAAGGAACCATCTCTGTCAAAATGGATGTATCTCCGGTTTCTCTTACATAGGCACTGGTACCTGCAATGAGCCATAAGGGATCATCATTAAAGCCACTACCGATGTCGGAGTTACCCTTCTTGGTGAGAGGCTGGTACTGATGATATGCACTACCGTCCCGGAACTGTGTGGAAGCAATATCAATGATACGCTCTCTTGCACGGTCGGGAATCAGGTGTACGAAACCAAGCAGATCCTGGCAGGAGTCACGGAAGCCCATACCGCGGCCGATACCGGATTCATAGTAAGAAGCGGAACGGGACATGTTAAAGGTTACCATACACTGATACTGGTTCCAGATATTAACCATGCGGTTAACTTTGTCATTTTCAGATTGTACATTATATTTGGAAAGAAGAGCTTCCCAGTATTCATTTAATTGTGCAAAAGCACGGTCTACATCTGCACTTGTCCGGTAACGGGCAACCATTTCAAAAGCAGGTTTTTTATTAACCACACCGTAGGATTCCCATTTTTCTTCCTGAGGATTTTCAATATATCCCAATACGAATACATAATCCTTGGATTCGCCGGGAGCCAAGCAGACATTGATCTGATGGGAAGCGATGGGGGACCAACCACTTGCCATGGAGTTTGTACATGCACCGTTTACAACTGCTTCCGGCATTTCAGGTCCGCGGTACGCACCCAGGAAATCATCTCTACTGGTGTCGAAACCATCAATAGCAGTGTTTACAGAGTAGATGCCGTAGTGATTACGGCGCTCACGATACTCTGTTTTGTGGAACAGGATGGAACCGGAAACTTCGATTTCACCGGTGCTTAAGTTACGCTGAAAGTTTTTCATATCATCATCTGCATTCCACAGACACCATTCCACATAAGAGAAAAGGGAGAGAGATTTTGCAGAATTGCTTTCATTTTTCAAGGTAAGCTTGCTTACTTCACAAGTATCGTTCATGGGAACGAAGGAAAGAACAGAAGCTTTTACACCATTTTTAGAACCGGTAAAACGGCTGTAGCCAATACCGTGACGGCACTCGTAGGAGTCCAGTTCGGTTTTGGTTGGCTGCCAGCCCGGGTTCCATACAGTATCTCCATCTTTAATATATATGTACTTGCCATTGATATCGGCGGGAACATTGTTGTAGCGATATCTGGTAAGGCGGAGAAGTTTTGCATCTTTATAGAAAGAATAGCCTCCGCAGGTATTGGAAATCAGACTAAAAAAGTCATTGCATCCCAGATAGTTAATCCAGGGGAGCGGAGTTTTGGGAGTGGTAATGACGTATTCACGGTTGGCGTCATCAAAATAACCGAATTTCATAATAGGTCTCCTTTACAAAAAATAATGAAAAATAAAGTAAACGTTTAAGTAAAATAAAAACATAAACCTTTATGCAAATTATATACAAATAAAATATAAAAATCAACCACGGCATTGTTAATAATGTTGATTTGTGAAAGATAAACAAAAATATGAGCAGCCAAAAGAGAAAAAATTGATGGTATTGCTTTTTGGAAAAACATAATGTATATTGAAAATACGAAAACGATTAAGGAAGAAGGAAGAATTATGGTATCCTTGAAAGATATATCCAGGGAATGTGGTGTCAGCATCGCTACGGTAAGTAAGGCTTTGCATAATCATGCGGATATCGGTGAGGAAACAAAAGCTCATATAAGGCAGGTTGCTAAAGAAATGGGATATTCCCCAAATTCTTCGGCAAGAGCGTTAAAAACAAACAGAACCTATAATATAGGTGTGTTGTTTGTGGATGAGGCACAGAGTGGTTTGACACATGATTTTTTTGCAAATGTGTTGGATAGTTTTAAGCGTACGGTAGAAAATAAGGGATATGATATTACTTTTATCAATGCGGTCGGACGAGGAAGTGGTGGCAACTCTTATTTGGAACACTGCCGTTATCGTGGATTTGATGGTGTGGTAGCCGCCTGTGTGGATTTTTACGATCCGGCTGTAGAGGAACTGATAAAGAGTGATATTCCTATTGTTACAATCGATCATCTGTTTCACGACAGGATTGCAGTTATGTCAGATAATGTAAAGGGAATGAAAGATCTGTTTACCTATGTCTATGAACAGGGACATCGCAGGATTGCATATATACATGGTGGGGATTCGGCGGTTACAAGGAGCCGTTTGTCTTCTTTTTATAAGACTGCGGAGGAATTAGGGGTTACGGTTCCGGATGAATATGTCAGAGAGGCGGCGTACCGGGATACGGTTTCCACCAGAGAAGAAACATTGAAACTTTTAGACTTACCGGAACCCCCGACCTGTATTCTCTATCCGGATGATTTTGCCTGCTTTGGGGGGATTAATGCCCTCAAAGAAAGAGGACTTGAGATAGCAAAGGATATTTCAGTGGTGGGATATGATGGTCTTCGGATTGGAAGACATATAGAACCCCAATTGACTACTTTAAGGCAGGATACGGCATGTATTGGAACGAAGGCGGGAGAATGTCTCATTAATCTGATTGAGAGACCTAAAACCACGGTGATTGAACAAGTGGTAGTGGAAGGTGTGGTTTGTCAGGGTGGAACGGTAGGCAGGATAACCGGGAGATAATCAATGGATAGCGGGTTGAGCCTGTTAATATTTACGGAAAATAAGAGGCATGATATACTGTAAAGGTCAGTATGTCATGTTTTTTTATAAAGTGAGGAAGTAGAATGAGTAAACAGGATTTTTTGAATTCTCTCAGGGCAGTACTTGGAAATGGATTGGGAGCGGCAGCTGCCGAGGAGAATGTAAAATATTATGAAGAATATATTAGTGCCCAGGTACGAATGGGAAAAAGTGAAGATGAGGTTTTGAGAGAATTGGGAAATCCCAAATTGATTGCCCGTTCTATTATTGATGCCAGAGGAAACAGTGCAGGCGGGAACAATGGCGATAGATATGAAGAGGTCGGAAGATATGAGAATGTAGGAGCCGGTACAGGTGGGACATCTACATTTAAGATACGAAAAATGCCTTTATGGCTGATTATAGTATTGATTGTTGTGATAATCTGCCTGATTTTCGGAGCCCTGGTTATGTTTGTGTGGTGGCTTGCGCCGGTTATTATATTTGTTTGGCTTTTGACCCATGTAATTAAAATATTCAGGGGAAAGAATTAGGTTAAAAAGAAAGGCTGAAAAAAGATTTATAAAAGGAAATGAGCCATCAGGGGGGCTGATGGCTCATTTGAGGGGAGTATAAATAATTAATATATAAGGGTTCGTAAATAGGAATCGATGAAGGGGTTATTCCTATTTACAATGTCATTATAACATGAAAGATTTTAAAATGCAATACCTAAAATAGTACCAAAGTCCTAAAATTTTTAAGTATTTTTTCTGTACACTTTAGACATAATATGAGTGTAACTTGTTAACAGATTAGGAGGAAACTCATATGAATAATAATAGTCAAAATAGTAATCAGAAAAATTCTGCAAGCAATCAGAATAGCCAGAATTGCAAAAATGCCCAGAACAACCAGAGCAGAAACGCTCAGGACAGCCAGAGCAGAAATGCAAATAATTCTGAGCAGAACAGCAGCAAGAATAATACTGGTAGCCAGAAGAATTACTAAAATTAAAAGGAAAGGAGCGCTTAGCGCTCCTTTTTGATTGTGCAAAAGAATGGAAAGTGTTATACTATCCAAGAGAAATTGAGCCGGTTTGGTTTATTCAGTAGTGGAGAAGATATGAAGAGAATGGAATTGATAGCTCCCTGCCATTTTGGTATGGAAGCTGTGTTAAAAAAAGAGATTATTGATTTGGGATATGATATCACGGAAGTTGCGGACGGCAGAGTGACTTTTTTAGGAGACGAAGAGGCTCTTTGCAGAGGAAATATCTTCCTGCGCACCGCAGAACGTATCCTTATTAAAATAGGAAGATTTCACGCAGAAACTTTTGAGGAACTGTTTCAGGGGACGAGAGCACTTCCCTGGGAAGAGTATATTCCAAAGGATGGAAAATTTTGGGTGGCGAAGGCTGCCAGCGTAAAAAGTAAATTATTCAGTCCTTCAGACATTCAGTCCATTATGAAAAAGGCCATGGTGGACAGATTAAAAGGTGTCTATGGAATTTCATGGTTTCCGGAGGACGGAGAAAGTTTTCCGGTCCGCGTCTTTTTGATGAAGGATGAAGTGACAGTAGGTTTGGATACAACCGGCGAGTCTCTACATAAGCGTGGATATCGTAAGCTTACGGCAAAGGCACCAATTGCAGAGAATCTGGCAGCAGCAATGATAATGCTGACACCTTGGAACAAGGATAGGATACTTGTGGATCCTTTTTGTGGCAGTGGAACCATTCCTATTGAGGCGGCGATGATGGCAGCCAATATGGCACCGGGAATGAACCGTGAGTTTACGGCACAAAACTGGAATCATGTTGTGCCCAAACAGGTTTGGTATGATGCACTGGATGAAGCCAGGGAAATGGTGGACTTAAATATTGAAACGGATATTCAAGGCTATGATTTGGATGAAAAGATGGTTGCTATATCCAGAGAAAATGCAAAGCTGGCCGGAGTAGAAAAATTAATTCATTTCCAACAGCGCGGCGTGGAAAAATTCAGTCACGCAAAGAAATATGGATTTATTATCACCAACCCGCCTTACGGTGAGCGTTTGGAAGATAAATCAGCCATGCCTGCTTTGTATCAGACCATTGGCGAGAGATATAAAGCGTTAGACAGCTGGAGTTTGTGTATGATCACTGCGTATGAACAGGCAGAAAGAGATATAGGCAGGAAAGCGGATAAAAACCGGAAGATTTATAATGGAATGATGAAGACCTATTATTATCAGTTCATGGGACCGAAGCCGCCTAAGAAGAACGGTGAAAGAAATTAGTAGTATTGATTGGTAAATAAGATGAGCGATAAATTGAGATGGAGAACACTCTTAATAGCAGTAGTGTTTTTTATAACATCCATGAGTGGAATGTTAGTGTATGCAAATGAAAAGGCAATTGTTATCACAGAAGTTTCCCAGGATCAGTTGTTAAAGCAAAATGAACTGGCACAAAGGCCGGGTAAGCCAAAACTGCAAGCGGCAAGGTCCTTTGTATTTGACGTGGAAAGTGAGGCCGGTGACAGACTTTGTATTCCGTTAGAAAATGGAGTAAAAGCAGAAAATGTTATCATTGAAAACCGGTATATGGACGAGGAACTTAGAATAACGATTGTTGACGGTACAGCGGCGTTTTATAATACCCAGGCAGTATATGGTGATATTACAGGGATAAAATCCGGTACTTACGAAGAAAATGCATTAGGCGTATTAATGATTTTTAAACTGACAGATATCTACGAGTGCAAGAGTGTGCTTGAAGGTGGAAGTCTTTATATTGATTTTGTATCGCCGCGGGAGTTATATGATAAAATAGTTGTAATTGACCCGGTTTATGGCGCACTGGCAAGCGGTACAGGAGAAGCAGCCGGCAAGGAAGAAACAGAGATTGTTTTAGACGTGGCAAAGAAATTGAAAGCAAAATTGGAGAACTCTGACATCAAAGCATATTTTACCCGGTTAGACCCGATTGGAACTCCGGAAAATGCGGAAGATATTTCAGATGCCGGTTTGGAACTGGTGAAAAAAGTGGATGCGGACTTTATACTTTCCATTGGTGTGGCACAGGACACATCCAATGAAAAAAAGTATGGGACGGAAGTGATTTATAACTGTGATTTCTTTACACCGGAATTTAACAGTACACAATTGGCGGACCTTACATTACGTCAGGTGGTTAATCACATTAGTGGCAGAGGCAACGGATTGTTTGCGGCAACGGAAAATGAAAGTACCATATGGAATGCACAGGTACCTGCGGCCCTTTTGAAAGTGGGATATATATCCAACGAACAGGAGTCAAAGCTGCTGGCAAGGGAAGATTACAGAGAAAAGATTGCAGAAGGAATATATCAGGCTATACGGATGGTATATGAAGGAGAAGAGTAATGAAAAAGCAAATTGTTTTTGCAACAGGGAATGCAGGAAAAGTGAAAGAAATCAGAGCGATTTTGGGTGATTTGGACATAGAAGTGCTTTCCATGAAAGAGGCGGGAATCAGCGCGGATATAGAAGAAGATGGAAAGACCTATGAGGAAAATGCTTTGATTAAAGCCCGTGAGGTTGCAAAATATACAGATGCCATTGTTATGGCAGACGATTCCGGCTTGGAGATTGATTATTTAAATTGTGAGCCGGGAATTTATTCCGCCAGATATATGGGGGAAGATACTTCATATACCATTAAGAATAACAATTTGATTGAACGTTTAAACGGTGTTCCGGATGAGAAAAGAACGGCAAGATTTGTCTGTGCGATTGCGGCGGTTTTACCCGATGGAGAAGAACTGACCACCAGGGGAATTATTGAAGGGATAATCGGTTACGAGGAAGCGGGTGAAAACGGCTTTGGATATGATCCGATTTTCTATGTTCCCCGTTTTGGAAAAACCACGGCACAGTTATCACCGGAAGAAAAGAATCAGGTGAGCCATCGTGGAAGAGCACTTGAGGCGATGAAGGAATTGTTGCGTGAAAGACTTTAAGCTATTGCGGTTGTAAGCCATAAGCGTTTTGCAAGAATAGGATATACGATACTGAGTTGGGGTCGGGCAAATGATGAAAGTATTGATTGTAAGTGACACACATAGAAAAAATGACAATTTTTTAAAAGTATTGGAACAGGTCTCACCTGTGGACATGGTGGTACATTGCGGGGATGTGGAAGGCAGTGAGTATTTGTTTGAGAGTGCTACCGGCTGTCCTCTTGAAATTGTGGCAGGAAACAATGATTTCTTTTCAAATCTTCCGATGGAAAAGGAATTTAATATAGGAAGATATCGCGTTTGGCTGACGCATGGACATCATTATTATGTTTCAATGGGAACAGAGATGATTAAGCAGGAAGCGGCGGCAAGAGGAGTGGATATTGTATTTTTCGGACATACCCACAGACCGGTTATCGAATATGGCGTAGGAGTGATTGCAGTTAATCCGGGGAGCATATCTTATCCGCGCCAGGATGGAAGAAAGGCTTCCTATGTATTAATGGATATTGACAGAGAGGGAGAAGTCCATTTTACAATCCGTTATGTGTAGTACAATATAGTAATTTTTGTGAAAATCAGATAATTAAAAAATTTAAAAAAACTGGTTGACACAAACAAAACATTCATATATAATATGACTTGCGTCACGAAAAGGGACGGGAAATGCGACGGGGTGTGGCTCAGTTTGGCTAGAGCACCTGGTTTGGGACCAGGGGGTCGCAGGTTCGAATCCTGTCACCCCGATTAGTGAATATGCGGGTGTAGTTCAATGGTAGAACACCAGCCTTCCAAGCTGGATACGTGGGTTCGATTCCCATCACCCGCTTTCATGTGCGAAACACATGATTTGCGAACAAAATCGACCAAGTCGATAAAGTGGGGTTTTTCCCCAACTTTTTATTTTGTAGCATGTGTCCATAGCTCAGCTGGATAGAGCAACGGCCTTCTAAGCCGTGGGTCGGGGGTTCGAATCCCTTTGGGCACATTTAGAGATTTAAGTCTTTGGACAAAGAGTCTCGCATATGGTGGGTATAGCGCAGTTGGTTAGCGCGCCAGATTGTGGCTCTGGAGGCCAAGGGTTCGAATCCCTTTATCCACCCTCTTACATTAGTGTCCAAGTGGCACGCTTGGTGTCAAGTATAGGGCTATCGCCAAGCGGTAAGGCACAGGATTTTGATTCCTGCATTCGCTGGTTCGAATCCAGCTAGCCCTGTTTTCAAGATTTGATATCTTGTTTTTAACAAATGAATAAGGGCGTGTAGCTCAGTCGGTAGAGCACTTGACTTTTAATCAAGTTGTCCGGGGTTCGAATCCCCGCACGCTCATTAGCAAAATGAAAACGTCACTCGTGAGAGTGGCGTTTTTATTTTGTTTAGGACGTTCGAGGGGGATAATGTCGCTAAATTGGAAGTTGCCGACATTTATTCCTTATCAATTTAATCCGAATTGGGTATATACAGTTCTATATTTTCCCTATACCCAAAATTGGGCAAAAAATTGGGTACCAGACAATTTTTTCTTCATCGATACCCAAAGTTATCTCTAAAATAGTCAAAAAACTAAAGTAATACCGGAATCTCGCTTCTTTTTGGGCATAGAGAAATCTGAACCCTGCATATACCCAAAAACAAAACCACCCAAATACGAATTTCTATTTTCTATCTGTCATTCCCACAAATCCCAATTTGTACCCCAAATGTGTTTTACAAAGTATAGTAATAAATCTTTTGGGTAAATACAAACTGT
>JAZNGC010000039.1:0-10784 GCA_045589155.1 Lachnospiraceae bacterium
CGATAAAATGTAAATATTTGTCGAATTTTATACATTTAAAAATAGATTTATCCACAAGTAATACACAAAATGTGGATTACTTTATGTTAATTTTATATTTGTTACCTTATTTTTTTTAATATCTATATTTAGTATTTATTATATAAGGAATAAACTATATCTTGTTTTTAAAAAAATATAAAAATTTTCTTTATTTTATTGAGTTTTTTTATGTTTTTAAAAAAATGAAAAATTCCTTGACGTAGTGTATTTCTTCCTATATAATTGCAATGATGTTTTCGATACAAGTAAAGGAGGTGTTAGAATATGAAAATGACATTTCAGCCTAAGAAAAGACAGAGATCTAAAGTTCACGGATTCAGAGCAAGAATGAGTACTCCGGGCGGAAGAAAAGTATTAGCTGCCAGAAGATCAAAAGGAAGAAAGCAGTTATCAGCATAGGCCGCATATTTGTGGCCTTTTTTTCATTTATGAAAAAAGGTGAGTATAATGATTTTTACAGATTCATTAAGAAAAAATCATGAATTTCAGTCTGTTTTTAAGAGTGGTAAATCTTACGCAAATAAATTATTTGTAATGTATGTATCGAAAAATCAGCTCAATAGAAACAGAATAGGAATTTCGGTTAGTAAAAAAGTCGGCAACAGCATAGTAAGGCATCGGGTAAAACGACTTGTAAAAGAAAGTTACAGACTACACGAAGAAATGTTTAATAGTGGTTTAGACATTGTAGTTATAGGAAGAAACAGTGCCGCGTCTGCCACATTCCGGGAGACGGAAAGCGCACTATTACATCTCATGAAGCTTCATGCAGCCCTCAAAGAATGAGGACAAGTTTATTTATTTAGTTGATGACATGAAGTAATATGGTAATTAAATATGAAAAAGACATTAATTGCTATTATAAAACTATATCAAATTTATATTTCTCCTATGAAAACAACGAAGTGTCCTTATTTTCCGTGTTGTTCCCAATATGGAATAGAAGCAATTGATAAACATGGACCGATTAAGGGTGTACTTCTTGCGGTTTGGAGAATTATAAGATGTAATCCTTTTTCGAAGGGAGGATATGATCCTGTTCCTTAGAATGAGGAAAGATTTGGAGGTTTGAATTGATTAATTTAATATTGACAGCATATCAGGGAGCTATTTTAGGACCGATAGCCAGAGTTCTTGGTTATATTATGCAAGGAATCTATTGGTTATTAGAAAAAATTGGAATTCCGAATGTTGGTATTGCTATTATTGTTTTTACTATTGTAATTTATTTACTTTTACTTCCTTTAACCATTAAACAACAGAAATTTTCTAAATTATCTGCTAAAATGAATCCTGAAATTCAGGCAATTCAGGCAAAATATAAAGGAAGAAAAGATCCTGATGCAATGCAGGCTATGAATGCAGAAACACAGGCTGTTTATGCTAAATATGGTGTTAATCCAATGGGTAGCTGTGTTCAGTTGCTGATTCAGATGCCTATTTTATTTGCATTATATCGTGTAATCAGTGCTATCCCTGCATATGTTACATCTGTTAAAGATGCTTTTTATCCTTTGGTTAGTGAATTAAGAAATCAGGCAGGAAGTACAGAATTTATTCAGTCTTTAAAATCAGCTTCCATGTATAACAAACAGTTTACAAACGAACTTTTTGTGAATGGTGACACTACTTATGTTGAAAATACTTATATAGATGTATTAAACAGAGCAAGTAAAGCAGATTGGAATCTTTTAATTGAAAAGTTTCCTGATTTAAGTGAATCCATTGGAACAACTTTGGAAAATCTTGATAAATTTAATAATTTTCTTTTTATTAATATTTCTTATTCACCTTGGGAAACCATTACAATGGAATGGGCAGCTGATGAAAGAAATTATGTCATTATTATTTGTGCATTGATGATTCCTTTACTTGCCGCTTTTACACAGTGGATAGGTTTTAAACTTGCACCAAATGCAGGTAATTCTACAGGTAATGATGATAATCCGATGATGACATCTATGAAAACCATGAATAATATTATGCCTTTGATGTCAGCATTTTTCTGTTTCACGCTTCCTGCAGGTATGGGACTTTATTGGATTGCCGGTGCTGTAATTCGTGGTATTCAGCAGATTGCAATTAATAAGTATATTGACCATATGGATATGGATAAGCTGATTAATAAGAATTCAAAAAAATATGAGAAAAAAGTTGAAAAGCGTAAAGAATTTATTTCAAATTTGAATGAAAAAGCAGGCACCAATACAAGAAAGATTAATAATCCTTATACAAATGTACCCAGTCAGCCTAAAACCAAAGAAGAGCTTGAAGAGAAGATGAAAAAGTCTACAGAGTATTATAATAAAAATAATAAAGGTACTCAGGGCAGTCTTGCATCAAAAGCTAATATGGTAAAGCAATATAATGAAAAAAATAATAAATAATGTATTGTGTTTTTAATAAATTAAGGAGGGCAAAATGGAATATATAGAATTTAGTGCTAAAACAGTAAATGATGCAATTACAAATGCATGTCAGCATTTTACGGTTGCAAGTGATAAACTTGATTATGAAGTAATCGAAGAAGGTTCAACAGGTTTTCTTGGTATTAATGCTAAGAAAGCCGTAATCAAAGCACGTGTAAAAGAAGTTGAAATAGGCATTGATGAGAAAGCAAAAGTTTTCTTGAATGATGTTCTTGGTGCAATGGAAATTACTGCAGTAATTGAAGCAAAATATGATGAAAAAGATAATACTCTTGAAATCGTTATTAACGGTGAGGACATGGGTATTTTGATCGGTAAGAGAGGACAAACCCTTGATTCATTACAGTATCTTGTATCAATGGTAGTAAATAAAGATTCTGATAAATATATCAGAGTAAAAGTTGATACCGAGAATTATCGTGAAAGAAGAAAACTTACTCTTGAAAATCTTGCAAAGAATATTGCTTTTAAGGTAAAAAGAACCAAAAGAAGTGTTTCTCTTGAGCCAATGAATCCTTATGAGAGAAGAATTATTCATTCAGCATTACAGAATGATAAGTATGTAACAACTCATAGTGAAGGTGAAGAACCTTACAGAAAAGTTGTTGTTACTCTCAAAAAATAATATATACATAACATCAATAGGGCTGCTTATTTATTAGTAGCCCTTTTTTTCAATATGAAGGTAGGAGATTTCAGATGAAAACAGATACCATTGCAGCTATTGCAACAGCCCTTTCTCCTTCGGGGATAGGAATTATCAGAATCAGTGGTGATAATGCAATTGAAGTAGCGGACAAAATTTATAAGAATAGAAGCGGTTTCAAATTATCAGAAGCAGATAGTCATACGGTTCACTATGGGTTTATTTATGATGGTGAAGACATGATAGATGAAGTAATGGTATTGGTAATGAAAGCTCCTCATTCTTTTACAAGGGAAAATACCATAGAAATAGACTGCCATGGTGGAGTTTATGTAATGAACAGAATTTTACAGACTGTTTTGAAAAACGGTGCAAGAATGGCAGAACCCGGTGAATTTACAAAACGTGCTTTTATAAACGGACGTATTGATTTGACAAAAGCAGAAGCAATTATGGATTTGATCCAATCTAAAAATGAAGCTGCAAGAAAAAATTCCCTTACTCATCTGAAAGGTGATATGTATTTACAAATCAAAGCATTACGTGAGGAAATTCTTTACGAAATTGCATTTATTGAATCTGCTCTTGATGATCCGGAACATATTAGTTTGGATGGTTTCCATGAAAGACTGGAAGAAAAAAGTGACCATATTATAGATGTTTTGAAACGGTTGATTTCTTCTTCCGAAAACGGAAGGATTATAAAAGAAGGTATTAATACAGTTATAGTAGGTAAGCCCAACGTCGGCAAATCTTCTTTCCTGAATCTTTTACTTGGAGAAGAACGTGCAATTGTAACGGATATTGCCGGTACAACACGTGATACATTAGAGGAATCGGTTAATTTGGATGGTTTAACATTAAATCTGATTGATACAGCCGGTATACATGAAACAGAAGATATTGTAGAGCAGATTGGTGTCCAAAAGGCTGAAAAATCTTTAAAAGATGCAGATTTAATGGTTTATATGGTTGACAGCTCAATAAAATTAGATGAGAGTGACCATAAAATTATATCTCTTTTAAATCCTGCTAAAACAATCGTTCTTTTAAATAAATCCGATTTGGCTACGGTTGTAACAAAAGAAAATGTGGCTGATTGTTTTAAGAATGGAATTGTTCCGCGGTTTCTGATGATTTCTGCCGGTAAAAAAGAAGGTCTTGAAGATTTTATTTCTCTTGTGAAAAACATGTTTATTTCCGGTGAAATTACATTTGATGAAGAATTAATTGTAACAAATATGCGCCAAAAAGATACTTTGGTACAGGCTCTTGCTAATATGGAGATGGTTAAAAAGAGTCTCGAGGATGATATGCCTGAAGATTTTTATTCCATAGATCTGATGAGTGCCTATGCTTCCCTTGGGGAAATGATAGGTGAAGAAGTTGGAGAAGACCTTGTAAATGAGATTTTTTCCAAATTTTGTATGGGTAAATAGCGTTATATAGATTATTTTGAAGAAAAATAGAATTCTTTTAGATAAAAACATTGCCCTATACCAATATTAACTGGTAAAATATTTGTAACTATGTTTTTTATTTGATAATTTATTTATTATCTTTTGTGTGTACTGGTTTGGGAAGGAGAACACTGAATTGTTATTAAGCGGTGCGGATATTATTGTAAGAACAATTATAGAACAGGGTTGTGACACGATTTTTGGTTATCCCGGAGGTCAGATTATTGATGTCTATGATTCCTTATACAAATATCAGGATGAAGTCAAACATATATTAACTGCACATGAACAGGGTGCGGTACATGCTGCGGATGGTTATGCCCGTTCTACCGGTAAAACAGGTGTTGTAATTGCAACTTCCGGTCCGGGAGCAACAAATCTTGTGACAGGCATTGCAACGGCATATATTGATTCTGTTCCGCTTGTTATTGTTACAGGTAATGTTGTAAGTGAACAAATTGGTTCTGACAGTTTTCAGGAAATTGATATTACAGGTATTACTCTTCCAATTACAAAACATAATTATTTTGTAGGTTCTATTGATACGCTGGCAGATACCATCAGGGAAGCTTTTGAGATTGCTGCATCCGGAAGACCGGGTCCTGTTTTGATTGATGTTCCTCGCGATATTCAGATGGCAGAATATGAATTTGAATCAAAGGAACCTATTGTTCCGGGCGGAAGAATTGCTGCCAAAGATATTAGAATTGAGCCTGCTGCAGAATGTATTAATCAATGTAAAAGACCCTTTATTTATTTTGGAGGAGGTCTGATTTCATCGGGTGCACAAGAAGAGATGTATGAGCTTGCAGAGTTGATTGATGCTCCGATGGGTTGTTCCATGATGGGTATTTCAGGTGTTCCGACAAATCATCCACGGTTCCTGGGAATGCAAGGAATGCATGGGCATTATGCATCTTCCATGTCGATGCACAGTGCGGATTGTATTATTGCACTTGGTGTGCGTTTTAATGACAGAGTTACGGGTAACCGTGCCAAATTTGCAACAAGATCTAAAATTGTCCATATAGATATCGAGGGTGCTGAGCTATCCAAAACTACCAATGATACACATAAGCTTCGCGGCGATATTAAGATGACATTGCAAAAATTACTTCCTCTTATTAAGAAAGCAGAACATCCCGAATGGGAAGAGCGGGTAAAAGGGTTCCGTGAAAAAGAAAAGGAAACACTTGATTTACGTGAAGGTATGACTCCGCGAAATATTATTTTAAAATTGAATGAAAAGAAAAACGATAACACTCCGATTGCGACAGATGTAGGACAACATCAGATGTGGTCTGCTCAGAATCTGGAGTTTACAAATTCTCGCCGTTTTATATCAAGTGGTGGTCTTGGTACTATGGGATTTGGTATGGGTGCTGCAATCGGTGCTCAAATGGCAACGAAAGAACGAAGTGTTCTCATAACAGGTGACGGTAGTTTTGGTATGAGTTTAAATGAACTTGCGACTGCAGTTACATATAAAGTGCCTATGGTTATTTTGATTATGAATAACGGTGTACTTGGAATGGTTCGTCAATGGCAGACTCTTTTTTATGAAAAACATTATTCTGCTACCGTTCTTGCAAGACAGACTGATTTTGCAGCACTTGCAAGAGCATTCGGTGGAGATGGTATTGCCGTCGATACTTTGGAAGAACTTGATGTTGCACTGGACAAGGCCTTTTCTTATGATGGTCCTTATGTAATTGATTGCAGAATTGATAAAGATGAGTTAGTTTTTCCCATGCTTCCTCCCGGAGGCTCCATGGATGATATTATTGTAAAGGCAGGTAACTAAAATGGAACGATACACAATTGCAATTTTAGTAAGAAACCAATTCGGTGTATTGAATCGCGTCACCAGTATGTTTAGACGAAGACGCTTTAATATTTCCTGTCTTACTGTTAGTGAAACAGAATCACCGGATTATTCCCGTATTACTGTTCTTTTTGACGGTGAAGAACAGACAAAGCAACAGCTTTTTAACCAGTTCTATAAGTTGCCGGATGTTATTTCTATTAAAGAGCTTCATAAGGAAGATTCCGTTAATTGTGAGCTTCTGCTTATTAAGGTTGAAAATACACCTGAAATCCGTGAAGAGATTCGTTCAGCAGCAGAAGCATTTGATGCCAAAACTGTGGATTATACCAGAGAAGCTGTCATGATGCAGGTTACAGGTGACAGTCGTCGCATTGATGATTTTATTAATATCATGCGTGATTTTGGAATTCTAGAAATTTGTCGTACAGGTCTTGTTTCATTGGAGAGAGGTAGTGCGACCATTCGTAATATGACTGTTTAGTTTGCTAAAGAATCTCGCTTGCGAGATTCTTTGCATGTCAAAAGTATTATTTTTCATTTTTTGAAATTATTAAATATTTTTAAAAGGATTACAGATAAAATGCCGGAAGCAAGAATTAAAACAGATATTTGTATTATTGGAGCAGGTCACGCAGGATGTGAGGCTGCTTTGGCGTGTGCAAGACTTGGTTTTGATACTGTTATTTTTACAGTAAATGTTGAAAGTATTGCATTAATGCCGTGTAACCCTAATATTGGAGGAACATCCAAAGGTCATCTCGTTCGCGAGATCGATGCATTGGGTGGTGAAATGGGTAAAAATATTGATAAGACTTTTATTCAGTCTAAGATGCTGAATCTTTCCAAGGGTCCTGCTGTACATTCTTTACGTGCACAGGCAGATAAATCTGATTATACAAGAAGTATGCGTCAGATTCTGGAAAATCAGGAGCATCTTACCATCAAGCAGGGAGAAGTATGTGAACTTTTGACAGAACAGTCAGAGGATGGAAGACCAAGAGTGACTGGGGTTCGTATCTATACAGGAACAATTTATGAATGTAAGGCGGTTATTCTTTGTACCGGAACTTATTTGAAGGCTCGTTGTCTTTGCGGAGAGACCATTACTTATACAGGGCCGAATGGTTTGCAAGCTGCGAACCATCTTACGGAATCTCTTCTTAATCTTGGTGTGAAGCTTCGTCGTTTTAAGACAGGAACCCCTGCGAGAATGGATAAGAGAAGTATTGATTTTAGCAAGATGGAGGAACAGGTTGGGGATGAGCGTATTACTCCTTTTTCCTTTTCAACCAATCCTGATGAGATACAGAAGGAACAGGTAAGTTGCTATCTTACTTATACCAATGAAGCAACACATGAGATTATCCGGAATAATCTTGATCGTTCTCCAATCTATGCCGGTATTATTGAAGGAACCGGTCCGAGATACTGTCCTTCGATTGAAGATAAGGTAGTAAAATTTGCAGATAAAGAAAGACATCAGGTTTTCATTGAGCCTGAAGGTCTTTATACAAATGAGATGTATGTTGGAGGAATGTCATCTTCTCTTCCGGAAGATGTACAGCTTGCAATGTATCGTACGGTTCCCGGTCTTGAAAATTGTACGATTGTACGTAATGCCTATGCAATCGAATATGATTGTTTGGAAAGTGGAGAACTTACATTGTCACTTGAATTAAAAGCGGTTGATGGTCTTTATGCAGCTGGTCAGTTTAACGGTAGCAGTGGATATGAAGAGGCGGCTGCCCAGGGATTGATAGCAGGTATCAATGCTTGTCGTAGATTACAAGGTAAAGAACCTCTTATTTTGGATCGAAGTGATGCTTATATTGGTGTGTTGATCGACGATCTTGTAACCAAGGATAACAGAGAACCTTATCGAATGATGACTTCGCGTGCTGAGTATCGTCTTTTACTACGACAGGATAATGCGGATCTTAGACTAAGCAAGTTCGGTCATGCGTGTGGTCTTGTTTCGGATGTGACTTATGATAAAGTATGTCAGAAACAGGAACAGATAGCAATTGAAGTACAACGTTTGAAAGATACCAAGGTTGGAGCCAACAAAGAAATTCAGGCTTTTCTAGCCAAATATGAAACTGCACCTCTTCGCACGGCTGCTTCTTTGGCTGAACTTCTTTGCCGTCCGGAATTGAATTATGAAATTCTTGCAGAAATTGATAATGAACGTCCGGTTTTGGAATGGGATGTTGTGGAACAGGCTTGCATACAAATTAAATATGAAGGATATATAGAGCGTCAGATGCGTCAGGTAGAGCAGTTTAAGAAGACTGAACGAAGACTTATTCCTGATCATATTGATTATGATGAAATTCCGTCTCTTCGACTTGAAGCTCGACAGAAGTTAAAAGCTTTTCGCCCTATGTCTGTCGGACAGGCATCGCGTATTAGTGGGGTTTCTCCGGCTGATGTTTCAGTACTATTAATTTACCTTGAGCAACAGAAAGGAAGACAGTGAGGATAGTATGGATGTATCTCGATTAGAAAAATTTAATAGGGATTTGGATGAGTGGGGTATTGTATTAAATCACAGACAACAGGAACAATTTATTGATTATTACGATTTACTTGTTGAATGGAATTCTTTTATGAATCTGACTGCAATTACCGAATTTGATGAAGTAATGAAAAAACATTTTTTGGATAGTCTTGCTTTTGTTCGTTATTTACAGGAGAAGAATTCTTTTCCAATTGATTGCGAGAGTATCACTTTTCGTATGATTGATGTCGGAACCGGTGCAGGTTTTCCCGGTATTCCTTTGGCAATTCTTTTTCCAAATGCTTCATTCGTTTTAATGGATTCTTTGAATAAAAGAATTAAATTTCTTGAGGAAGTAAAAAATAAACTCGGACTTACAAATGTAATTTGTATTCATTCCCGTGCTGAAGATCTTGCGCGTAATAAGGACTATCGTGAAAATTTTGATTATGCTGTATCTCGTGCGGTTGCTAATCTTTCTACTTTGACAGAATATTGTATTCCTTTTGTCAAGAAAGGTGGCGCTTTCGTTTCTTATAAATCGGAACGTTTACAGGAAGAACTTGATCAGGCTAAGAGTGCTTTTTATCTTTTAAGTGGTCAAGTAAAAGAACGTATTGAATTTAATCTTCCGAATTCTGATATTTATAGAAATCTTCTTGCTATTGAAAAGGTTGCATCAACTTCTATGAAATATCCGCGAAAGGCAGGTCTTCCTTCTAAGGAACCATTATAGTATTTTGGGTTAACAGTAAAACACGAAAGATATATGTAAGGGGGTTCATTATCTTGAAATCAAAACGTTTGGATCGTGAACAGATTTCTCATTTATATGATTCCATGAAGGAACAGTATATTATCTATAGGGAAAAATGTGATCATTGTTCTGAAAAGAATATATCGCTTTCTTTTCGCTTGGAAGAATTAAGTCAGTATGTCACGTATTTAGAAAAGGAAAAAAATAAGGATTCTTTTGTTTTTTCCCCTCGCGGTATTCTTAGTAAGAATGCTTATATGAAGGAAGCCGGTAAAGGTTATGTCATTGATGATATTCATGTAGAACAAAAACAGGAGGAGTTAAAACAATTACGTGAGCAAGCTTCTAAATTGGAAGGCGAGTTAAGAACATATCAATCTCTTGTAGATGTTCTTGAAAAGAATATGAATCTTCTATATGATTTAAAACAGACTTTTTCTAAATCTGATAATAAAGAGCAGAAAGAGGTATACTATGCTGTTCTGTCAGGTAATAGATTGGTTATTAAATATTTGAAAAATGATATCAAGGATTCCCTTTCTTATATTTCTCATTTAACTAAGATGATTTCTTCTTACGTGGATAGTGATCCAATGAGGGCAAAGCTGGAATTATCCAAACTTGAAAAATCGATAGACGATATGGTTTGTGAAATTGATAGGATAGAATTTCTTTTGCAACCATATCCATATGAGGTAACGATTAAAAAAGAATTGGATGATCTTGTTCATAATATATTGCTAATCTATCCTAAGGCAGAAGTTAAAATTAGAATAGATGAAGGTGTTTATTTTGAATCATATATCGTTCGTATTATGATATATCTTCTTATTAAAGATATTTTATTCTTTCTGCTAAAGGAGAATGTTGATTCTAAGTTTTCTGTTTCTTTTTATAAGACGAAAGATTCTTATGAGTTTAGTATTTCTTCTATCGGAAAAGAACTGTATAATTTGCTGATTAATAAAGAATATAAGTCTGATGTTTTAAATAAGATTCTCATTTTAGATGAAGATTATGAAATTTTCTGGAATGAAGATTTAAATAAATCTAAGCTTGTTATTAATCCGGAACAAATGTATTTATAGAATGTTTTTTGAATTAATAAGTAATAAAATTTTT
>JAZNGC010000040.1:0-15542 GCA_045589155.1 Lachnospiraceae bacterium
TGATATCTCATTTTTAGAATGTACTCTATTTCCTCATCCGTATATTCTTTAGTCCCATCATACAACACAGCTACTTCATGATCTGCTTGCTCACTCCCCATAAAAGTAATGACCGCGCCATAAGGCAACCACTCAACACAATAATTATCCGTTCTAAACGCTGCACCATCATCAGCAATATCTTCATTAAATGACAGTATCTCTACATTTCCGTCATAAAGTGTCACTTTCGCATGAGAACTTCCAAAAGGGAAATCCGCATCACCAACAGCCTGAAACAAAAGCCTGTACTTTCCATCCGGTGATATTTCCGTCCCCACATCAGTAAGTCTGCTCGATTTCATAGAAAGCATATGTGCAATGAACAAATCTAATAAAATTGATAATAAAAATGCAACTATCACAAATATGATTAGTGCAATTATAATTCTTTTTAATATTTTTTTATCCTCTTTTAACATCTACTACAACTCCTTATCATTTCAATTTTCGTAGAAAAGCCCCACCTATCAATCAGGGCAGTTCGAGAACAGGAAGGAAAACCTTACAACGTAGCCAAAATGGCTGGCGTAAATAAGTTCCTACGAATTTACTATGCTCGTGCGATGGAGCTGTATAAGTAAATCCGTGTTCATTATCATGCAATTTAGAAAAATCCACAATAGTGGCTTTATTAAGGTTACCCTTTTTTAGAGGCAATTTTTTTAAAAAAATTCTTGACAAACATTAGCTAGATTAACTTTTCTCACAACATAATTCCGCAAAAAAAACATTCAGCACTTTGAAAATTTCATAAAAGGCTTTACACCTTCACAAAAAATCCCATATAATACAAGTACATATTCACAGAAAGGGGTCGAAAGGATGAATGAAATTATGACTGATAAAGAACTAATTACCGTTACCATTGACAGATATACAGACTTACAACGTATCAAAAAAGCAAATGGCAACACTGAAAACAAAGAGCTTGATTACCAGATCAAAGTAACTATCGCAAAACTTTCTTCTCTGGGTGTTTCTGTTGAAGATTTAACCCTGTAATTTTTGTCCCCTACCAAATCGCATTGTAAAAAAATAATGTTAAAAAAAAGTAACACATAAACAACAAAGGTGTAAAGTCTTTCATGAAATCATCAAAGACTTTACACCTTTTCTTACAAAACAATCTTTATTTTTTCAACTCGTTCATTATTCTCTGTTGCTATCTTTTAAACCAACACACATGGGAATCAGGAAAAGAAGCATAATAATTCCTACAATACCGACTATCATACCTAAAATCATCATTCCATCAAAAACCATGACCATAGACATACCTAAACCAAGAATCAAGGAGGATATAACTCCATATGCAACCTTTCCAACCACCTTCATATTCACTTTGATTGGTGCTGCACCGGACATTTTTCTGTATGCAATAATAGTCGCAATAATCGCAACAAAGCCTACTGCTGTACATCCAACACCAAAATTAAACATATTCCATTCAGGAAGAAAACACATGCACATACCAAGTGCAAATACTAATCCGCTAACAATTCCTAACAATAATGTAATAAAATTTTTCTTTTCCATTTTTTAATCTCCTATCTTTTTCCGGCATTCTTTGACGCTTCAAGGTTTTTCTTTACGATTTCATCGGCATCCGGAATATTTACTGCCCCGTGAGCACAAGCTTTTGCCTGCTGTTCTCTTTCCTCCTGCTCGTTTGCCAAACGGAGCTTCGCCTCTTCCACTGTCTCTCCCTCTTTCAAGAGATGTTTTTCTACAAAGCCATCTGCCATTTTGCCGAAGCCGGCAACAACTCCCTCTTCTATTTTCTTGTAGCCCTCTACTACGCCGGTCTCAATTTTCTTATAGCCTTCTACTACTGCCTCTGCAATTTTTTCATTTGCTTCTACGAATTTTGACATTTTCTTAATCTCCTTTTCTGTATTTTTATGTTTGTGCGATTACCTTGTTCTTCGCATCTTATGTATGTATCATATCGCTATCTTGTTTTAATCTTGTTTGTGAAATGTTTCTGAAATATTAATTTACAAAAAAAGATGGCATCCCTCTACCATCTTTTTTACACGTCCGTCATTTCATCAATGCATCCGTCAGCCTTATAATCTCCGGCGCTATCTTTTCACGTTCTCCCTTAAGCACTTTTAAATATATAGGATATGCCATTATAACCAAAACCAGGCCAATTACACCTGTGATTATTCCAACAATCGTATTGACCATAACAGTCATTCCTAATACAGTTGCTAAATCTGTCATGATAAGGCTCATTCCCATACCCATTACCAATGCTCCAATAACACCAAATACCAACGAAACAACTGTCGCCTTCTTTGTGGCTTGTCCATCTAATTTCCGTAGTTTTGTCATCGCATCCTCTTCCGGCGCCTGATATTTCTGACGGATTCTTTTAATCTCCTCCTGTTCCTTAGCCGAATATGTATATTTAAAAACACTTTCTGTATTCCTACTTTCCATTCTTAACAACACTCCTTGTTACTTTATATTGCTTAATCTCTTTGGTCGTTTGTTGAATCATATAAATTGCTATAGAGACAACAGCCACGCAAATTCCCGCCCCGGTCAACATTATCATTATCCGTTTTGTCTCCGGAGATGTATCAGCACCAAATTGTGCAAACATTGCCGTTTCCAGAAACAACATAGAAAATAATGCGCTTGTCATCTTGATTGCTTTTGTAATAGATAAAATCGGACTTTTATACTTACGGTACTTAATCATATCAATAATCGCTGTTGTTGTTATATAAAATGTATACATTGCAATTACATATATTAAGATTCCCTGATACTGAAAGCCTCTGTCAAAAAATACCATCATAAATACTGCACCGGACAATGCCAGATTCACGGTCAGCAAAATATAGGCACACAATCTGGCTCTTTTCAGTTCCCCAAAATGATTACCGCCAATGGGATTTTTTATCACGTATCGCACTAATAGAACTCTCATCATTGCGATAATGGAATAATATACTGCGAAAATTACAAACCAGTATGTCTGATAAATGTATCCCGATACTCCATTTACCACAACATAGATTAGATTAATCGCCAGCGAGCGGTACAGTCCTACATTTGATTTAAACACAGCATCCGTCATATATCTGTCGATATATTTGTTCTCATGCATTTTACTTTCCACTTCTTTGTAATATCGGGGCAGCCTTTTCCAACAAGCAATACAAACCACTGAAAGCGTATAAAAAGACAACACATAGCTTACGCATGCCCAAGGGTTCGTCTCCCAGCCATTTAGGAAAATTTTCACAAGTGCAATTGTACATATTGTCGTCAGTAAAATTATTATCCATATGGGAGGGAATATGAGTTTCTTTCCTATTTCTTTCCAATCTCGCATACTAAATCCTCCGGAATTTTACTACAAAGGTACTTCCCTTTCCTATACCGCTTTCCACGCTGATTTCCCCATTCAGGATATCAATCACTCTTTTTACCAAAGCTAGTCCTAACCCATTGCCTTGCATAGCATGTGAAGTATCTCCCTGATAGAATTTTTCAAAAATGTGTGCTCCAACTTCCGGTGACATTCCGCATCCCGTATCTATTACTTTTACAGTGGCATGCTCCTTCGTCGCATCCAAAACAAGCGTTACCTTTCCACCTTCCGGAGTAAATTTAAACGCATTGGAAAACAGGTTATTCCATACAAGGGATAATAATTCCCCATCCGAACTTACCTTAACATCTTCTGCAATTGCAGTCTCAATCTCAATGTTTTTCTCTTCCCATACATTTTCAAACTGAAGCAAACATTCGCACAGCTGCTCACCCAAATCATATTCTTCTGACTTTGGATAAATCTGTTGTTTTTCCAATTTGTTTAGTTTTAAAATATTTGTCATCATATCTGCTATACGGCGCGACCCTTCCGCTACGCCTTTGGCATATTCTATCCTCTTTTTTTCTTCCAGATCCGGCATTTGTAAAAGTGTTCCATAATTTTGCATAACAGAAAGCGGTGTCTTCATTTCATGCGATACATTTGCGATAAAATCCGTACGCAACGTCTCAACGCCGGATAATTCTTCTGCCATTTTATTAAAGCAGTCTATAATCTCACTAAATTTCTCATCTGCGCTTAAGGAATTTATAGGTGTAATTCTCACGCTGAAATCTCCACGCACCAAGCGTTTGGCAGCTTCAGCTATATGTTTCGTAATCTTCTCTGTTGTAAGTTTTCTGCGAATCGCATCAATCACGGTAAAAAGAACGCTTAGGAAAATCACGTTCCCAAAGGTCACTTTTGCCGCAAGACCGATATTTTCACTTGTGAGCGTTAAATCCAGCGAATTTGCCATCACGGAAACAAACAACATCATGGAACACGAAACCAAGAATGCTACCAACAAAAAAAACATTAAGTAGTTATATATCCCACGTAATATCTTATGCCTCAGTTCTTCTCTTCTCATTTCAGCACCACCTTATATCCCAGACCATGAACCGTTACTATCTCAAAATCTTCACACTCCGCTAATTTAGTACGCAGCTTTGTCATATACACATCAACTGCCCTGGGCGCCGTTTCCGTATCCGCATCCCAAAATTCATCCATAAGTTGTGTTCTGGTAAATGTTTTTTTCGGATAGGATAACAGTTTATATAAAATACTGAACTCTCTGTTTGTCAGTGATATTTCCTTTTCGTCCAGATACGCAGTATGCTCATCTGCATCCATCATAAACCTGCCAATTTCCAATTTTCTATTAGAAGCAATCTTTGCTCTTCGGAGGAGTGCCCCAATACGCAGGAATAATTCATCAAAATCAACCGGCTTTACCATGTAATCATCTACACCGATTCTAAATCCTCTCTGCTTGGAGGCTATATCATCTTTTGCAGACATAAATAAAATCGGAATATCTTCATTCAACTCACGAACATCTGCCGCAAACTCAAAACCATCAATGCCCGGCATCATAATATCGGATACGATAAGGTCTATGATGTTATCTGTCAGTGCATCATATGCTTCATTTGCATTTAGGCAACCAATCGCTTCATAACCACTGTGGTTCAAAAAAGAACATACCGATTTATTCAAATCCTTATCATCTTCTACCACTAATACCTTAAACATTGCATTACCTCCCAAGAATATATTTACCTTTATTCTATCATTGAAATGTTTCTGTTTTGTTTATATTTTAATTTATTTCATCAAAAAGAGATGGTATTTCTACCATCTCAGATATTATTTTGATTTTCTATCCCCTCACTCCGGATTCTAAAATAGTAAACGTAGCCTTTTCACAATCCACCTCACAAAGAGCCCCCATCGGCAAAATGGTCATGGGAGTGTGATGTACGAAATCCACATTCTCAAGGATAATCATATCTTCTCTATGTACTTCCTGATTGATTACTCTCCGGATGGTATTTCTGCTTTCTTCATCTAACTTTCCGGTGATAATTCCGGCTGCTTTATCAAACACTCCGGCTGCCGCAAAGGAACGGAGTTCATGCAAGCCTGCCAGATGGTTTCCATATGGCGCCCCATGTTCAAGCGCCAAAAAGGTATCTTCGAAAAACTCCGGCTCAGGAAAATATTTTGTGCCCATAATCTGTCTTAATGGACCGCCGCACAGGCAGAAAATTCTGCCCTGCTTTACGCCTTGCCCCTGCAAAACATAATATCCATCATTCTTTGTCCATTTTATTTTCTTGGGCTTAATGTCTCTCCACTCAATAGGAGTATACTTTTCACTACACTCTATCTTACCGATAACCTCTGTTTCAAACAAGGTGCGTCTGATTGCTCTTTCTGTATATTCATCCAAGCTTCCCGGCTGTGCAATGGGCGTAAGCACATTGGGACCGTAATAAGCCCTCACTTCCGCATAAGCAAACACAGCCATCCAAGTAGCGATATCCGAATACCCCATAAATACTTTCGGGTTATCATGAATCACATTAGGATCAATGTAGGGCAGAACCCGGTAGGAATCATCCCCACCCATGTTGCAAATAATTCCCTTTATTTCATCCTTTTGAAGTGCCCACATTAAGTCTTCCGCTCTTTTCTCCGGATGCTCATACAGGTACGCACTTCCTTTTAATGCATGAGGCGTCTCCACCACATGTACGCCATACACTTCCTCAAATCTTTTCTTTCCAAGCTCATAACGGGGCAACATGTCCGTATCTCCCGCCCGTCCACCGGAAAGGGAAATAAACGCCACCGTGTCTCCCGGGCACAACTTCTTAGGTACAATCAATTCCTTCATCTTTATTCCTTCCTCCTATACTGATTTATAATCCTTTACCAGCATCATTTTCACAGCTTCTGTCAAATGTTCAAATGTTTCACCGTCAAAAGGTAACACCCTTCCCCACATCATCACGCCACGATAAGAGTATAAAAAAGTGTCCATCACCACATCCGGATTCACACACCTAAATTCACCGGTTTTTATTCCATACTCCACCAGGCTATGCCAATGTTCCATCTCTGCAGTATTCCTGCTATCGACAAAAGATTGTTCGTTGGAAGCCACACATTCAAATAGGGCATAGGCTAATGATTCCCTGCATTTTTCCATATCTGCTCTGTAAATACTTAGCAGATTGTCCAATGCCTGTACCGCACTGATTCCTTCACTGATATCCTGTTCCACCCGTTTTTCTTTTTTTAACAATTCAAATAAAATCTCCGCTTTGTTTCTGAAATGCCGATATAATCCGCCTTTACTAAGCCCTGTCCCATTGCAGATATCCTGCATGGAAACATCTTTATATCCTCTCTCAGAAAAAAGTGTGTATGCTACACTTAAGATTTCTTTTCTGGTTCTTTCGCCCTTCGATTCCATCTGTTTCCAAACTCCATTTCCCTCGTAAAATTATTTCGTTCATTTTTTGCGACTACTCAGTCGCCTTTTTATTAATTTATCACACTACTTCTTCCTTGTCAATAAAAAAGCCCCGGAATCTTACCGATTCCGGGGTGCCATTTTTTTCACTATATGGAACCTACAAAAATCTTGGTTCCTCAAATACCATCCCATTTTCCAAAAGGTGGTCAATAAACAACTTATAATATTCCGGAAGCATTTCTTCCGTCTCATCATGAGCATGCAAAAGAATAATATGCCGGTTGTTCTCCCCCAAAAGAGCTGCTCCCGCTTCCGGATTTGTATCGTGCATTTTTTTCCACACAAAATCCTTTGTATAGCCTGAGCCGGGGCGAATCATATATTCCTCAAAATCAAAGGTCCAAAAGGTATCAATATCCGTGTCTAAATTAAATTTCTTCCACCAAGGATATGTGATCTGCATGTCATCCACCTTATGAAATCCCTTTTCCCGTAAGTACGCCTGCAAAGCGTCCTTATTATCTCCGCCTTTATCTCCATAGGGGAAACGGAAGGGTCTGTAAGTCCGCTCCACACCGCAATCCTTATACAGTCTATCTAAGACCTGCTCACATTTTTCGATTTCTTCAATACACTCTTCTACCGTAAGAGAAGAAAAATGAGGATGGGAATAACTGTGATTTCCTACAATCATTCCGTTTTTCAAAGCATACTTTGCTTCTTCATAACAGGAATCTACTCTTCCCCCTTCTGCAAAAAAGATTACCTTAATTCCTTTTTCTTTTAAATAATCTACAATTGCAGGTGTGTTTTTGGATGAGAAATCATCAATGGTTAAAATTGCGCTATTCATCTGTTTACCCCTACCCATTCATCTTTGCCAGTTTTGCTGCCTGGTCCGCTGCGATACATGCATCAATAATATCCTGGATATCACCGTTCATAATTTTATCCAGCTTGTATAAAGTCAAACCGATACGGTGATCTGTCACACGTCCCTGAGGGAAGTTGTAAGTACGGATTTTCTCGGAACGGTCGCCTGTACCAATCTGGCTGCGACGCATCTCTGCTTCCGCATCATGTCTCTGCTGCTGTTCGATATCGTACAATTTTGCTTTCAGCAATGCAAATGCCTTTGCCTTGTTCTGCAACTGGGATTTCTCTGTCTGGCTGTAAACCACAATACCTGTAGGATAGTGGGTCAGACGTACCGCAGAGTCAGTTGTATTGACACACTGACCACCGTTACCGGAAGCACGCATTACGTCAATACGGATATCTTTATCATCAATTACAATATCAATGTCTTCATCAACTTCCGGCATAACCGCTACACTGATGGTAGAAGTATGAATACGTCCGCCGGATTCTGTTGCAGGAACACGTTGTACACGGTGTACTCCACTTTCATATTTCAGTTTGGAATATGCTCCCTGACCGATAACCATGAACTGTACTTCCTTCATACCGCCGATACCGATATCATCCACGTTCATAGTCTCCACACGCCAACGCTGGCCTTCCGCATAATGTACAAGCATACGGTAAATTTCAGCAGCAAAAAGAGCTGCTTCATCTCCGCCTGCACCGGCACGGATTTCCACGATAACGTTTTTGTCATCATTAGGGTCCTTGGGCAAAAGCAGGATTTTCAGTTCCTGTTCCAGTTCTTCCACACGCTTCTTGCTTGTGTTTAACTCTTCCTTCAGCATTTCACGCATATCTTCGTCAGACTCTTCCTCCAACATAGCAAGGGAATCCTCAATATCCTGTTTACATTTCTTATACTCTCTATAAGCCTCTACAATAGGAGTTAAATCGCTCTGTTCTTTCATGAGCTTTCTGAATCGCTCCTGATTCTCTGTTACGGTAGGCTCGTTCAGCTCATTCATAATTTCTTCAAAACGGCTGAGCAAATCATCTAACTTATCAAACATTTTTATTCCTTTCTTCTGCCACAGACTACTCTGTCCAGTCCGGCATAATCCTGAATTACTTTCACTTCTGTAAAATCATTATCTTTAAGCAACTGCGCTACATTTTCTCCTTGGTCGTGGCCGATTTCAAAAAAGAGAAATCCGCCCTCTTTCAAAAACTGCGGTGCCTGCTTTGTTATCTTCTTATAAAAGAAAAGTCCATCCTCTGTGCCATCCAGTGCCATCATGGGTTCATGGTCCTTTACTTCCGGCATAAGACCTTTCACCACTTCTGTTGGGATATAGGGTGGATTGGAAACAATCATATCAAAGCCACCTGTGACTTTGTCAAACAAATCACTTTGCAACCAGGTCACTACAGCCTTATCATTGCCCACCGTGCCGGTTTCCAACAACCTCTGTCCATTCTTCCGGGCAACCGCCAATGCATCCGTGGACAAATCCACGCCCACGCCATAGGTTCCGCTTTTCATAGCCAGCAGACTAATCAATATGCAGCCGCTTCCGGTACACATATCCAAAACCTGCATTCCGGGTTTCAACACCTTAAGTGCCTGCTCCACCAATATTTCCGTATCCTGCCTGGGTATCAGCACATGCTCATTTACCAGAAACTCCAGTCCCATAAACTCCTGTACTCCGGTAATGTGCTGCAGGGGGATGCGTTTTGCACGGAGAGAAAGCTGTCTTTCATATTCCAACGCTTTATCCTCTTCCACTTCCCTATCGCCGTGCACCAACAAATCATTCCGGTTTGTTCCGCACACAAATTCCAGTAACAGTCTTGCATCAAGATTTGCTTCGGGAACTCCGGCCGCCGCCAGAACAGATACACCCTTTTCATAGCACTCTTTATATTTCATCAGACAGTTTCCTCATTCACAAAGGCATCATGCTCCGGATCATCTGAGACAAAGGCCTCTGCTCCGGCATCCTCCTGTCTCTCCTCCAGCACATCCTCGCTGTCCTCATCCACTTCTTCCTCGTCCACATACTGGGCAAGATCTTCTTCTGTATAATCAAAGTTTTCCATCAGGAATTTTTTCCAGTCAAACACCGCTTCCACGGAGGCGATGGCAACCTTTACCATATCCCGTTCAGGCTCTTTTGTTGTCATTTTCTGAAGCATGAGACCGGGGAAACAAATAATCGTCACCAAAATATTTTCACTTCTTCCCGCAAGACGGATTATTTCATAAGAAATACTTGCCACAACAGGAATCAGCAGTACCCTGAGACCAATTCTGTACAACGGGTTATCCACTCTGATAAAGAAGAACAAAATAATACTTACAAACATAACCAAAAACATAAAGCTGGTTCCGCATCTTCTGTGAATTCTGGAACTGCGCATTACATTTCTTACCGTTAAAGGTTTGCCTTTTTCAATACAGTTAATACATTTATGTTCTGCACCATGGTACATATAAAGGCGACGGATATCATCCATTACCGCGATGCCGCAAACATACAAAAGGAAAATAATGATACGGATTCCACCTTCGATAATCGCCACCAGTGAATCGTTCATAATATATTTTTCAAACTGGGCTGAAATAAAGTAAGGAAGCAAGATAAACAGACCCAAAGCCAACGCAATGGCTACCACCACAACAAGGCTGTTTAAAACCTTCTCTGCCCTGCCACCGGTTAATTTATTAAGCAGTTTATCAAGAAATGTTTCCTTTGCTTCTTCCTCTTCATAAAATTCTGCAGAGTAATTGAGTGCCTTAGACCCAAGTCTCAAAGAATCCACAAAGTTAAATACACCTCTGATAAAAGGTAATTCTTTAAACTTTTTGCCATGCAATGTGCCCTGGAAATTGTCTATATCAACTTCAATTTCTCCGTCCGGTTTTCTGACTGCAACCGCGTACTTTTCGCTGTTCTTCATCATTACGCCTTCCAACACTGCCTGACCACCGATTCCGGAGTATACACTACGTCTTTTCTTTTTACCCATGTTATTTCTCCCAAAGTGCAATTTTTCTGTGACTTAAGAAAGGTTGAGAGTAAACCCTCAACCTTTCTGAATTAATTGCAACAATTATCTTATTTAACGCCGTATTTCTTATTGAACTTATCAATACGTCCGTCAGCTCTAGCAGTTTTCTGCTGACCTGTGTAGAATGAATGGCATTTAGAACAAACTTCTACGTGGATTTCAGGTTTTGTAGAACCTGTTACAAATGTGTTACCGCAGTTGCAAGTAACTGTTGCCTGATAATACTCGGGATGGATTCCTTCTTTCATCTCTTTCACCTCTCTATATTAATGTCAATTGTTCAATGTTCTCATCCGCACTGCCTATGCCACCACAGACAGCGTTGTTATTGTAACATGCCTATAATAGATATGCAAGTTCTTTTTTTACAAAAAATAATCTTTTTGATGGTTTTATCGCTATTTTATACGATTCTCATCTTCTTAACCATTGCAACGAACTCTTCATTATTCTTGGTTCTGGTAAACATATCCAGGATTCTGTCTGCCGCTTCATCCGCTTTCAGACCGTTTAATGCCCTGCGCATGTTGTTAATTGCCTCCAGTTCTTCCTCGTTTAAGAGCAAATCTTCTCTTCTGGTTCCGGACTTCTGGATATCAATCGCAGGGAATATACGTTTTTCGGAAAGCTTACGGTCCAGCACCATTTCCATGTTACCGGTACCCTTAAATTCCTCGTAGACCACATCGTCCATCTTACTTCCCGTTTCTACCAGCGCTGTAGCAAGAATGGTAAGGCTTCCGCCCTCTCTCATATTTCTGGCTGCACCGAAAAATCTCTTGGGCATATGTAACGCTGCAGGGTCCAAACCACCGGAAAGAGTACGTCCACTAGGAGGTACAACCTGATTGTATGCGCGGGTCAGTCTTGTAATACTGTCAAGGAGAATCACTACATCTTTGTCGTGCTCCACAAGTCTCTTAGCACGCTCAATTACCATCTCAGACACCCTTTTATGATTTTCGGGCAATTCATCAAACGTAGAATATATCACTTCAACATTGGGTCCCTGAATCGCTTCCTTCATATCGGTTACTTCTTCGGGACGTTCATCTATAAGCAAAATCAACATATGCATGTCCGGTGCGTTTTTCAAAATGGATTTTGCCACATCTTTTAAAAGGGTTGTTTTACCTGCCTTGGGCGGTGACACAATCATACCACGCTGTCCTTTACCAACAGGACTGATCAAATCCATAACGCGCATGGAAATGCTGCAACCGGGTGTTTCCATAGGAATACGCTCATCCGGGAAAATAGGTGTCATGTTTTCAAACTTCTTACGCTTCATTGCCTGTTCCACAGTAAATCCATTGATTGTCCTGATAAACAAAAGGGCACGGAATTTTTCCTGTGGGGATTTAATACGTTTATTACCGATTAAGATGTCACCGGTTTTCAATCCAAATCTGCGGATTTGGGTAGGAGACACATACACATCATTCTCTCCGGGCATGAAATTGTCACAGCGGATGAAGCCATATCCGTCCTGAAGCACTTCCAAAATACCGTTTGCCTCCTCGCCACTGTCTAATTCCTTCGGATAATTTGTGGAATCATAAACTGCGTTACGGTCTATCTGAACATAAGAACCTGCCATACCCTCCTGCTGACCTTCGGCATTTCGCGCAGGGGCAGTTCTTACCACAGGGGTTGTTCTCACCTGGTGCTGAGGTGCGCTTTCAGTTTTTACTGCTTCTGTTTTCGCTTTTTCCGCTTTCTCTTTCTCATCCAAAGCAAGCATAGCCTCTACCACATCTTCTTTTTTCATAGCAGAAACACCTTTAATTCCTCTTGCTTTTGCCAAATCTTTCAATACAGACAAAGCCAGAGATTCATACTTTTCTCTCATACTTTTTACCTTCCATTTTTAAATTCTTATCTCTAGTCTACAGGGGATATTAGCAAGAAAACTGCTAAAATGAATTTTCGAATAATCACAAGAGCAATTATATAACAGAAAAACGAAATAGAAAAGCCCTTTTTTCATCTTTCCTGTTTCTTTTTCACTATTGCAGGCATTTTGAAAATGGTCTATGATAAAAAAGCACAATGTGGCATTTAAAATGAAAGAAGGAAATACTATGACAACAAATGAAAAGGCATTATTACTTCATGAAAAATGGAACGGAAAACTGGAAACAGTGTCCAAAACTCCTGTTAAATCCCGTGAAGATTTAGCACTGGCTTACACTCCCGGCGTTGCAGAACCTTGTAAGGTTATCGCCGAAGATAAAGAAGCCGTTTATAAATATACCATGAAAGCAAACACCGTTGCCGTTGTCTCCGACGGCAGTGCTGTCCTGGGTCTTGGAAACATCGGTCCCCACGCCGCTATGCCGGTTATGGAGGGAAAAGCGGTTCTCTTTAAAGAATTTGGCGGTGTAAATGCCGTTCCCATTTGTCTGGACACTCAGGATACAGAAGAAATCATCAAAGCAGTTACCTATCTTGCTCCGGGATTCGGCGGCATCAACTTGGAAGATATCAGCGCTCCCCGTTGTTTTGAAATTGAAGAACGTTTGAAAGCCACCTTGGACATCCCTGTTTTTCATGACGACCAGCACGGTACAGCTATCGTTGTACTGGCAGGTATTATCAACGCCCTGAAGGTAGTTGGCAAGAAAAAGGAGGACTGCCGTATCGTGGTAAATGGTGCCGGAAGTGCCGGAATCGCCATTACCAAGCTCCTTTTAACCTACGGCTTCCCCCACATTACCATGTGTGACAAAATCGGCATTGTCTCTAAAGATGCCCAGGGGCTCAACTATATGCAGCAGAAAATGACTGAAGTTACAAACCCGGAAAACAAAACCGGCTCTCTGGCAGATGCCATGAAAGGGGCTGACATCTTTATTGGTGTCTCTGCTCCTAATATTGTTTCTCCCGAGATGGTTGCTTCCATGAATCAGGATGCCATTCTTTTTGCCATGGCAAACCCGGTTCCGGAAATCATGCCTGATGTAGCAAAAGCTGCCGGTGCAAAAGTAGTTGGAACCGGACGTTCTGACTTCCCCAATCAGGTAAACAATGTGGTTGCTTTCCCCGGCATCTTCCGCGGTGCACTGGAGGGACGTGCAAAACAGATTACAGAAGAAATGAAGCTGGCCGCTGCAAATGCAATTGCAAGCCTTGTTTCCGAAGATGAATTGAATGAAGATAATATTTTGCCCCAGCCCTTTGATCCCAGAGTTGCAGACATGGTAGCAAATGCGGTAAAGGCACACATAAAATAAGTAAAGAGATACACCTTTAAAAATGGACAAACCTTATTATTCTTTAAATGATTATTTCCAAAATACATATGGTGAAAAATGCTATAAAATTGCCATTGATGCCGGTCTCTCCTGTCCAAACCGGGACGGGACAATCGGCTACGGCGGTTGCACCTTTTGCAGCGCGGGCGGCAGTGGTGATTTTGCAGTTTCCAGAAACGTAGGTACTATCTCCGAGCAGATAACAGCCGGACTTACAAAATTTGGTGATAAAAAGGTGGGCGACCGCTTTGTTGCATATTACCAAGCTTACACAAACACCTATGGCGAAATTTCTCATTTAGAAGAACTATATCGGGAAGGCTTATCCCACCCGCAGATTATCGGCATTTCCATCGCTACCAGACCGGATTGCATTTCTGATGAAGTGCTGGATTTGCTGGTCCGTCTCCGCAAGGAATTTGCTCCCAAGTTTATCTGGATAGAGTTGGGATTACAAACCTTCCATGAAAGTACCGCCCACTTCATCCATCGCGGTTATCCTCTTTCGGTATTTGAAAACGCTATGGAACGGCTTTCTGCCATTTCCATTCCGGTGATTGTCCATGTAATTTTAGGGTTACCGGGTGAAACAGCCGAAGATATGTATCAGACGATTTCCTACCTGAATGGGTTTCATCCCTTTGGTATCAAATTGCAATTGCTACACATTTTAGAACATACACAAATGGCAATGCAGTATGAAAATAAACCCTTCCCCATACTGGAGCTTAACGAGTATATCCATATTCTGATTCATTGTTTGGAAATACTGGACCCGAAAACGGTGGTTCACAGACTCACCGGGGATGGTCCGAAAGAAATATTATTGGCACCGAAATGGAGCCTGAACAAAAGAAACGTGTTAAATACGCTGCACAAGGAACTACGTCAGCGCCAAACCTATCAAGGGAGACTTTATTATGATTCAAGATCCACTGACACTCTATAAGTTAATCATTATATACATGCTGGACCGCGTCAATTTTCCCATGACTAAATCGCAGGTCAGCGACTTTGTTCTCGGGAAAGAATACACTAATTTTCTGACCTTCCAACAAGTTATCTCTGAACTTATAGAGACAAAACTGATTTCCGCAGACTCCATACGAAACAGGACCCATCTTTCAATCACTCCGGAAGGCAGGGAAACGCTGGACTTTTTCGGAAACCGGATTAATGAAGCCATTAAGAAAGAGATCGATACTTATTTGTCTGAACACGAATATACTTTGAGAAACGAAGTCTCTGTTTTAGGCGACTACTACAAATCCACCAGTGGAGAGTATGAAGCCCAGCTTATTGCCAAAGACCGCGGCATTAAACTCGTGGAAATCACGCTGTCCGTTCCCACTGAGGATATGGCTGCTTCTATCTGTGATAATTGGCAAAAGAAAAATCAGGAAATTTACGAATATCTGACCACACAGTTGTTTTAAAGATACGCCCATTAGAAACAAAGCGCAGAAGGCTTTTC
>JAZNGC010000041.1:0-10264 GCA_045589155.1 Lachnospiraceae bacterium
TGATATTGTGGAAATCCGAGGACTCCGCATCGACAAGACAGCAAGACGTGTCTATGTGGACGGCGAGGAGAGAACCTTTACCACAAAGGAATTTGATTTGCTTACATTCCTGGCGGAAAATCCCAATCATGTATTTACTAAGGATGAGCTTTTCCGTGAAATTTGGGACATGGATTCCATCGGTGATATCGCTACCGTAACGGTTCATATTAAGAAAATCCGTGAAAAGATAGAAGTAGATACCGCGAAGCCCAATTATATTGAGACGATTTGGGGCGTGGGCTATAGATTTAAGGTGTAAAGGCAAGATAAAAAGCCTTGAACACCGCATAAACACTAGATAAAACCGCTTTTGTTATGTGGTAATATATGATAAAATATTACCAAAAATATTACCATAGGCTGAAATTCACGAAGTAAAGGAGAACGCTATGGAAGAATTAGTATTTAATTTTGATGAAAGCGAAGCACCAAAGAAGAAAGGAGTAATCACTTATGTACCAGCAGGAGCATAGCCGATAAAACTGGTTGCAAAAGTGAAGATGTATGATATACTTGGTGTAGAAACTTTGAAGATACTTAATCCTTATTTTATTGAAAGGAGATTGACAGGTGAGAAAACGAATTAACAACTCGGTGCAGTTCTAATGCTGACAACAGATTGTATCGAGGTTAATTTTATAGTATTGCTTATGTTGTCAGAACTGCATCGTCAAAATGAAATTATAAAATGAATTTTGAAAGGAATGTAGTTTATTATGAATGAATATGTTAAGAATTTAAATCGAATTGAGTTTGTTATAACAATGGCTTGTACGGGAAAATGTAAGCATTGTTCAGAAGGAGAGCATACAAATTGTACGGGTCATATTAATACAGATGTTGCGGTAAAGGCAGTTCGTGAGGTATGCGAGAATTATGAAATTGGGTCTCTAATGACGTTTGGAGGAGAGCCGTTGCTCTACCCTGAAGTGGTATGTGCTATTCATAGTATTGCGGCAGAGATGGGAATTCCTCAGAGGGATTTGATTACGAATGGTTTTTTTGCTAAAGATTCGAATAGAATAAAAGAAGTTGTTGAAAATCTTGAAAAGAGTGGTGTCTGTCAAATATTGTTATCTGTTGACGCATTTCATCAAGAAACAATTCCGCTCGACCCAGTGAAGTTTTTTGCTGAATGTGTGGCAAAGTCGCAAATAAGTATAAAATTAAGTCCAGCGTGGCTTGTTAGTGAAGATGATAACAACCCATACAATGTGAAGACGAGAGAGATAATAAAGGAGTTTGATTATCTGAATATTCCAGTTGGGTCAGGAAATGTTATCTTTCCAAGTGGAAATGCATTGAAATACCTTAGAGAGTATTTTGATGAAAATGTAGAGTATTCAAGTCCATATGATGAAAATCCAAAGGATATTAGAGCTATAGGTTTTTCACCAAATGGGGATGTTTTGGATGGCAATGTTTATCAAAAGGGAATTCTTGACATTTTAAATGAGTATCAACCATAAAATTCTTATTATGCAACATACTTGAAACTTCAGTTTATTAAAGAGATAAGTTCTGATTTACAAAGATACTATGCTTAATGTATAGTATCTTTTTCTTTTCCAAAAATCCCGAAATACTTCCACAAAATTCATATAAAATATGAGTTGCTTTTGGGGTGTTTTGAGTTATAATTTTTATATCAGCGAAATGGTAATATTACCACTTTTGAAAAGGCAGAGCGAATATTACCAAAAATATTACCACAGAAAAAATAAAGTAGTTTGGAAAAAGTGTTAAAAACAAATTTCTGTATAGCCAAAATTATGTAAAAAGCCTTAAAACACCCCAAAAACAAGGTAAAAAGGCTATACAGAGAAGAAAATGGCGGTGGGGTGTGCTATATCGGTTTAAGGTGTAAAGAAAAACAAAGAGGGCAGAACCCGGTTCTGTCCTCTTTTACTAATTTTAAGGAATAGTTGTTCTGTCTATAGCACTGTTATCAGAAATTGACAAGAAAAACAACTTTCATTTTAATACTTAAAGCGTTATAATTTCTATGTTTACTGAAAAAAATATTTTTATCAAAAATTTACGAGGGATAAGTATGCTTTTCAATTCTCTTAGTTTTCTAATCTTTTTTCCAATAGTTTTACTAATCTATTTTGTAGTACCCAAAAAAGTCAGATATATATGGCTCTTGGTTGCCAGCTATTTCTTTTATATGTGTTGGAATCCAACCTATGTGTTGTTGCTTCTGTTTTCCACGGCCATTACTTATGCCGGAAGTCTGCTTTTGCATAGATGGAAGGAGGCACAGGGAAAAAGAAAAGCGGTTGTGACGGTGACCTTGGTTGCCAATTTTGGCATTCTGTTTCTGTTTAAGTATCTGGATTTTGCAGTAGAGACGGTGCAAAGTGTGCTTGGAAAAGTGGGTGTTACCATACCTGAACGATCCTTTAGTCTGTTGCTTCCGATAGGTATTTCCTTTTATATTTTCCAGGCAGTAGGTTACATGATAGATATCTATCGCGGGGAATTGGAGCCGGAGAAAAATTTCTTCCGTTATGCCCTTTTTGTATCTTTCTTTCCCCAGCTTGTGGCAGGACCTATTGAGAGAAGTACAAACCTTCTTCCTCAGATTAAAAACGTGGCAAACTTAAAACTGTGGAATGCGGACCGTGTCCGGGACGGTGCACTTGTTATGCTGTATGGCTATATTTTAAAGATGGTGATAGCGGACAGGGCAGCTCTGTTGGTGGATACGGTATACGACGTAAACCATTATTCCCAATATCAGGGAATTACCGTGTGGGTGGCTGCAATACTTTTTTCTATCCAGATATATTGTGATTTCGCGGGCTATACTTATATTGCCATCGGTGCGTCAAAGGTTATGGGTATTGACCTTATGAATAACTTTAAGACGCCCTATCTTGCTGTGTCCATAAAGGATTTCTGGGACAGATGGCACATATCTTTAAGCTCCTGGTTTAGAGATTATTTGTATTTTCCTTTGGGTGGAAGCCGCAAAGGGAAGGTGCGTAAATATATAAATATTCTAATTGTGTTTACTGTCAGCGGACTTTGGCATGGAGCGGCATGGCACTATGTTATATGGGGCGCCCTGCATGGTATTATGCGTGTGATCGGGGAAGCAACGGTGAAGCTTCGTCAAAAGTTAACTTCCGTGATGAAAGTAAAAACGGATGTGTTGTCTTACAAAGCCTTCCAAATTTTGTTTACCTTTATAATGGTAACTGTTGCATGGGTATTCTTTAGAGGACAGAGCTTGAGACAATGCGTGGATGTGGTAAAGAGCATGTTCGGCACCTGGAATCCCTGGGTATTGTTTGACGGTTCCCTGCTTGGTATCGGATTGGACGGCAAGGACTGGAATGTGCTTTTGGTGGCACTTTTATTCCTGTTTGTGATTGAGTGTTTTATGTACAAAAAAGTTTCGCTGATGGAAACCTTTGCGAAACAAAACATTTTATTCCAATTACTTTTCTTCTATATAGGCATTATGGCAGTGGTTTTGTATGGTGTTTACGGACCGGTTTATAATGCATCGCAGTTTATTTATTTTCAGTTTTAGCGGGGTAGAAGAATATGAATCGGAAAAAAATATTAAAGACAACTATTTTGTTCGTTTTATTTGTGGCGGTGCTGATAGGATCCGTGCTGAAAATCTCCTATGTCCTTAGGGAAAAGGAAGGAATATTCGTTTGGGATAACTTCAGACAGTTGGAAAAGGATTCCACAGATATTATCTTTATTGGCAGCAGTCATCAGTTCTGTACGATTAACACAGATTTGCTATATGAGGAGTACGATATAAACAGTTTTATGCTGGCAACCTCCGCCCAGACAATTCCCATGTCTTATTATGCGGCAATGGAGGCTATAGAGTCCCAGCACCCGAAAGCGATTGTGTTGGAAGCGTCCTACCTCGCCAATGATTTCCGGACGGTGACGCCGGAAATGTCCCATTACTTTTTTGATGGAATGCCTTGGGGAGAGGCAAAAAAACTGGCAATCCGGGATTTGATTGAAGAGGATGAACAGATATATTATTACCTGAATCTGGGTCGTTATCACACGAGATGGAAGAATTTGGACGAGTCGGATTTTGAGAGTAATTTAACTTCGCCAAGAGGATCTTATTACTATGAGGATGTTTCCTATAACTGGGAAATTCCTGTGGTTTCCAGGAATGAAAAAGCAGAAATGCCGGAAGAGATGAAAAAGTATATGGATATGCTGGTCAGTCTTTGCGGAGAGAATAACGTGGAGCTGATTTTATACATTGCTCCTTTCAACACGTTATATATAGACGAGGCTCAGACAGAAGACCTATACCGGAGACAAAGAATCTTTAACGGTTTGGAAGAGTATGCATGGGAGAATGGCCTCAGATATTATAATTTGTTTTATGAGATGGATGCCATTGGTTTGGACGGGACTACAGATTATAAAGATTCCCAGCATTTTAACTGTGTCGGACAGTCTAAAGTGACCAGGTATATGGTGGAAAACGGTTATTTTGATATATAAAAATTGGGCTAAGGGATATTGGATGAAGATAAAAATTCTATACGAAGACAATGATGTATTTGTGATTTACAAACCTGCCGGAATTGCGACGCAGACGGCAAAGGTAGGACAGGCAGACGTGGTCAGTGAACTGACAAATTACCTTGCAAAATCCCGCATGGATAAATCCAAAGGAGGAGCAGCTCCTTTTGTGGGTGTGGTGCATAGACTGGACCAGCCCGTAGAAGGGGTGCTGGTATTTGGAAAACATAAAAGAGCCACCGCAGAGCTTAACAGACAGCTTACGGATGGAACACTTAAAAAGCATTATCTGGCGGCAGTCTGTGGAAAACCGGATGCAGAGCAGGCAACCCTTGTGGATTATATGATCAAGGAAAAAGACGGTAGTGCAAAAATTGTCCGGGAAACCTATCCGGATGCAAAAAAAGCGATACTGGAGTATGAATTATTCGGAACTAACCATATGCAGGTGGGTAGCAGACAGGACGTAGAAGATTTATGGAACCATGAACTGGAGGTAAGTCTTTTGAAGATTTGCTTGAAGACAGGAAGATTTCATCAAATCAGGGCCCAACTGTCCCATATGAAGTGCCCGATTTTAGGGGACGGGCGTTATGGTAGTAAAATCTCCGAACTTATCAGCAAATCCCTGAGTATCAGAAGTACTGCTTTGTGTGCATACCGATTGGAGTTTGCGCACCCTCAGACAGGCAAAAAAATGGAATATACTGTTACTCCGGAAAACAAAGCATTTACTATTTTTCAGAATTATTTACAATAAATATCTCATACTAATTTTATAGGAAGGCATGTTACCTTCAGAAACGGTGGTATGAGTATGGGCGAAAAAATAATAAAAAACAAATATATATTACTGCTCCTTATTGTGGGGGCAGTATATTTTTTTCTGCAATATATATGTCCTTTGGTGGCACCTATTTTAATAGCCATCCTCTTTCTGACCACTTTATATCCCACATTGGACGACATTCAGAAAAAAACACGTATAAAGAAGCAGTTTTTGGCGGTGATTTTTATCAGCTTTTTCGGAATTATCATTATATGTCTGGGATGGATTATTGCAACGGTGTTTATGCAATACATCCCTGAGTTTTTGAACAACGGGGATAGTATACAGGTAAGTATCAATGTTTTTGTCCGGGAGTGCTGTGATGCTATTGAAAGAACTTTTGGCATCAACGCAAGGGCTGTTGAAAAGGGTATTATAGAGAACGTGAATTTACTGGTGGAGGATTTTCAGGGCCAAATTTTGCCGGGACTGCTTACAAAGTCCTGGAGTTACGCCCAAAGTGTGTTTTCTTTAGGCGGCTTCATCGGAATCACAGTAATCGCAACCGTGCTTTTGGCAAAGGACTATGATGAGATTTTAGATAAGATGGCAGTGGGAACCGGAAGCCGTATGGTCTTGGAAGTGGTAGTCAGGGTAATAAGGTATATTGCAACCTTTGTAAAGGCGCAGCTTGTCATTATGATTACAGTGGGTGGACTTTGTATGTTGGTATTAAGTCTTTGTAAAGTGGAAAACGGATTGTTATGGGGGTTGCTTGCGGGGTTTTTGGATGTGCTTCCCTTTATCGGCACAGGAATTGTACTAATACCCATTGCAATTTGGCAGTTATTTCAGGGCTACTATTTTCAGGGTGCAATTTGTATTGCATTATACGTTTTTTGTATTCTAATCCGGGAAGCTATGGAACCTAAGCTGATAGGGGATAAAGTAGGGATTTATCCGGTAGGAATTTTAATCTCTGTTTACGCCGGTTTAAAACTGTTTGGAATAATGGGTATTTTTCTTGGTCCACTGGGACTTGTCATTATCCAGCAGATATATAGGGCGGTACTTCGTCAGGTTGACGGAGATAGAAAAAGTGGATATGATGAGAACAGGGAAATCGTTAATGAAAATGAAGACGATTCCGGGGAGAATTTATAAAAATGCAGATGATGAAAAAAATTGTGGGAGGGGTAAATAGCGTAATCGGTTGGATTTATCTGGCCGCGATTGCCGGAATATTGCCCTTTTATTACACACAAGGCTATGGATATATCGGTTCCGATAAAGCGAGATTTTTCAAAACATTTGGGTTCCCGCTACTGATAATTGGTTTTGCAGGTCTTATGGTTTATTTTGCCCTAAGCCTGGCGGGTTTTCTAAAAGAGAAAAGGGGAAAAGAGGTTTGGCAATGGATAAAGAGAGAAATATCCGTTACGGATCTTTTTGCCTTATGTTATGCCCTGGCAGTGATAATCTCTTATCTTGGCACTCCTTATAAAGAAACTGCGTGGTACGGATACGAGAAATGGCCAAACGGACTGCTCCCTCATCTTATGGTGGTTATTTCCTATTTTCTGCTCTCACGTTTTATGTTGGGACATGAGTATTTTATAGGATTGGTTAGAAAGGTTGCGGCGGTGGTTTTTATTTTGGCGGTATTGGACCGTTTGGGAATCCGCCCCTTAAAAATGGAACATGCCAACCTCTGGTTTTTGTCTACCATCGGGAATATAAACTGGTTTTGCGGATACTGGTCCGTGGTGGCATGGATTCCGGTCATCAGTTACTGGAACCGGGAGGTGCGCACAGATAAGAGAAATAAGGGATATCTGATTTGTGACGGGTTGCTGGCAACCCTTTCCCTTTTTACCGCTCTTATTCAGGGAAGTGACAGTGGTATGCTGTCAATGCTGGTTATTTTTCTTGTGCTGTTTTGCCTGTCGGTGGAAAACGGCGACAGGATGCAACGGATATTTGAACTTCTGATTATGACTTGCACAGCCTGCGTTTTCGGTTTTATTGCGGACAAAATATGGGCGAGTGAGGAAGTATATCCGGGGCAGATTATTATTTTGGCGGTGAGAACCATCTTGCCCTGGTTGGCAGGTCTGTTCTTGATGATAGTATATTACTATATAAGAAAGAAAAATCTTTCAGGTCAATTCCCCAAAAAGATATTTATAGTTCTCAGAAAATATCTTCTTGTTGTGATAACGGCGGGCTTATCCTTGTATTTGGTAATTTTGCTGTTAAATACTATACTGCCGTCGGGACTTGGACCCTTTGCCGGAAAAGGTTTGTTCACATTTGATGAGATGTGGGCAGCGCAGAGAGGCGGCACCTGGCGGGCGGCGTTTATATCCTGGTGGGATCAGGACCTCTGGCACAAGCTTGTGGGAGTAGGACCTGACGGAATGTGGGAGTACATATCAAGCGGAGCCAATGTCTCCCTAAAGGAAATGGTTGCGACCCAGTTTCCGGACCAGCGTCTCTTAAATGCTCACGGGGAATGGATAACAAATCTGGTAAACTTAGGTGTTTTCGGTGCTGTGGCTTTTGCCGGATTTATGGTGAGTTTTATCTGTCGCGGAATGAAGCAGGGAAAGAAAAATGTAGTATTTTACCTTTTTGCATTTATTACATTGTCGTACACAATCAATAATATTTTCAGTTTTCAGACAACCATGAATATTACCCATATCTTTATTATGATGGGGGTAGGGGAAAGTCTGCTACGAAAGGAAGAGTAAAAAAGATGGAACATCAGGAGATAGATACATACCTTTTTGACATGGACGGAACGTTGATCGACACGGAGAAATATTACCGGATTTTTTGGCCAAAAGCCCTGGCGGAATTTGGGTTTCAAATGACAGATGAACAGGCACTTTCCATGCGGAGTTTGGGAAGACCTTTTGCACCTGCAAGACTGAAGGAAATGTTTGGGGAAGAATTGGATTACTATGCTGTCCGGAATTGTCGTAAGGCCATGATGGAGGAATGTTTGGATAAAAACGGAATAGAGCTAAAACCCGGAGCTTTGGAATTGTTAAAAAGTTTAAAACAGCGGGGATGCCGCGTTGCTGTGGCAACGGCTACAGACGAAGAGCGGACGGAAAAATATTTGCAGAAGCTGGGCATCCGTCAGTATTTTGATAAGATTATTTGTGCCACCATGGTGAAGGAAGGAAAACCTTCCCCGGACATTTATCTGTATGCCTGTGAGCAGATGGAAAGAAAACCGGAGGAATGTATTGCAGTGGAGGATTCCCCCAACGGAGTGCTATCTGCATACCGGGCGGGTTGCAAGGTAGTCATGGTGCCGGACCAGACCCAGCCGGATGAGGAATTAATGGGGCTGCTTTATGCAAAGGTAGATAGCTTGGAAGAATTGAATAAATAAATTCTAAAAATTCGTCATTTTACCCAAAAATGGCGAAATTTGTTTGTGTCTAATGTTCTATTTACACAAAAGGCAAAATATGTTAAATTTGTTGTTGGGAAGGAGGTATTCTTAAATTATGGGAAAAAGAATACGTAGAGTGTTATTAGCACTCGCAATGTGTTTGACTCTTGTGTTACCCTCCATTGAAACACAAGCTGCACAAACATTTTATGACAACAAAACCGGCAACGAAGACGGTTACGACTACGAGTTATGGAAAGATAACGGTAGTACAAGTATGACAATTAAAGGTGGGGGTACCTTTGAATGTTGGTGGGAAAATATCGGAAACGCACTTTTCAGAAAAGGTGTTAAATTCGATTGTACCAAAACTTATCAGCAGATTGGAAATATCTCCATCGATTTCGGTGTAGATTATCAGCCTAACGGCAACTCCTATCTGTGTGTTTACGGATGGACAAGAAACCCTCTGGTAGAGTACTATATCGTAGAGAGCTGGGGCTCTTGGCGTCCACCCGGAGCAACCTCCAAAGGAACAATTACAGTGGATGGCGGTACATATGATGTATATGAGACAACTCGTGTAAATCAGCCTTCCATCGATGGAAATACTACTTTCCAGCAGTACTGGAGCGTACGTACTTCCAAGAGAACAAGCGGTACCATTTCCGTAACTGAGCATTTTAAGGCTTGGGAAAGAATGGGCATGAAAATGGGTAATCTCTATGAAGCAGCACTTAACGTAGAAGGTTATCAGAGCAGTGGTTGGGCAGATGTTTACAAAAATAACATCGTTGTAGGTGGCAGCTCCTCAGGCGGCAGTTCTTCAGGCGGCAGCTCTTCAGGCAGCAGCAACAGTGCAGCACCCGGCACAGCACAGGGAACAAGAGTAGAATGTGAAAATATGACACTCAGCGGACAGTATGCAGGAACAGTTTCCTCTCCTTTCAACGGAGTGGCATTGTATGCAAACGACGAATCCGTATCATATACTCAGAATTTTACAAGCGGAACACACAGCTTCACTTTAAGTGGTGCTTCTAATGGTTCCAACATGGCACAGGTTGACCTTTACATCGGTGGTCAGAATAAAGGTACATTCTATTTTGGTGATGCAAATCACGCAGAATATACAATTGAAAATGTATCTCACGGTACAGGAAACCAGAAGATTGAATTGAAAGTAACTGCAGATGACGGTAACTGGGATGCATACCTTGACGCATTGATTATCAGTGGCGGCGGTGTTGGTTCCGGCAATACATCCGGTGGTAACACATCCGGTGGCAATACATCCGGCGGTAACACATCCGGCGGTAATACATCCGGCGGTACTGTTTCTACAGGTTCCAGCAAAGAAGCGGAAGCTATGACCATCAGTGGTCAGTATGCAGGAACAATTTCCTCTCCTTTCAACGGAGTAGCATTGTATGCAAACGACGAGTCAGTTTCCTATACACAGTATTTTGAAGGAAGCACACATGACTTTACTCTGACCGGAGCATCCAACAATGACA
>JAZNGC010000042.1:0-5007 GCA_045589155.1 Lachnospiraceae bacterium
GAACCGGATTTTATGAAGAGAACCGCATATTGGTTTTTGGATATGGCAAGAAACGGGACCAATCTGTTCAAAGCCCTCTATCTGTCCAATAACTATTCCGGAACCAATTTATGGGACCTTATGATGGACTGGGAGGCAAGCAAGGAAATGATTTCCGGCTGGGCAGCGAAGTATAAAATTTCTGATGAAGTGTGCAAGGATATTTTTATGCGCAGTTTCTTTTTGCTATATGGGATTGCCGCTATGGTGGCAACAGGGCAGATGGATATCACAAATGAAGAGGCATATGATATGCTGATGCGCACAACAGGAGAAATGGTTGGGGGACTAAAATAAATATACGAGGAGAGAAAACGATGAAGAAAAAGAAAAGTATTAGTATTAAATGGAAATTAATGGTGCCCATTGTGTTTTTGGCACTCTTGCTGCTGATAACCTGTCTTCAGGCAACTATTGCCACAGACATGATGATTGAAAAGTCACTAAAAATAACGGAGCACCTGACGGAAATCACACCGGAAGTAGAGAAACTCATGGCAGAGCAAACCAGTCTTTATCAGGGAATGAAAAGCTCCAATGTGACAAAGATTGTTATAGCAGTAGTTGCTACCATCGTAGTACTGGCAATAGCGATTTTCGGGGTACTTCGCCCGTTGCTTGAGATGAACCGGAAATTAAAAACAGTGATAGAGGGTATTGAACAGGGAAAGGGAGATCTGTCCCTGCGTGTGAAAATAAGGGGTAATGATGAAATCGGTCAACTGGGTAAAGGCATTAATGCATTTATCGAGTCTTTGCAGAGAGTAATGGGCAAGATGTCAGCAAGCTCTGATAAATTACATTTAGTGGCACTTAATGTTGCGGATAAGGTATCTACCGTTGATGTGAAATCTACAGATATCTCTGCTGAGATGGAGGAACTGTCTGCTACCATGCAGGAGATATCCGCATCCATTATTAACATCAGGGAAAATACACAAAGTGCAAACGAAAAGGTAGATGTTTTGGCACAGGCTACCAGAGAACTGGTAAATTATGCAGAGAGCATGTCCAAGAGAGCAGGGGAATTGGAGCACACTGCAGTTGACAACAAACAAAACACCAGCAATGTAGTCAGTGAAAATATTGCAAAATGGAAAAAGGCTACTGATGACAGTAAACAGGTTGAGAGAATTAACGAACTTACCAACGAAATTTTGCAGATTTCCAGCCAGACCAATCTGCTTGCGCTGAATGCTTCCATAGAGGCGGCAAGAGCGGGTGAGGCAGGACGCGGATTTGCGGTAGTTGCAGACGAAATCCGTCAATTGGCAGATTCCAGCCGGCAGACGGCGGACAATATCCAGGAGATTAACCAAATGGTTATTGCAGCGGTAGGAGAACTGATCGACAGCTCCCGCGTTATTGTACAGTATATTAATGAGACAATCATGCCGGACTATGACGGCTTTGTGGATTCCGGTAAGCAGTATAACCTGGATGCCGTTCACGTAAAAGAAATCGTAGAAGAATTTAATGAGATGGCGGAGAACTTAAAGTCATTGGTGGATAATATAACAGGAACCGTAGGAAACATCACTTTGGCAATAGAAGACAGTGCAAAATGTGTTTCCGATGTAACGGATAATGCTACTGTATTGGCTCAGGATGTCAGTGCGGTTGCAGATGAAATGCAGGAGAATAAAGCCATTGCAGATGAACTGCATGCAGAAACAGAGCGTTTTATATAATTATTAAAAAATAACCTTACGTAAGGTATTGCTTGTTACGCTGCGTAATGATGTAAAGTAGGCAGCGTAAGGAGGTGAAAGGCTATGTCAAAATACACAACAGGAGAAATTGCAAAACTCTGTAACGTGACAGTCCGGACAGTGCAATATTATGACTCCAGAAACATTCTGATTCCTTCAGAACTTAGTGAAGGCGGAAGAAGATTGTATTCGGAAGAAGACTTGAAACGGATGAAAGTAATCTGTTTCCTTCGTGACCTTGGAATTTCCATAAACAGCATCGAGGAGCTTCTTGCAGAAGAAAATCCCGGCAACGTTATCTCTGTTCTTTTAGAGCAGCAAGAGCAGTTATTACAGGAAGAACTGAAAGAACGTCAGACGAAGCTGGAATTGCTGGAGCAGATGAAAAAAGAATTGAAAACCATTAAAAATTTCTCTGTTGAATCAATTGGTGACATAGCTTATGCGATGGAAAATAAGAAAAAAATGAAAAGACTCCACGCAGTGCTTTTGATTTCCGGTATTCCTATGAACATTTTGCAATGGGCTTTGATTATTTCCGGAATTGCTACGGGAAACTGGTGGCCATGTCTGCTTTATATTCCGGTGTCAGTCCTCTATGGTATTTGGGCGAGCAACTATTACTTTAAAAGAGTTGCGTACATCTGCCCCGAATGCCATGAAGTGTTTAAGCCGGTATTAAAAGAAGCCTTATGGGCAAAGCACACTCCTACTTTGAGGAAGCTGACTTGTACCTGTTGCGGTTACAAGGGCTTTTGCGTAGAAACCTATGGAAAGGAGGAGAAGTAGCATGGAAAATATTATGGAATTTCTTCCGTTTTTAATTCCGCTGGCACTTGTGGAGTTCGGACTTTTCGGCTACACACTGTATCACATTTTAACCCATAAAAATTATAAGAGAGGTACACGTACCCTTTGGCTTGTGATTACCATTGTGGGCATGAATTTTGTGGGTCCCATTCTGTACTTCCTGCTGGGCAAGGAGGAAGTGTAAATGGATATGCTCCACATAACAAATCTGAAGAAAAACTTCGGAGACAAAGAGGTCCTTAGGGACCTTAATTTGTCTGTGCCGGAGAAAAGCATTTTCGGTTTTATCGGCAAAAACGGCGCCGGTAAAACTACTACCATGAAAATGGTTTTGGGACTTTTAAAGCCGGATGCGGGCGAGATTACCGTGGCCGGAGAAAAGGTGGTTTACGGACAGACGGCCACCAACCGCCATATCGGTTATCTGCCGGATGTGCCGGAGTATTATTCCTTTATGACGCCTGTCGAGTATCTGCGTTTTTGTGGTGAGATTACAGGCATGAAAAAAGAGGAGCTGACCGTCCGCAGTAAGGAACTGCTGGATTTGGTTGGGCTTGGAGAGGAAAAACACAGGATTAAAGGTTTTTCCAGAGGCATGAAGCAGAGGCTTGGTATTGCCCAGGCGCTACTTAACAGCCCGAAACTTCTTATCTGTGATGAGCCTACTTCTGCTCTCGATCCGGTGGGAAGAAAAGAGATATTGGATATTTTACTGGCAGTAAGAGAGCAGACCACAGTGCTTTTTTCTACTCATATTCTGTCTGATGTGGAACGTATTTGCACGGATGTTGCTTTCTTAAATGACGGCAAGGTGCATATGCAGGGGAAACTCTCTGATATCAAGGCAGACTACCGCTCAGAAGAATATTTGGTGGAAACTGAGCTTGAGAAAGATGCGCTGTTTTTGGCAGAGGCTTTTAAAGACTGTAAAGTGCAGGGCAGGACTCAGATTATATTTAGCGAAAAAGAAAATAACTTGCATGATTTACTGGGGATTTTGACAGAGAGAAAGATCCCTGTCTTAAAAATAGAGCGTAGGGAGCCTACGCTGGAATCCTTGTTTATGGAGGTGGTAGAGAAATGAAATCTTTAATCGCTTTTATGAAAAAGGAATGGATGGAGCAGGTGCGCTCCGGACGGTTTATGATTTTAGGGATAGTGTTTGTACTGTTTGGTATTATGAACCCTGCAGTGGCAAAACTGACACCGTGGATGTTAGAATTAATGGCGGATTCTCTTGCGGAAAGCGGCATGCAGGTAACCACAGTGGAAGTAGATGCCATGACTTCCTGGGTACAGTTCTTTAAAAATATTCCCATGGGGCTCATTGTTTTTGTACTGATGCAGAGCAGCATTTTCACAAAAGAATATGAATCCGGAACATTGGTGCTGGCGTTGACCAAGGGATTGAAGCGAAGGAATGTGGTGTTTGCCAAAACCTTGGTGCTGACGGTTTTATGGACGCTGTTTTACTGGATTTGTTATGGGGTCACTTTTGCGTATAACGCCTACTTCTGGGACAATGCGGTTGCTTCCAATCTGATATTCTCAGCGGTTTGCTGGTGGATGTTTGGGCTTTGGACCATTGCACTGATGGTGCTGTTTTCGGCGGCCATGGGTTCCGGCAGCTTAGTACTGCTTGGAACAGGTGCTGTAGCGGTTGGCGCTTATTTGCTGGGGCTGCTTCCGGCGTTCAAAGAATACTCACCGGCACTGCTTATGGACGGTAACTCTTTGATTTACGGATTGGCAGAACCGGGGGATTATGTGATTGCCATGGTGGTGGCTGTGGTCCTCGGCTTGGTTTGCCTGGGGCTTAGCGTTCCGGTGCTGGATAAGAAGAGAATATAAGGAATAATAAAATGCCGTTCACTTTTTTAGTGAACGGTACTTTTTTTATAATAACTGCTATGCTTGTTCACCGGAGCATAGCAGTTTGTTTGTTGTATCTACCCATAAGAGCCAAAAAAGGGTTTATTGGGAAGATAAAATTCAATCTTATGTAAACTAGATCCGCTCATTTTCTACCCATACAAGCGGTTTGCGTGTTAATGGCATGACATTTTTCCTCATTTCTTGGTCATTTTCATTGATTTTTTCTTATTTTATCTACCCATATAGCACATTGAGGGCTGAATGGGCAGATAAAATTAAAAAAATGGTTTACATAATGCTTCCTTTTTCATCCCTATTAAGGATCTATGGTTTTTATGGGTAGATTGGGCATATAACGGTGCTGTTTCTAGAAAACAACCGCAAGACACTTGCGACAAATCCCAATTTTTTGCCCCATAGTATGCAGTACCGTATGTTTGCGTCAACAATTAGGTGTAAAATCCGGTTTCACATTGTTCCACAGGGAGCAAAGTGGTATAGTAAGAAGAGACGGAGGTAAAGCTCAAATGAAAAAATCAAAGTTGATCATTAGTGGAATAATCAAATATTT
>JAZNGC010000043.1:0-43355 GCA_045589155.1 Lachnospiraceae bacterium
GGCTTTGAAGAAAGGGCACATTTGTCTTCCTGTGGAAGTCTGGATATGTATGATATCATGAAAGCCTTATACGATAATGGTTTTCAAGGTTATATCAGGCCGGACCATGGCAGAATGATTTGGGGAGAAAACGGAAGACCGGGTTATGGATTATACGATAGAGCCCTTGGTGCAACCTATTTAAATGGTCTTTGGGAAGCAATTGAAAAAAGTTCTATTGACATTGGAAAATAAAGCCATTATACTATACTTGTTGGTTATAAATAATCCTCGATAGCTCAATGGTAGAGCACTCGGCTGTTAACCGAGTTGTTGTAGGTTCGAGCCCTACTCGGGGAGTATGGCGACATAGCCAAGCGGTAAGGCGTGGGTCTGCAACACCCTGATTCATCGGTTCAAATCCGATTGTCGCCTTAAAGAAAACCTCAAGATTATCTTGAGGTTTTTTTAATATTTAATTAACTTGCTTTAATATCAAATTTGTTCTGATATAATGTGCTAAAAAGAAAGGAATTTGTTATGGGCAAGGATGTAGTTGAGACTGGACGTGTTAAGAATAGACGGGGAAAAATAATGCAAACGGTAGCACTTATTTTGGGAATTGTATTTATTATATACTTTTTGTGTATTGAGTTTTTTACCGGACATGGTACAAATTTTTATTATATTTGGCTGTTTTTAGGTATGCTCTTGTTAGGATATTGGTTCGCCGGATATAAAAACTGGATAGAAATGTTACCTGTTTGGTTGCGTAGGGGGACTCTGGTTTGTTTTGTAACAGGAATATTTTGGTTTGTTATTGTAGAAGGTTTAATCATTAGCGGATTTAACGAAAAAGGAGAGGAAAGGCTGGACTATATAATCGTTCTGGGAGCCCAACTAAAGCCTACCGGTCCCAGTAAAGTTTTACAGATGAGATTAGACACGGCCTACAGTTATTTGATTAAAAATCCGAATACGAGGGTAATTGTATCCGGCGGTCAGGGAAATAATGAACCGGATACGGAAGCACAAGGGATGTATGAATATCTGGTAAAACTGGGTGTCGAGGAAGAACGGATAATTAAAGAAGATAAATCATTTAATACGCTTCAAAATATTTTGTATAGTAGTGAATTTCTGGATAAAGAAAATAGTACGGTCGGTATTGTTTCGAATAATTTTCATATTTTTAGAGCTACGGGTATTGCAAGAGCAAAAGGATATAAACGTGTATGCGGCATTGCCGCTCCTTCTTATGCTTTTTTACAACCGAATAATATGCTTAGAGAATTTTTTGGTGTTGTAAAAGATTTTTTGTTTGGTAATATGTAAGTATAGGTTTCTTTTTACAAGAATGAATATCTTATGTATGGGAGTATAAAAATGGAGGAAAAAATCCGGAGATTAAAAGAAATAGTTGGGACAAGTAAAAATATTGTTTTCTTTGGAGGTGCAGGAGTATCAACGGAGAGTGGGATTCCTGATTTCAGGAGTGTGGACGGTTTGTATAATCAACAGTATGATTATCCTCCCGAAACAATCTTAAGCCACACATTTTATATGAGGAAGACAGAAGAATTTTATCGTTTCTATCGTGATAAAATGATATTTTGTGATGCCAAACCCGGTAAAGCCCATCTGATTTTAGCGAAATGGGAGATGGAAGGAAAAGTCAAGGCGATCGTCACCCAAAATATTGATGGTTTACATCAAGCGGCGGGAAGTAGAAAAGTATATGAATTGCACGGTTCTGTACTTCGGAATTATTGTGAAGAATGTGGTGCTTTTTATGATCTGGATTATATCCAAAAAGCAGAAGGGGTTCCATATTGCATGGAATGTGGAGGCAGAGTAAAACCGGATGTGGTACTCTACGAAGAAGGTTTGGACAATCAGGTGTTGTCCGGTGCTATCCGTGCCATAAGCGAAGCGGATACATTGATTATTGGTGGTACATCCCTTGCTGTTTACCCTGCAGCCGGTTTGATAGATTATTTTAAAGGAAAAGATATTGTTTTGATAAATAAGACACCAACTGCAAGAGACAGTGTTGCGGATTTGATTATTCAAGGTAGTATTGGAGACGTGTTGGAGGCAGTGGATTCAAATATAAAATGAAGCCGGGAGAAAAAATGAATATTAATGTAGGAAATATTATTAAGTTAAAAAAACAACATCCATGCGGTAGTCATGAGTGGGAAGTTTTGAGGATTGGAGCGGACTTTAGGCTTAAGTGCATTGGTTGTGGTCACCAAATTATGATAGCCAGGAAAATTGTAGAAAAAAACATAAAAGAAATACGTGAAAACACTTGAAATTTGCAGAAAGTTATGGTATCATAAATCTCCGTGATATATTATTCCTTGTTCCCGATAAACGGGGGCCAGAGACCAAAAGGAGGTAAATGAAGCATGAACAAATATGAATTAGCCGTTGTTGTTAGTGCTAAAATCGAAGACGATGAAAGAGCAGCAGTTGTTGACAAGTGCAAAGCTTTGATCGAAAGATTCGGTGGAACAATCACGAACGTTGATGAATGGGGTAAGAAGAAACTTGCTTACGAAGTTCAGAAAATGAAAGAGGCGTTCTACTACTTCATCCAGTTCGATGCTGACAGCACTGTACCGGCAGAAATTGAAAGCCGTATCCGTATTATGGACAATGTTGTTAGATATTTAGTAGTTAAACAGGACGAGGCATAAGTATATGCCGGATGAGATTATCTGGCTATACAGAAAGTGAGATAAATAATGAATAAAGTTATTCTTATGGGACGTTTAACCAGAGACCCTGAAGTAAGATATTCCCAGGGTGAAAATGCATTGGCAATTGCCAGATATACATTGGCTGTAGACCGTAGAAATACCCGTGGTAGCGGAGATGATAATACAGCAGATTTCATCAACTGTGTGGCTTTTGGCCGTTCCGGTGAGTTTGCAGAGAAGTATTTCCGTAAAGGAACCAAACTTGTTGTAACAGGTCGTATCCAGACCGGTAGTTATACAAACAAAGATGGTGTTAAGGTTTACACAACAGAAGTTGTTGTAGAAGATCAGGAGTTCGCAGAGAGTAAAGGTTCTTCCAACGACAGCGGTTTCTCAGGTGGAAACAGTTATCAGAGACCTGAACCTTCAGGTGCTGGAGATGGTTTCATGAATATTCCTGATGGAATCGATGAAGAATTGCCGTTTAACTAATTAACACATTTTGATTTTAAAAGAATGGAGGCACTGACATGGCTTACAATAAAGCAGACAAAGCAGATGCGCCTATGAGAAAAAAAGGCGGCCTGCGCAGAAGAAAAAAAGTTTGTGTATTCTGTGGTAAAGACAACGTTATCGATTACAAAGATACTAATAAACTGAAAAGATACGTTTCTGAGAGAGGAAAAATCCTTCCCAGAAGAATCACAGGTAACTGTGCAAAACATCAGAGAGCATTGACTGTTGCAATCAAACGTGCACGTCACATTTCCCTGATGCCTTACGTACAGGACTAATATTAATGCGATTAAGACCGTTCAACAATGTTGAGCGGTCTTTTTTTATGTGATATAATATAGCTTAGTTAAGTTTTTTATAAGGGAGAGTAGTATGTCAGTTAAATTTCATTTGCCGGGACTTAGGCACAATTATCCGTTAAATATGTTATTGGTAAGCTTGTTAGAACAATATCCGGAGAATTTTAGGGAAGGAGTTGAAATCGCTTCGTTTTTTGGTGAATTTCCTCTTTCGCTTTGGAATGGAGGAAGATATAGCAGGGGAGACCAGTGTGATTCTACATTTGTTAATGGAGTGATAAAAAACATAAATGCACATGGTATTCCGGTTAGATATACATACACAAATCCTACACTTACGGAAAAGGATTTAGATGATCCCTATTGTAATTTCTGTATGCAGGCAGCGGATAACGGCATGAATGAGGTGCTTGTGGTTTCTCCTATATTAGAGGCCTATATTAGAGAGAAGTACCCCAATTTCAAAGTGAATAGCAGTACCTGTAAAGAAATACGTGATATAGATGGCTTAAATAAAGAATTGGATAAAGATTATTCACTGGTTGTTTTGGATTACAATTTAAATAATCAATTTGAAATCCTTGAGAAGATAAAAGATAAAGGACGATGCGAAATATTGGTTAACGCATGTTGTACGCCTAATTGTCAACGCAGAGGAGCACATTATGTGGCAATGGCAGAAATGCAGCGTATTGAGTTGGAGAACAGAAAACTTCCGGCAAGTGAACAAAGACCGGTTCCGCCTCCCTGGGACTGTCCTTGTGAGGGTATGAACACGATACATAATATTCAGGATTTCTCCACGTTTGTTTCACCGGAAGCTATATGGGAAAAATATGTCCCTATGGGATTTCAGCATTTTAAGATAGAGGGAAGAACTTCAAATATTTTTCAGATTCTGGACACATATTGTTTCTATCTGATAAAGCCTGAGAAACAGGATGAGATGAGATTGTTGCTTTTAAATAATTTAGAGGCGAATAAAGTGGTACAGATTAATAAACCCAGAAGGGCGCTTTAAGGGAAGAAGGGCTGCGTATATGAGTATAACGCAGTCCTGATTTTGTATATATGTGTTGTATCATGGTTTTACGACATAACTGTTGTTTATTCAACAAATAATCGTGTTGGCACAATCGGATATCCTGTGGTATAATGTTCGCGTAGGCAATGAGCCATGCAAAATCCGACTTACTGTCAAATCGCCTGCTGGCAGGGCGGTTTGACAGTGAGGCGGATTTTATAGGGCGAAGCCTGCGAGTCCGCAACTTTCGTTGCAGGACTTGCATGGCGGGGATTGTGACCGGATAGAGAGGACTTCAGGGCGAAGCCCGCGAGTCCGCAACTTTCGTTGCAAGACTTGCATGGCGAAGGATACCGGAGTGGTATTTCGAGATAAGGGGTATACATGAAAAAAAGAATCAAGTTAAAAGGTAGAATCAGAACCTATTTGTTGTTTGCAATTTATTTGGGAGTGCTGCTTTTTGTAGTAAATGCATTCCTGTTTCTGCTGGATTATAGGGCGGCACTGTTGCTGGGATGTTTTACAGTGTTTTATTTTATTGTGACGCTGACTCTTTATTTTTATAACAAGCCTGTTTTGATGAATGAACTCATCAGTTTTGCGACGCAGTATGGCCAGATACAGAAACGTTTGCTGAGAGAATTTGATATTCCATATGCACTTTTGGATGAAGAAGGAAAAGTAGTGTGGACAAATAGTGCCTTTGAAATGGTAGTGTATCAGCCGAAGGGGTATAATAAGTCTATCACTTCTCTGTTTCCGGCGATTACAAGGGATCGTCTGCCGGATAACGAGAGTGTGGAAGAAACCCAATATGAAATGACTTATGAAGAGAGAGATTACATAGCAAAATTCAAAAGGATTTCCTTGTATGAGATGGCAGAAAATAGTGATATCATATCTGCTCAGGGATATAATGGTTATCTGATTGCCATGTATTTATTTGATGAAACTGCATTGCATATTGCGTTGCAGGAAGTGGATGATCAGAGCTTAGCTGTGGGACTAATCTATTTGGATAACTATGAAGAGTCTTTGGAAAGTATTGAAGAAGTACGTCGTTCTCTTTTAACTGCTTTGGTAGACAGAAAAATCAATAAATATATTTCAGCTTTGGATGGTATCGTGAAGAAGCTTGAAAAAGACAAGTATCTTGTTATAATGCGTAAAAAAGCAATTACTCAGTTGCAAGAGACAAGGTTTGACTTATTGGAAGATGTTAAGACAGTTAATATCGGTAATGAGATGGCGGTAACCATCAGTATAGGTGTTGGTCTGGATGGTTTGACTTATGCTCAGAATTATGAATTTGCACGTAATGCAATTGATCTTGCTTTGGGTAGAGGCGGTGACCAGGCTGTGCTTAAGACACCGTCAAGTATTACTTATTATGGCGGAAAGAGTCAGCAGGTAGAAAAAAATACCCGTGTAAAGGCGAGGGTAAAAGCCCACGCATTGAAAGAAATTATCACAGGTAAAGATCAGGTCCTGATTATGGGACATAGAAATGCAGATGTGGATAGTTTTGGAGCAGCAGTAGGTATTTACCGTATAGCACATATGCTGGATCGAAAAGCCCACATCGTTATGAGTGAAGTAGGCTCTTCTGTTCAACCGTTGGTAGATTTGTTTGTAAACAATCCTGAATATGATGAAGATATGATTGTGATTGGACAACAGGCAATTGACTATGCCAACACAAATAACAATACGGTTTTGGTTGTAGTGGATGTAAATAAGCCTTCTATAACGGAGTGCCCCGAACTGTTAAAATTGTGTAAGTCCATTGTTGTTTTAGACCATCACAGACAAGGTGCAGATACAATTGAAAATGCTACTTTGTCGTACATAGAGCCTTATGCGTCATCGGCTTGCGAAATGGTTTCCGAAATATTGCAGTATACCTATGATAATATTAAGATCCGTACAGAAGAAGCTGACTGTATGTACTCCGGTATTATGGTAGATACAAACAACTTTATGAGTAAAACGGGTGTAAGAACCTTTGAGGCAGCTGCTTTCTTGCGTAGAAACGGTGCGGATGTAACCAGAGTACGTAAACTCTTTAGAGAAGATGCGAACGAGTATAAAGCAAAAGCGGATGCCGTAAGTCAGGCTGAGATTTATAAACAGTCTTTCGCTATTTCAGTTTGTGTGGCTGACGATATACCGAGTCCTACTGTAGTGGGGGCACAGGCAGCCAACGAATTGCTAAATATTAAAGGCGTTAAGGCAAGTTTTGTTCTGACAGATTATCAGGGTAAGATTTATGTTTCAGCCCGTTCTATTGATGAAGTAAATGTGCAGATTATAATGGAAAGATTGGGTGGTGGCGGCCATATGAGCATAGCAGCATGCCAAATGGAAGATGTAGATATAACCGAGGCCATCGGAACTTTGAAAAATACAATTGACATTATGTTAGAGGAAGGTGACATCTAGGATGAAAGTTATTTTGTTACAAGACGAGAAAAAGTTGGGAAAAAAGGGCGACCTTGTTGAGGTAAGTGAGGGATATGCCCGCAATTATATATTGCCCAAGAAAATTGGTGTAGAGGCAACTTCTAAGAATTTGAATGACTTAAAGTTACAAAAGGCAAATCAGGAAAAAGTTGCACAGGAACAGTTGGACGCTGCTAAGGAGTTGGCAGCTACTTTAGAGACAAAAGAGGTTGTTGTGAAAATCAAATCCGGTGAAGGCGGAAAAGCATTTGGCAGTGTGTCTTCTAAGGAAATTGTGACTGCATGTAAGGAACAAAACGGAATTGAACTGGATAAGAAAAAAATCCAGTTGCCGGAAGCATTAAAGAACTTTGGAACATATGAGGTTACAGTAAAATTGCACCCGCAGGTAAGCGCAAAATTAAGAGTAAAGGTACAGGAAGCATAATAGCTCCGGAGGAGTAGACGTGGCGACAATGGAAGAAGCTGTCTTGAAGAGAGTACTGCCACACAGCGTAGAAGCAGAACAATCTGTAATAGGTTCTATGATTATGGACAGAGAGGCAATAGTGGTTGCTTCCGAGATTATTACAGGGGAAGATTTTTACAATAAGCAGTATGGGATTCTTTTTGAGACCATGATAGAACTGAATGATGAAGGAAAACCGGTAGACTTGGTTACGCTTCAAGATAGATTGAAGGAAAAAGATGTTCCGCCGGAAGTAAGCAGTTTGGAGTTTGTACGTGATCTGATTACTGCGGTTCCTACATCGGCAAATATTAAACATTATGCAAATATTGTGGCGGAGAAGGCAACTTCACGTAAGCTGATTCGCTTAAATGAAGAGATTGCAAATACATGTTACTTGGGTAAAGAAAGTTTGGAAATCATTCTGGAAGAAACCGAGAAAAAGGTGTTTTCGCTGGTGCAAAAGAGAAATACCGGAGACTATGTCCCAATCCGTCAAGTGGTAATGAATGCTTTGGACAAGATTGAGCAGTCAGGTAGAAATAAAGGTGCGGTAACAGGTATTGCCACCGGATTCATAGATTTGGATTATAAGACAGCGGGAATGCAGCCTTCTGATTTAGTGCTTATTGCGGCCCGTCCTTCCATGGGTAAGACGGCATTTGTTTTAAATATTGCAGAAAATGTAGCATTAAAACAGAATAAGACTGTTGCAATCTTTAGTTTGGAAATGTCTAAGGAGCAGTTGGTAAACCGTCTCCTATCCATGAATTCACAGGTGGATTCCCAACATATCAGAACGGGAAGCCTATCTGACCAGGAATGGGACAAGCTGATTGAGAGTGCGAATGTGGTTGGAAAATCTAATCTGATTATTGATGATACACCCAGTATCAGCATTGCAGAGTTACGTTCCAAATGTAGAAAATATAAATTAGAGCATAATTTGTCCATGATTATTATCGACTATTTACAGTTGATGTCCGGTAGCGGAAGGTCTGAATCGAGACAGAATGAGATTTCAGAGATTTCCCGTTCCTTGAAGGCGGTGGCAAGAGAACTTGGTGTTCCGGTGTTGGCGCTTTCCCAGCTTAGCCGAGCAGTAGAGCAACGGCCGGATCATAGACCTATGCTTTCTGACCTTCGTGAATCGGGTGCAATCGAGCAGGATGCCGACGTAGTAATGTTTATTTACCGTGATGATTACTATAATCCTGATACAGAAGAGAAGGGCGTTTCGGAGATTATTATTGCGAAACAAAGAAATGGTCCGATTGGTACGGTGAAATTGGCGTGGTTGCCCAGTCTTACCAAGTTTGCTAATTTGGAAAAACAATAAAGTATACTTTTACAAAAGAGGATATGCGTTAGCGGTCCTCTTTTTGTTTTTTTATTATTAAATGAAAGAAAGGGGAACAAAATGAGTAACAATTATTTAATTTCAGATGCTGCAAAGCAAGTTAATGTGGAGGCCCATGTACTTAGATACTGGGAGGAAGAGTTAGGATTGCCCATAAAAAGGAATGAGTTAGGGCATCGTTTCTACACCCAGGGTGATGTGGACAGATTCCGGGAAATTAAAGATATGAAGGAAAGGGGCTTGCAGTTGAAGGCAATCAGAATGATTTTAAAAGATGGTAAAATAGACCGCTTGGAAAATATGCAGGTGGAGGAATTAGCGCCTGCTGAAATACAAAAGCCGGTAGTGTATGAAGATGACGGAGAGGAGAAAGGGAAGAGATTGCAATGGCTATTACAACAACTGTTCCGAGAGACTTTGCAGGAGAATAATAAAGAGTTATGTCAAATTATTAAAGAAAGCATTTTGAAGGAAATGGATTATCAATTCCGGGTACAGGAGGAACGGGGAGAAGAACATCATACAGAACTTATGAAAAAGCAGGAAGAACATTTTAAGAAGGTAGATGAACTTTTGAGGAAAAAGAGAAGATTGTTAAAGAAATAAAAAACAGGCTGGTCAATTGACCGGCCTGCTTTTGTGTTTTTATGCTTCTTCGATAGCACCAACAGGGCACTGTCCTGCGCAAGCACCGCAGTCGATGCATTTGTCAGCGTCGATTTCAAATTTGCCATCGCCCATGCTGATAGCACCAACGGGACACTGTGCTTCACAAGCACCACAACATACGCAACCATCTTTAATTTCAAATGCCATAATTATATCCTCCTTAAGTATATCAAGATTATTGATATAAATTTATCATTAGTTTTATTTTAATATAAACAACGTACAAATACAAGACTTATTTAGCGTTTTCAGCCATTTCCGCACGGCGTTTTTTGATGCCGCTCAGTACTACTTTTTTCTTTTCCACGACTTTGTCTTTATCCATAGCAGGAACGTCTTTTAATTTGTATTCCATGCCCAGCTTTTCGTATTTTACAGTTCCCATTGTATGATAAGGCAAGATATCGAGGGCTTTCAGGTTTGTAAATTGACCGATGTGATAACCCAGATCAAATAAATACTTGTCGTCGTCGGTAATGCCGGGAACTACAACGTGACGTATCCATACATCCACATTTTTTTTGTTCAGATATTCAGCAAAGGCTAAAATGCCTGTATTGGGTTGTGCGGTTAACTCGATATGTTTTTCGTTGTCGATATGTTTAATGTCCAACATAACCAAATCGGTTAATGTCATTAACTTATCAAGCTTTTCGATGAATTCCTTGTTTTCCGATTTGAAGGCGATGCCGGAGCTGTCAATGCATGTGTGGATGTCTTTCTTTTTGGCTAAGGTGAACAAATCAATAAGAAAGTCGACCTGCATTAGAGGTTCGCCACCGGTAACAGTTAAGCCACCACCATTATAGAATCCTTTATTTCTTTCATATTGTTCGATAATATATTCCGGGTCCATCATTGTGCCACCGGTCATCGCCCAGGTATCCGGGTTATGGCAGTATGCACAACGCATGGGACAGCCCTGTACAAAAACAACATAGCGTACGCCGGGACCATCAACGGTTCCAAAACTCTCAAGAGAATGAATTCTTCCTTGTGTCATATATAAGTCCTTTCTAAAAGAAACGTTAAATGTTCAACATTTATAGTATATACGGTTTGAATATAAAAAACAATAACGGACGGGGAAGCACATGTACTTTTTAAAGAACATTGAATAGAGATATAAAAAAGTGAATAAAAAACGCTCCGAAGACAAATGCCTTCGGAGCGTTCTTATTTACCGTTTTACAAGTCTGTTATTAAATGGACTCGTGGAATGTACGGGAGATAACGTCTGCCTGCTGTTCAGCTGTCAACTTGATGAAGTTAACAGCGTATCCGCTTACACGGATTGTCAGCTGAGGATAGTTCTCAGGATGCTTCTGAGCGTCCAGTAACATTTCTCTGTTCAGTACGTTTACGTTAAGGTGATGACCACCTTTAACTGCATAACCATCTAATAAGGATACCAGGTTGTTTACCTGAGCCTGATTTACTTCTGCCATTTTCATGTCCTCCTATATTAATCAATACTTCTTAGTTGTAATCGTCTAAACCCTGTTGGAGGGTCGGAACACTGCATGCCAGTGGGGTTCTGGAACAATCTGAACATCCCATGGTCTGAACTTCTTTTGCTTTTGTACTTTCAGTGTCAAACTCAACATTTACATGACCAACACCTTTTGCGATGCCGGCATCGAGCATTTTCACCAAATCATCAATCATTGCCTTTTGGTCCATACGTGCTCCTTTCTGACAAATGAATTAGTTGTTAAGGTCTAATTCGAGATCGCCTGCGAATACCTGATCTTCTTTACCAAGAGCTCCGGGAATAATTGTGAAGGTATTGGAGATACCGTCCTGAGCATCTTTGAAAGGAAGTTTGGATACGGAAGCAAGGGATGCAATTGCACCGTGAGTATCACGTCCGTGCATAGGGTTAGCACCGGGAGCGAAAGGCTGACCTTTCTTACGTCCGTCAGGTGTGTTACCTGTTGCTTTACCATAAGTTACGTTAGAAGTAATGGTAAGGATAGAAGTTGTAGGCACACCGTTTCTGTAAGTGTGATGTCTTCTGATAGCGGTCATGAATTTGTGAACGATTTCCTGAGCGATTTCGTCTACGCGGTCATCATCGTTACCGTATTTAGGGAAGTCACCTGTTGTTTTGAAGTCTACGATGATACCATCTTCATCACGGATAACTTCTACCTTAGCATATTTGATAGCAGACAGGGAGTCAGCTACGATAGACAGACCAGCAACACCTGTTGCGAAGTAACGTTTAACGTCTCTGTCATGGAGAGCCATCTCTGCTCTCTCGTAGCAGTATTTGTCGTGCATGTAGTGGATAACGTTAAGTGTATTTACATAAACCTCAGCCATCCATTCCATCATGTCGATGAATTTGTCCATTACGTCGTTGTACTCGAGAACGTCGCCTTCAACAGGACGATATTTAGGACCAACCTGTTTCTTGCTAACTTCATCGATACCACCGTTCATAGCGTAGAGCATACATTTTGCAAGGTTTGCACGTGCGCCGAAGAACTGCATTTCTTTACCGATAACCATGGAAGATACGCAACAAGCGATACCGTAGTCATCAGCATGAGTAACTCTCATAAGGTCGTCGTTTTCGTACTGGATGGAAGAAGTCAGGATAGACATCTTAGCACAGTATTTCTTGAAGTTCTCAGGGAGTCTTGTAGACCAAAGTACAGTCAGGTTAGGCTCGGGAGAAGCACCAAGGTTTGTAAGTGTGTGGAGATAACGGAATGTCATCTTTGTAACAAGGTGACGGCCATCAACACCAACACCAGCAAGAGATTCTGTTACCCATACAGGGTCACCAGCGAAGAGCTGATTGTATTCAGGTGTACGAGCGAATTTGATAAGACGCAGTTTCATGATGAAGTGGTCAACAAATTCCTGAATCTGTTCTTCTGTAAATGTTCCGTTTGCAAGGTCTCTCTGTGCGTAAACATCAAGGAATGTGGAAGTACGTCCGAGGGACATAGCAGCACCGTTCTGCTCTTTAACAGCGCAGAGGTAACCGAAGTAAGTCCACTGGATAGCTTCTTTAACGTTTGCAGCGGGTTTGGAAATATCGCAACCATAGGAAGCAGCCATTTCTTTCATCATTTTCAGAGCAACGATCTGCTCGGAGATTTCTTCACGAAGACGGATAACATCATCTGTCATGATACGTCCTGTGGAATCTTTCTGCTCAAGTTTGTCTTCGATCAGTCTGTCGATACCGTACAGAGCGATACGTCTGTAGTCACCGATGATACGTCCACGTCCGTAAGCATCAGGAAGACCTGTGATGATGTGTGAAGAACGGCAAGCTCTCATGTCTGCTGTATAAGCATCGAAACAACCTGCGTTGTGTGTTTTTCTGTGTACAGAGAAGAATTCGCTTACTTCAGGGTCAACTTCATAACCGTTGTCGGAGCAAGCTTTCTCTGCCATACGGATACCGCCGTAAGGCTGAAGAGAACGTTTGAAAGGCTTGTCAGTCTGGAAGCCTACGATAGTTTCTTTGTTTTTGTCAAGGTATCCGGGGCCGTGAGAAGTGATTGTGGAGATAACTTTTGTGTCCATGTCAAGAACACCGCCAGCTTCACGCTCTTTCTTCTGCAGGTCAAGTACCATGTTCCATAAATCTTTTGTGTTCTGTGTAGCATCGGCTAAGAAACTTTCATCGCCATCATAGGGAGTGTAGTTTTTCTGGATGAAGTCACGAACGTTAACTTCTTTATCCCATTTGCCGCCTACAAAATCTTTCCATTCGGGTCTCATTTTGAAATAGCCTCCTATTATAATTTGAATTAGGTTGATTATTAGTAAAAAAATTTTGCTAATCCTATGACACAATTATATGAAAAAGGGGTATAAACGTCAAGGCAATGCAATGTACTTTTTTGGGTACAAATGGCGTACTTTGGCAGTGTTTTCAAAAAAATACAATGTAAAATCATAGGCTTGAATACTTGCCAAGAAAGAGGGAAAGTATTATACTATGAAAGTGCCTTGCGAAGGTTAACTTTGCGGGTAAAAAGTTAAGTAAATGAAGATAACGTAAGGAGGTTATAGATATGGCAGACATTACAAAGGAAATGACAATCGGAGAAATCCTGAGAACAAAGCCTGAGGTTGCACCCGTGCTTTTGGAAATGGGTATGCATTGCCTGGGATGCCCTTCCGCACAGATGGAATCTTTAGAGCAGGCGGCAATGGTTCACGGAATGGACATTGACGTGTTGATGGGCAAAATCAACGCACTGTAATGCAATGAAAAAGCAAAAACGACTTTTGTCCGAGATGGACAAAAGTCGTTTTTTTAATGATTCATTTTTGCTAAAGATTTCAGTGCATCACCCGCTATCAGCGGTAAAAAGTGTTCCTCAAGGTAAGAGCGGCTTGCCTGGTGTATTTTCTTGGCATTTCCGTATTCAGAGAGCACGTTACATGCACGGTTGAATTCTCCGGCAGTGAGAGAACCTTTGGATACAACTAAAAGGTAAAGGTTCTTTTGCTCGTCTTTGTACAGCGCATTTTCAGAATGAATGCTATCCGCTAACAAACCGGAGAGACGTATCAGCTTATTTAAAGAGTCAAAAGCAAAGATTCTGGTCAGGTTGTTATCAGGTTCGACAACCGGTTCCGTGTCTTTGTTTGTGTCATGAGCGGGTTTGTTTTCGGTTTCGTTAAGTGTGCGTTTTGAGTCATGGATTTTCTTGAAGAGGTCCAGGACTTCATCGGCATTTCCCGAGAGTGTGTCAATCATATCTTCCAGTCCCTTTTCGGATTCGTTGTGTACCGAGGGGGCAAATTTGGAAAAACGGGTATCCAATTCCTCAGGATCTTCTACCTTGGTGATAATGAGCACAATACACTCGGAACTGATTGGAATTGCTTCTATCATAAGCGGAATATCTTCCGCCTCAAAACCAAATTCGGAGGAGGCCTGCTGCATCATGTCGCGAAAAAGGCTTTTGGCTTTCTCGCTACCATAGGCAAGCTCGCTGATTTTTAATTCGCGATTTGCCAGGTCTTCGCGGGTCAGGGTGCAACGAATTTGATTTTCGTTTACTTTTTCTATTTTCATGTTATCACGTCCTTACTGTTCAGATGCTGCAATGACACTGTTTTATGACTGAAATCCTTGTAAAATCTGAATAAAAGTATATTATACTTTTTCTGCGTTCAAGTCAATATAACAGGGCCAGTTTAACAATTTTTTATATTTTATTGTGGAGAAAAATATATTTTTGCTTGAAAAAACGAACAGAGTGCTATATAATCGTTGCAAGAGATGCCTTCGGTAATCTGTACCGGAAGGAGGCACTGTTCATAATATTATATTCTTAAGTTTTCAAATGTGTTTTAAGCAATCTATTTGGATCTAAATTTCTCATTCTTATTATATTATCTAGAATGTCTTACAAGCTTATGTGCTTAGTCTGAGATCAAAATTTTCCAAATGTAAATTTCAACGTTTTATTTTAATTCATGGTAGTAAATTGTGTACAGCTGAGGGGTCTCTTTATATTATGCCCAATATATCACGAATTCTTCTTTTGGAGGGTAAATAGTTGTGTGAGAGGAGGTTTTTTCATTGTGTAAAAGTGAAGAACAGATTTTGCAAAACAGTAAAATGCTGCAGGAAAATCTGGAGGTCATGTACAGAAATGGCATTGCACTTTTTCTCGAAGGAGAATTGTCTACGCCATTGGAAATTGCAGGTAAATGCGTTAGGGAAGATGGCTGTTACATGGCGGACTATGTAATTGATGACAGAGGTTACCTGACCGAAGTGCGGTATGATAAGGTGTCCTGCTGGAAATAGTGTAAAGAAATGTCAGTGCCGGGCGGAGGGCGGAACGTTAACGGGGTGCCTCTCTTGGCGAAGGTCCTCCGCCTAATAAGAAAGACCGCACAGTTAAGACAATTTTAAGGGTAAATTGACAAATTAAGTAATGACGGTAAAGCAATAGTTTGTTATAATAAGGACGATTGGAAAGGAGTAAAGCGATGAAAAAAGCGGTTACGGTTGTGCTGGCGGTTGTCCTTATTGCAGTGATTGCCTGGTTTACGTTTGGAAAGCAGGCTGTAGATAAATATTCCTATTCAGAGGAACGGGCGAATTTATACGAGTACTTCAATCTTTCACGGGAAGATGAGGTAGCTGTTGTGTTACAAAATGATATTATTGAAGAGAAAGCATTGCTTTTGGATGGCATATGCTATTTTGATTTGGATACGGTGCATAAGTACTTCAATGAGAGGTTTTACGTTGACAAGACGGAGGAGTTAATCTTATATACAACTTCGACTGAGGTTATCCGTACCGCAACGGGGACTAATGTTTATAGTAGGAGCGGTAAGGATATTGACGGGGGACACAGATTGACCCTTGCAAAAGTGTCGGGAGAAGATACTGTTTATTACATTTCAATTGATTATATTAAAGAGTTTACTAATTTATCTTATGAGTTTTTTTCGGAGCCCAATCGGTTGCAGGTTTATACACAGTGGCCGGAGCGGAGCGTGGCAGATGTGGCACAGGACAACGCGGTACGCAGGCTTGGCGGAGTGAAGAGCCCTATTCTCTGCGATGTGAAAGCAGGAGATGTGGTAGTTGTTTTGGAAAAAATGGAAACCTGGTGTAAGGTGAAAACCGGGGATGGATTTATCGGATATATTGAAAACAGAATATTGGAAAATGAGCGGACTGAGGTGCCGGAGGCTGTAACGGAATATATAGCTCCTGAGTACAAAAGTCTGACAAGAGATCACAAGATAGCTTTAGGTTGGCATGCTGTGTATGGGCCTACAGGTAATGACCAATTGGAGGAATTGGTATTCGTTGCAAAGGGAATGAATGTTATTGCGCCTACCTGGTTCAGCCTTTGTGATACTGCGGGTAATTTTCAAAGTTTTGCACAGAAGTCTTATGTGGACAGAGCTCACGAACTGGGGCTGGAAGTTTGGGGCGTTCTGGACAACTTCAATTACCGTTTGAGTGACGGTAAAAAGGTGGATTCGGCGAAGATTTTGTCTTCGACCACTGTCCGGGCAAAGTTGATAGACGGACTAATCGAAGAGGCACTGGAATATGATTTAGACGGAATTAACGTGGACCTGGAAGAAATTGGTTCTTCCTATGCACCGGATTACGTGCAGTTCATGCGGGAGATGTCCATTGCGTGTCGTGAGGCAGGTTTAGTGCTTTCTGTGGATATACCGGTTCCTTTCAATTTTAATTCTTATTACAATATTAAGGAACTGGGTGTTGTATCTGATTATGTCATTATCATGGGATATGATCAGCATGGAGAGGGAAGTAAAGAGGCGGGTTCTGTCGCTTCCTTGGATTACGTGACCAGCGGATTGAATAATGCTACAAAAGAGATTGCGTCTAATAAGGTGATTAATGCCTTGCCGTTCTACACCCGTTTGTGGAAGACGACAGGTGTTGATGTTGAAAGCCGTGCATATGGATTGACGGCAGTGAAGGGATTGGTTTCAGACTATGGGATGACAGTTGTATGGGATGAAGAGACTAATCAAAATTACGCAAGCGTAGAAAAAGATGGCGTCAAATACGAGATGTGGATTGAGGATACCACCTCCATTTTGGCTAAGGTTAATGTGATGAAAAAGTACAATCTGGGCGGTGTTGCCGCATGGAGATTGGGATACGAGAAGTCTGACATATGGGAAATTATCTCAGCATATATATTGCAATAAAAGAGTGATAGGCAATATATAAAATGTCAGAAAGACAAGAAAAAAGAATTATCCTGTTATTAAAGGTTTTACTGTTTGTAACGGTGTTTTATGTGGCATACATGGTTGCACGCCGGGATGCGGGTACGGATGTTACCTCTGTGGATGTGGAGAAAAGTAATATGCCGGTTGTAGTGGTGGATGCCGGACATGGTGGGATAGACCCGGGGAAAGTAGGCATCAATGGGGCGTTGGAAAAAGATGTAAACCTGCAGATAGCAAGGTTGCTGAAGATGTTCCTGGAAGCCAATGATATAAAGGTTGTTATGACCAGGGAGGATGACGAAGGTCTGTATGATCCGGGGGCTGACAATAAAAAAGTCCAGGATATGAAACGCAGAATCTCTCTTATTGAAGAATGTAATCCAATCCTTGTAATAAGCATTCACCAAAACAGTTATCCGGAAGAGTATGTGAACGGCGCACAGGTGTTTTATTATAGTGGCAGTGAGGAAGGGCTTGCATTGGCAGAAAAATTGCAAAAGCAGCTTGTGAAAACTTTAAATCCGGAAAACAGACGTCAGATTAAGGCAAATGACAGCTATTATCTGCTCAAGAAAACAGCAAAGCCAATCGTTATAACGGAATGCGGGTTTTTATCCAACCACGCGGAAGCGGAGAAACTTACGGATCCGTTATATCAGGAAAAAGTGGCATGGGCACTCCACCTTGGAGTGTTACAATATATAAATGAAAAGGAACAGAATGAAAACAACTTTAGTTACCATAACTGAAATAGAGAAAGATAAAGCCCAATTGGAAGAAGCGGGCAGAATATTGCAAGAAGGTGGGTTGGTCGCATTCCCCACAGAGACGGTATATGGTCTCGGTGGAGATGCATTAAACCCTGCCTCTTCGCAAAAAATATATGCAGCAAAAGGACGTCCTTCGGACAATCCGTTAATTGTTCATGTGTGTACTATGGAAGCGGTCAGTGCCATTGTGCAGGAAATTCCGGAGAGTGCCAAAAAACTGGCGGATAAATTTTGGCCGGGACCTCTTACCATGATTTTCAAAAAAACGGATAAGGTACCATATGAAACGACAGGTGGTCTGGATACTGTGGCGGTGAGAATGCCTGACAATCCCATTGCCTTGGCATTGATTGAAGCAGCGGGAGGATATGTTGCTGCTCCCAGCGCCAATTTATCAGGAAAACCAAGTCCCACACTGGCAAAATATGTCATGGAAGATATGGATGGCCGGATTGATATGATATTGGACGGAGGTCCGTTGGGGATTGGTTTGGAGTCTACAATCGTAGATTTGACAGGTGAAGTTCCGGAAATCTTGAGACCGGGATATGTCACAAAAGAAATGCTGGAAGAAGTCATTGGTATGGTGGATACCGATGTTACAATTTTATCAGGAGATGAAAAAAGTGCACCGAAAGCTCCCGGAATGAAGTACAGGCATTATGCACCGTCGGGCGAATTGACAATTGTAAACGGCAGCAGGGATAAGGTGGCAGAGTGGATCAATATCCGCTTAAAAGAAGCTTCAAAGCAGGGGAAGCGTACAGGTGTTATTTGTACGGAAGAGACAAAAGAACTTTACCGTGCGGATTTTATAAAAAGTGCCGGGAAACGCGACGATGAGGCAGGTATTGCACGGGAACTGTACCGCATTTTAAGAGAGTTTGATGATGAAAAAGTGGAAATAATGTATTCGGAAGCTTTTGAAGCAGTGGGAATGGGACAAGCTATTATGAATCGTTTGTTAAAAGCTGCTGGACATCATGTGGAATATGTATAAAATAAAGATAAGAACTTAAAGGAAAGAAAGGAAAAAGAAAAATGATAGCAATTGGAAGTGATCATGGTGGATATGATCTGAAAGTGCAGGTAATTAAGTATTTAGAGGAGAAAGGACTGGAATATAAGGATTTCGGTTGCAAGGACAAGTCTTCCGTAGATTATCCCATTTACGGAAAAGCGGTTGCAGAAGCGGTAGCAAATGGCGAATGTGAGAAGGGTATTGTTATTTGCACCACAGGTATCGGAATTTCCATAGCTGCAAATAAAGTGCAAGGAATCCGTTGTGCTCTTTGCAGCGAAACATTGTCTGCGAAGATGACAAGACTTCACAATGACGCAAATGTTTTGGCGTTGGGTGGTGCCATGGTTGGAGTTAATCTGGCTTTGGATATTGTGGAAACATTTTTAAATACTCCTTTTTCAGAAGAAGAAAAGCACCAGAGAAGAGTGAATCTTTTAGTATAACAAGTTAAAATAGGGAAAAGTAAAAAACAAAGGAATTTGGGAGGTAGCAAAATGGCAAAGGTAGTAGTTATGGATCATCCGTTGATTCAGCACAAAATCGGTTATATCAGAAGAAAAGAGACCGGAACCAAGGATTTCAGACAAACAATCAGTGAAATCGCAATGTTAATCTGTTATGAAGCAACCAGGGATTTACCCCTTGCGGATGTGACAATTGAAACTCCCATCTGCGAGACTGTTGCACAGGAACTGAAAGGCAAGAAAATGGCTATTGTTCCCATTTTGAGAGCGGGTCTTGGTATGGTTGATGGTGTGTTGGAATTGATTCCGGCAGCAAAAGTAGGTCATATCGGCCTCTACAGGGATCCCGAGACGTTGGAGCCGGTGGAATACTATTGCAAGCTGCCTGCAGATTGTGATGAAAGAGAAGTGTTTGTGGTTGACCCTATGCTGGCAACAGGCGGTTCCTCTGTGGCAGCCATTCAGATGTTAAAGGATAAAGGTTGCAAAAAAATTCATTTCATGTGTATTATTGCGGCACCGGAAGGCGTGGAGAAAATGAAAGAGGCTCATCCGGATGTGGATATGTATATCGGCGCATTGGATGAGAAATTAAACGATCACGGATATATTGTTCCCGGTCTTGGTGATGCGGGTGACAGGATTTTTGGTACAAAATAAACCAAAGGTAAAGTGCCGGGCACGGAATGGGAGTGGCTATGGAGAAAATGAAAGGTCATAAGAGGCTGGATTATATAAGTTGGGATGAGTATTTTATGGGTATCGCACATTTGGCAGGTATGCGTTCGAAAGACCCCAACACACAAGTGGGGGCGTGCATTGTCAGCGATGATAATAAAATATTATCCATGGGATATAATGGATTTCCCAAGGGATGTTCTGACGATGAGTTTCCGTGGGACAGAGAGGGTGACGTACTTGAAACGAAATATCCCTTTGTTACACACAGTGAACTAAATGCGATTTTAAATTACAGAGGTGGCTCTTTGGAGGGAACCAAGCTTTATGTATCACTGTTTCCCTGCAATGAATGCGCAAAGGCAATTATTCAGGCCGGTATCACGGAAATTGTGTATGACAGCGATAAATATGCGGGAACACCCATGAACATTGCATCTAAGAAAATGTTTGACGCTGCAGGCGTGGAATATGTCCAATATAAGAAAAAAGGCCGTAATGTTACTTTGGAATTATAAAGAATGACTATTTAGGTTTGAAATATGCAAAAGGAGGGTTACATGAGATACATACATAAGCATAAGATTGCACTGTGTCTGGTTTTGGTGTTGTTGGTGTGCTCCATGCCTATTATATCTTATGCAACCTCGAATGAAGATAAATTAAATGCTGCCCAACAGGAAAAGGAACAGCTGGAAAAGGAACAAAAGGAAGCGGAGAAAGAACTGGCGAATCTGGAGAAAGAGCATAAGAGTCTGACGGCTAAACTTACGGATTTGAACAATCAGCTGGCGGAGGTCGGTGCCCGTCTGGAGGAATTGGAATTCCAAATAGATGAAAAGGAAGTGGAAATCGAATACATTGAAACGGCTCTGGCAGAAGCAAAAGCCAAGGAAGAAGAGCAGTATGAGTGTATGAAACTCCGCATTCAGTATATGTATGAACTGAGCGACAGTCTGTTTTTGGATTCGCTGTTTAATATGGACAGTTTTACGGATTTCCTGAATTTTACGGAGTTCTTTGAACAACTGACGAATTACGATCGGGATATGTATGATGAATATACAGAAACCCGGGAAGAAATAGAAGCTGTAGAAGAACAACTAAAGAGGGAAATGGTACAGTTGGACAATCTGAAGTTGGAGGCGGAAGCACAGAAAACAAAGGTTTCAGGTTTGATTGGTCAGCTCTCTGTTACCATTGCCGAACAGGAAGAAGAGATAGCGGAGGCAGAAGCGGAAGCACTTGCCTATGAAAAAGCAATCAAGGCAAAAGAAAAAGATATTGAAAAGCTCATGCTGAAAATCAAAGAAGAACAGATTTTGTCCCAAATAGCCGCAAGTGCTACATGGAGGGATATTTCCCAAGTAAAGTTTGCGGAAGGAGACAGATATCTCTTGGCTAATTTGATTTACTGTGAAGCCGGAGGAGAACCTTATCAGGGACAAGTTGCGGTAGGAGCAGTTGTAATGAACCGTGTTCTCAGTTCCAAGTTTCCGGATACAATAGTTGGAGTTATTTATCAGAAAAATCAGTTTTCGCCTGCGGGAAGCGGAAGATTGGCGATTGCTCTTGCATATAATAAGGCTACGCCAAGTTGTTACAAGGCTGCAGATGAAGCGATGTCCGGAATTACCAATGTGGGCAACTGTTTGTTTTTTAGGACGCCCATTCCGGGATTGGTGGGATTAAGAATTGGTGGACATATTTTTTATTAAATAGAAATGATTTGTGGAATACCCGAGCGTTGGACGAACTGACGCATCGGGTATTTTAAGTTTAGAAAATGGGTATAATGCATGTGAGTAAAATTTGGATTTTTTAAATAAAAAACACATAGGAAAAAGGGCTTATATAGTGTGATTTAACTAGACTTTTGGGTTCCAAAAAGGTATAATTTAAGTTAGTATGCGGGAATTTGTTTTTTAATCAGATTCACTGTGAAAGAAAGGTGTTTTTACATGAAAAGAGATGGCTACGGACGGGAAGTTTTCCGTTCTCTGACTCTAATCAGCCAGTTTGGAATCAACATGATTGTTCCTATGGTAATATGCCTGTTTGTGGGAATATTTATTGATGAGAAAGCGGGAACGTCCTACTGGACAATTATTCTTTTCTTTGTGGGAGCATTGGCAGGGTTTAACAGTGTATATAAACTGGCCAAAAGGATATACACGGATAAGAGTGACAGAAAAAATGATAGAAAAGATTAGAAATTTTAACAGAACCTTACTGGAGCTGGAAAGCGGGATTATATTGTTTGGTTTAGTTGTTCAGCTTGCCGGGGTATGGTTCTTTGAGGATAAGGCAGATTACAGCAAGGGACTTTGGCTTGGAATCTTTATTGCACTTTGGTCCGGGGCACACATGTCCCATGTTTTGGAAAAGGCTTTTGCAGGACCGGAGGATGAAATAACCAAAAGGGTGGCCAAAGGCAGCGTAATCCGGTATGTTGCAATTGTTTTGTCATATGGTGCAGTAGTGCTTAGCGGGGCAGGGAATCCCGTGATGGCATTCATTGGACTTATGGGTTTGAAAGTAGCGGCTTATATCCAGCCGTTTACTCATAAATTTACAAATTGGATTTTTCATGAGACAGATCCGGTTCCGGAACCTCTGCCGGAGGAGACGGACGAAAAAAAGGATGAAGAGTAAGGAGGTGAGAAAATGGGACGAAGTATTTTGTTGTCCGGTGAGGCGAATGTTGATTTCATGATACACGGTGTATATAAATACGAACTGTTCGGCCAGGAGTTGTGGATTACCACATCCCACATATGTTTGTTTATTGTGGTTATGATTATTTTTGGTTTCGCAGTGGCTGCAAACAGGGCTATGAAGAAGGCTACGGAGATTCCGGGAGGTTTTCAAAATGTAGTAGAACTGGCAGTGGAAAAACTGGATAACATGGTTGCAGGAACTATGGGAAAAAATGCTCCGAAGTTTCGGAACTATATTGGGACAGTATTCATTTTTATATTGCTCAGTAACTTCTCGGGACTTTTGGGCCTAAGACCACCTACAGCGGATTATGGTGTTACGCTGCCACTTGGTATTCTGACCTTTATTCTGATTCATTTTAATCAGTTTAAGTATCAGAAGCCAAAGGATATATGGGCGGGTATGTGTTCGCCGCTTCCGCCATGGTTACCAATCTGGTTCCCCATCAATGTCATCAGTGAAATTGCGGTGCCGATTTCATTGTCCCTACGTTTGTTTGCGAACGTGCTTTCAGGAACAGTTTTGATGGCACTGGTATACGGTCTTTTGCAGATGTTTGCGCTCGTTTGGCCGGCTGCACTGCATGTATACTTTGATCTGTTTTCAGGAGCAATACAAACCTACGTGTTCTGTATGTTGACTATGACATATGTCAATAATGCAATTGATTCAGATGGTTAACGGCTAATGCCGAAAATGGATTTGAAAATGAAAAGTTATTTATATTTTTAAGGAGGAAATCACAATGGATTTTAACGAGAATTTTATTTTGGGTTGCTCAGCAATCGGCGCAGGTCTGGCAGTTATTGCCGGTATCGGACCTGGTATCGGACAGGGTATCGCTGCAGGACATGCAGCTGCAGCAGTAGGACGTAATCCCGGTGCGAAGTCAGCGGTTACAAGTACCATGCTTCTTGGACAGGCAGTTGCAGAAACAACAGGTTTGTACGGTCTGCTTATTGCGTTCCTGTTGTTATTCCTGAAACCCTTATTACCTTAATGACAGGAGGATAACAGGTTGAATAGTTTAGTGGGAAACAGCCCGCTTTTATTGGATAGTGCTGAGGGAATGGAAAGATTATTTGATCTGGACCTGCAGCTTATCGTGGATTCGGGACTGACGATCATAGCATTATTCTTCCTGTATTTCGCATTATCTTACTTTTTGTTTAATCCTGCACGTAAAATGCTGCAGAGTAGACAGGAAAAGATAAAAGGCGAACTGGAGAGTGCGGCAGCGGATATGGAAACCGCGAGCAATCTCAAGGAAGAATATGAGCTGAAAATTAAAGAAATCGAGAAAGAAGCAGACCTTATTCTGAGCGAGGCAAGACAAAAGGCTCTGGCAAATGAGAGCCAGATTGTTGCCCAGGCAAAAGAGGAAGCTGCGCGCATTATGGAAAGAGCACACAAAGAGGCAGAACTGGAAAAACAGAAAGCGGCCGACGAAGTGAAGAAAGAAATGATTATGCTGGCATCCATGATGGCAGGAAAGGTGGTATCGGCATCCATTGATACAACCGTTCAGGAATCTCTGATTGACGAAACTCTGAAAGAAATGGGTGAGAATACATGGCTAAGCTAATATCTAAAACATATGGAGAAGCTTTGTATGAACTTGCCATGGAAGAAAATAAAGCAGATGCTTTTTTGGAGGAAGTGACAGCGGTTCGGCAAATTCTGAAAGAGAACAGTGACTTTGATAAACTGATGAACCATCCCAAAATCCGTAAGGAAGAAAAAGTGGAAGTGATGGAAACGGTTTTTAAGGGAAAAGTCAGCGAAGAACTTTTGGGATTTCTGGTTCTGGTTTTACAGAAGGAGAGATATAAAGAACTGGATAACATTTTTCAGTACTTTGTAGACCAGGTAAAAGAGACTAAAGGAATCGGAATTGCCTATGTTACAGCCGCCATGGAACTTACTGAGGTTCAGAAAAAGCGGATCGAAGAGAGACTTTTGGAAACTACTTCCTATAAAGAAATGGAGATGCATTATTGCGTAGATGAGGCACTTATCGGCGGAATGGTAATCCGGATTAAGGATAGAGTAGTTGACAGTAGTGTCAGAACAAAACTGGCAGAATTAACAAAGCAGTTGTATCAGATACAATTGCAATCATAATAAAGAAAGGTGCGTACAGATCCATGAATTTAAGACCGGAAGAAATCAGTTCTGTTATTAAGGATCAGATTAAAAGATACGCGTCTTCCCTTGAAGTATCCGATGTAGGTACAGTTATTCAGGTGGCAGACGGTATTGCGCGCGTACACGGATTGGAAAATGCTATGCAGGGCGAACTTTTAGAGTTCCCCGGCGAGGTATACGGCATGGTGCTTAACCTGGAGGAAGACAACGTTGGTGCAGTTCTTTTAGGTAGCCAGAAAAACATTAACGAAGGCGATACAGTAAAGACAACAGGAAGAGTGGTAGAGGTTCCTGTTGGCGATGCGATGATCGGCCGTGTAGTAAACGCGCTTGGACAGCCTATTGATGGCAAGGGTCCTATTCAGACTGATAAATTCAGACAGATAGAAAGAGTGGCATCCGGTGTTATCACAAGAAAATCCGTTGATACACCGTTGCAGACAGGTATTAAGGCTATCGACTCCATGGTTCCCATCGGAAGAGGCCAGCGTGAGCTTATTATCGGTGACAGGCAGACCGGTAAGACAGCAATCGCTATTGATACCATCATCAACCAAAAAGGACAGAATGTTAAATGTATTTATGTAGCCATCGGACAGAAGGCTTCCACAGTAGCTACAATCGTAAAAACTTTGGAAGAGTTTGGTGCTATGAGTTATACAACCGTAGTTGCGGCAACTGCAAGTGAACTTGCACCCCTGCAGTATATTGCACCCTATTCAGGATGTGCTATCGGTGAAGAATGGATGGAAAACGGAGAGGATGTACTTGTAGTTTATGATGACTTAAGTAAACATGCTACCGCTTACCGTACACTCTCCCTGCTGCTGAGACGTCCCCCCGGACGTGAAGCTTATCCCGGTGACGTTTTCTACCTGCATTCCAGATTGCTTGAGCGTGCGGCAAGAATGAACGAGGAGTACGGCGGAGGTTCATTGACAGCCCTTCCTATCATCGAGACACAGGCAGGTGACGTATCTGCTTATATTCCTACAAACGTTATTTCCATTACAGACGGACAGATTTACCTGGAGACAGAAATGTTTAACGCAGGTTTCCGTCCTGCGGTAAATGCAGGTCTTTCCGTATCCCGTGTAGGTGGTTCCGCTCAGATTAAAGCTATGAAGAAAATTGCGGCGCCTATCCGTGTGGAATTGGCTCAGTATCGTGAACTTGCTGCGTTTGCACAGTTTGGTTCCGAACTGGATGCGGATACAAAAGAAAAACTGGCACAGGGTGAAAGAATTAAGGAAGTGTTGAAACAACCTCAGTATAAACCTATGGCTGTTCAATATCAGGTTATTATTATCTATGTTGCAACAAATAAATATCTGCTTGATGTAGCAGTTGATGATATCACCAGATTTGAAAAAGAGTTTTTCGAATTCCTGGATACAAAGTATCCTGAAGTTCCCGGAAACATTGCAAGCGAAAAAGTAATCTCTGAGGAAACAGAAGAGATTCTGAAAAAAGCAATCGCAGAGTTTAAAGGCATTTTTAAATAAGAGACACGGAAAGAAAGGCAGGTTAACGCGTTATGGCATCTATGAGAGATATCAAACGCCGTAAGGGCAGTATACAAAGTACCCAACAGATTACCAAAGCCATGAAACTTGTGTCTACCGTAAAGTTGCAGAGGGCAAAGGCAAATGCAGAACGCTCTCAGGCATATTTCCAGAGCATGTTCCAGACAGTAAATTCTATTCTGGCAAAGACAAGAGGATTGGAGCATCCTTACCTTCAAGAAAGTGAATCACAGAAAAAAGCAGTGATCGTCATGACTTCTAACAGAGGTCTGGCAGGCGGATATAACTCCAATATTTCAAAACTTGTTATGAATAGCAGATTATCCAAAGAGGATGTTCTTGTGTATGCCGTAGGACGTAAGGGAAAAGAAACCTTACAAAGAAACGGCTATCACATAGAGGAAGACTGGTCGGATATTGCAGAGGAACCGGTGTATGCTGATGCCATGCAGCTTGGAAAAGTTCTTTTGCAGAAATTTGCAGATGGCGAAATCGGAGAGATTTACCTGGCTTATACCAAATTTAAGAATACGGTAAGTCATGAACCGACTTTGATAAAGCTTCTCCCTGTGGATATTCCCGAGGAGAGGGAGGATGAGAAAGAGTCTTCCGAGGCAGAGGCTATAATGAATTTTGAGCCTGAGGATGAGGAAGCACTTAATTTGCTCATTCCCAAATACGTCAATAGTTTGATTTATGGCGGACTGGTAGAGTCAGTAGCCAGTGAGAACGGTGCGAGAATGCAGGCAATGGATTCCGCGACCAGCAATGCGGAAGAAATGATTGGGGACTTAACCCTGAAATACAATAGAGCAAGACAGGGCTCTATTACACAGGAATTGACAGAAATCATAGCAGGTGCGGAAGCAATTTCCTAGTCTGCTGGATAAGAAAGGAAACTAAGATGGCAGGAGTAAATAAAGGAAAGATTACTCAGATTATCGGTGCCGTGCTGGATATTAAATTCAGCGAAGGCAATTTACCGGAAATCAACGAAGCAATCGTAATCCCTACCAAGGATGGCGGAGAACTTACAGTAGAAGTAGCTCAGCATCTTGGTGATGATACAGTCAGATGTATTGCCATGGGCAGTACAGACGGACTGGTAAGGGGTATGGATGCAAATGCTACAGGTGCTCCTATTAGCGTACCTGTAGGAGAAAATACATTAGGTCGTATTTTTAATGTACTGGGTAAACCTATCGATAACAAACCGGCTCCGGAAAGTGTGGAATATGAACCGATTCATCGTCCCGCTCCGGAATTTGCACAGCAGTCTACCGAGACAGAACTTCTGGAGACAGGTATTAAGGTCGTTGACCTTCTCTGTCCTTATCAGAAAGGTGGTAAAATTGGTCTGTTTGGTGGTGCGGGAGTAGGTAAAACAGTATTGATTCAGGAACTTATCCGTAACATCGCAACAGAGCATGGTGGATATTCTGTATTTACCGGTGTAGGTGAGCGTACCCGTGAAGGAAACGACCTTTACCATGAAATGATGGAGTCCGGGGTTATTGATAAAACAACAATGGTATTCGGACAGATGAACGAGCCCCCCGGAGCACGTATGAGAGTAGGTCTTACCGGACTTACTATGGCAGAGTATTTCCGTGATAAAGGCGGAAAAGACGTACTGCTTTTCATTGATAATATTTTCCGTTTCACACAGGCAGGTTCCGAGGTTTCAGCGCTTTTGGGACGTATGCCTTCTGCTGTAGGTTATCAGCCTACATTGCAGACAGAGATGGGTGCGCTTCAGGAGCGTATCACATCCACAAGAAACGGTTCCATTACATCCGTACAGGCTGTATATGTGCCTGCGGATGACCTGACAGACCCTGCTCCGGCGACAACCTTCGCCCACTTGGATGCAACAACCGTTTTATCCCGTTCTATCGTAGAGTTGGGTATTTATCCGGCGGGTGATCCTTTGGAGTCTACCTCCCGTATTCTGGATCCCAGAATTTTGGGTGAAGAGCATTATCGTGTTGCCCGTGGTGTACAGGAAATTCTTCAGAAATATAAAGAGTTGCAGGATATTATTGCGATTCTTGGTATGGATGAACTTTCAGAGGAGGATAAACTGGTAGTATCCCGTGCAAGAAAGGTACAGAGATTCTTGTCCCAGCCTTTCTTCGTGGCAGGTCAGTTTACCGGTTTGGAAGGTAAATATGTACCCATTGGAGAAACCATTCGCGGCTTTAGCGAGATTCTGGAAGGTAAGCATGACAATGTTCCGGAAAGCTATTTCTTGAATGCAGGAACTATTGATGATGTTCTGGCAAGGGTGAAGTAAAATGAATGAAATCACATTAAAGATTATTGCGCCGGACAGAATTTTCTATGAAGGTCAGGTATCGGCGGTGGAATTTAATACAACCGAGGGTGAAATCGGTATTTTGCCCGGCCATATACCTATGACAGTCATTCTCAAGCCCGGAATTCTGGTGATTGAGGATGAGGGAGAGGAGCGGGAAGCTGCTCTTCACTCCGGTTTTGCGGAAATCTTACCGGAAAAGGTAACCATTCTGGCAGAGATTGTGGAATGGCCGGATGAAATTGATTTGGAAAGGGCAGAAGCGGCGGCAGAACGTGCAAAAGAACGTTTGCAAAACCGTGCTCCCGAAACTGATGTAGTGAGAGCGGAGAGCGCACTTCTTCGTGCTATGGCCCGTATTAATGTTTTGAAATAACTAAAATGAAAATGCTCCGGAAGAAACGTTCCGGAGCATTTTTGCATATATTACAAAAAAGGGTAGAGAGTAATGTTATGGATTATAGGCATCGGGTAATTCCTTTTTATATGACCTACCAGACTCCTTGGGCGCTGGGGGAAGAAGATAAAGTATTGCGCGATTTGGATTATTTGCAACAGATGTATCCCACACAGGCAAAAAAGTACCAGAGAAGAATTTCGGAAATTGTAGACAAAATAGATTATGAAGGAAGCATGATATATGATGAATATCCGGACAGATGGCAACTTTATCGTTTGGCAGAAAATATTGTGGACATAATAAAGCGGGAAGAGTATGAGGAAACCGGAGAGATTGAATCAGATCCACAAAAAATGCATTGGGAGGCATGGAAGTGGGAAGAGATAACGGATATAATACAGATTCTCTTGCTTCATGAAATATATAGGCGAAGGCGCGGTGGAAAAAGAGGATTTCTTAAATTTTAGTTGTGGTTTTTTCATAAAGCCATTAAAATATAGTCATGGTGTGCCCAATGTAACACCATGACTATTTTAAAAGGATAATAACTATGAGTGAAATAAAAAAAGTACTGGATGAATGGATTGACAAAAATCTTATTCAAATGGTTCTCAGCAATACAAGAAACACAGAAGAGGGAAGCAAAATAAAAATCCGTCCCGTTATGATAAAGGAACAACTTGTATATCAGGAGACGTTGTATCAGGGTACAAAGGTGTTTCATACTAACCGCGATAAGGACGAGCTTATAACCAGACTGGAAGACCTGTTCAGTACCCTTTTCAGACAAGGCGAGATTCAGTCGGCAAATGGTATGGTGACGATTCTGATTAGTAAAAAAGGAAAAGTAACCATAAATGTAAAGCGGAAACCTACTGCGCAGGGAGAAACGGTTAAAGGGCCGGAAGTTCCTGCTATGGAGCACAACCGAACAAAGAATTATATATTAGCGGAGGGTGTGACCGTTGATTTTTTGGTTGGCCTTGGAGTACAGACAAGGGATGGAAAAATTGTAAAGTCCCGATATGACAAATTCAGGCAGATAAACAGGTATTTGGAGTTTATTGAAGATGTTATTCCCAAACTCCCGAAGGATAAAACGCTTCGCATCATTGATTTTGGTTGTGGAAAATCCTACCTGACTTTTGCAATGTATCATTATTTGCATACAATCAAAAAATATTCAGTTCAAATTACCGGTTTAGATTTAAAAACCGATGTGATAGAACACTGTAACCAATTGGCAAAGGAGTATGGATATACAGACTTGCACTTTGAAAGGGGCGATATCAGTACCTATGAAGGTGCTAATAACGTGGATATGGTTGTTACTCTGCATGCATGCGATACGGCAACAGACTTTGCTATTGAGAAGGCTGTAAAGTGGGGGGCAAGCGTGATTATGGTGGTTCCCTGTTGTCAACACGAGGTGAACAAGCAGATTTCCTGTAAGGAATTAGACGGTATATTACAGTATGGTTTAATAAAGGAAAGAATGTCTGCGCTTATTACGGATGCCCTGCGGGCCCAAATTCTCGAAAAAAAGGGGTATGAAACTCAAATACTGGAATTTATTGATATGGAACATACACCTAAAAATATTTTAATCCGTGCAGTGAAAAAAAGCGGAATGCAAAAAAGAAGAAATCAGAAGAATTCATCCGTAGAAGAGATGTGTGAATTTTTGAATATTTCTCCCACGTTACAGAAATTGTTAGAACAGGAGTAAAGGTATGAAAAAAACCGCATGGAAGAAGTCGGTTCTAAAAGGGATTACTTTTGGACTGTCCTTCTTTATTGCCCTAATAGTTTTGGGGCAGGTTATTAATATGGGAAATACTGATATGACCGCGGAAATGTCTGAGGCGACGTATCCTCTGATTCGTATGGAATTAGAGGGACAGGCTTACAATGAATTACAAGGTTATGCAAAGGCGATGGATATCGCCTATATGAGAGAAAATATTACCGTTTTGGATGAAGGCAGAAATACCGGATTTACGCTATTGAAATATGGAAATGAAATAGAGAAAATATGGTTTGAGGTCAGAAGTGTTGATGGTATCAGGTTGATTGAAAAAACGGAAGTGACGGAGTATCAGGAAGACGAAGAGAAAATAACAGCCGCCATTACGTTAAAGGATTTGATAGAGACGAATGAAGAATATGCCCTGATATTTTTTGTGCAAACCGGAAATGGACAGGCGATAAGGTATTATACCAGAGTAGTATGGAGTACTGAATATCATGCAGCAGAAAAATTGCGGTATGTACTGGACTTTAATAATAAGACATTTGATAAAGAACAAGCTAAGGAACTTACCAAATATTTGGAAACGAATTCCAAAGGGGATAATTCTACTTTCCATAAGGTCGATATTCATAGTAAATTATCGCAGGTAACGTGGGGCAATCTGAATGTTGCAAGGGAAATGGAGCCGGTGGCAAATCTGGTAGAATTGGCCACAGAGACGGCCAGTTTTAAATTGTATTATGTGGTATCCACACCCGATGAAGATGGAAAGCAATATTATTATGTAGAAGAATTTTATCGTATCCGTTATACAACCGACCGTACCTATTTGTTGGATTTTGAAAGGAATATGACACGCTTTTTCCGTGAAACGGATGATGTTTTTGTAAATGATAAAATTGTTTTGGGAATAGCCGGGACAGATATTCCGTTTATGGAGAGTGAAGACGGTAATAACTTTGCCTTTGTTGTGCAGAATAAGCTTTGCAGTTACAATGTAACAGATAATAAGCTGGCAGTACTATTTAGCTTCTATAATAAAAATAATTGCGACGAAAGAGCAATTAATAATAGCCACAACGTTAAAATTATTGACGTGGATGAAGCAGGAAATGTCCAGTTTGTTGTGTATGGATATATGAATAGGGGCAGACATGAGGGTGAGGTAGGTGTACAGGTATGTGCATACGATAGTACACTTAATACAATAGAGGAACTTGTTTATATACCTTATACAAAATCAGATAGAATTTTGAAAGAAGAAGTGGAACAACTTCTTTATGTTAGTCGTGAAAACTACCTGTATTTTACGATGGATGAGAATGTGTATGAAGTAAACTTAGGTGAGAAAACCTATAAGAAAATAATTCATACGTCTATAGATGATAGTTTGCAAATATCAGATAATCATAATGTAATTGCATGGCAAAACGGACAAGATGCATATTCTTGTAAAGAAATTGTAGTGATGAATTTAAATACCCGGGAACAATTGAAAATAAATTCCCGTACGGGAGAGTATCTCATGCCACTTGGATTTATGGGTGAGGATTTGATATACGGATATGCAAATATAACAGAAATTGAAAGAGACAGTGCCGGAAGGGTTATGTTTCCAATGTTCCGCCTATGCATTTTAGGAACAGATGGTACATTGCTTATGAAATACCAGCAGAGTGGAATTTACGTTACGGAATGTTCCATATCCGGTAATCAGATTGACTTAAAGCGGGTGACTAAGACAGAAAATGGCAGATATGAGGAAACAACACCGGACCAGATAATGAACAATCAGAAAAGTGTTGCAGGGAAAAATACCGTTGGTGGTGTTTTGACAGAATTGTATGAAACTGTAGTACAGATAAAGGTTAAGAAGGAGATTAATGCAAAGACCCTAAAAGTACTAACTCCCAAAGAAGTACTTTTTGAAGGTGGAAGGATAATTTCACTAAAAGAAAAAGTGCAGGAAAACAGATACTATGTTTATGGCGCTGATGGGGTGGAAGGAATTTATCGGAATCCTGCTAATGCAGTCCGCCACGCGGACGAAGTTGCCGGAGTAGTGTTGGACGATAACGGAAGGTATGTATGGATTCGGGGAAATAGAGTTCTGAAAAATCAAATCATGGCCATAGAAGGAGCTTCTGTTACCGAAGAAAAAGACAGTACGGCTGTATGTCTTGACACAATGTTAAAGTATGAAGGTATCATAAGGAATTCAGAATATTTGCTGGCTCAAGGTGAAACCATTTATTCTGTTTTGCAAAAAAATTTGCCTGAGGCAGAAGTGTTAGATTTAAAAGGATGTTCATTGGAATCAGTATTATATTATGTAAATCGTGACATTCCTGTGTTTGCTTCTCTAAATGATGGAACGGCAGTGCTTATTATTGGATTTAATCAATATAATATTGTTGTCATGGATCCGTATAAGGATGCGGCACATGCCATATACAAGAAGGGAATGAACGATTCCATAGAGTGGTTCGAGAAAAACGGAAACTGTTTTATCACATATGTGAAATAAAAAAAGGGAAGATCAAAAGATCTTCCCTTTGTATTTGTCTAACGTAAAAAACAAGAGCATACCGAGTATACCACATGATAAAAACTCTCCTAATCCTACCGTTACCGCAAAATAGGGGAGACTTCCCTCGAATTGGTAAGCATAAGCAAGAATCAAGGGTACAATAATGGTATTGGCTATAATGGGTGGAAAGGGCGCTAACCATTTGGAGCGTTTCCTAAGCAGCCAAGTTCCCAGAGCCCCTAAGAGTGTAGCAATGGGTCCAAAGATTACATCCCAGACAATACATCCACTCAAAATATTACTGAGCAGACATCCTGCATAAAGACCGGGGATGGCAGCAGGTGTAAAGAAAGGCAATATAGTTAATGCCTCTGAAAATCTAAGTTGTACAGCATAATGGTCCAGCCCTAGAGACGCAGCGACCATTGTCAGGACAACGTAGATAGCAGCAATCATTGCTGCCTGGGTAATTTGCGTTACCTGATTGTTCTTTCTCATATTTAATTCTCCTTAGTTTTGTTTTTTCACCGCAAAGCGGTTGGGTGAGGATGGTTTCGAACTCACCAAGGGTCAGAAAATTTGACCCGAAAAGATAATAACATAGCATTTATTAAATTGCAATTATGAAATTGCCCTTTGTAAGCGCATACGAATCGCCGGGCCGATACAGAGGGCCAGAATTATCTTGCAAAAATCGCCGGGAAGAAAAGGAATAACTCCTGTAAGGAAAGCACCGGATAAAGGGAGATTTGTTTGAAATGCCAACCAGAATGTTCCAAGTGCATAGCAACAAAAGGTTCCAAGAAATAAGCCCAACCCATGAAATAATTTAGTTTTCAGGCAGATACGTGAGAATCTGTTTGAAGATAAAAAGGGGCCGGAGATAAGCGGGATAGCCAAATATCCCAGTATATAACCGCCGGTAGGCCCGATCAATTTACCAATACCACCGCTAAAACCGGCGAAGACCGGCAGTCCGATAAGACCTAACAGAAGGTAAAGGATACAGGAATAAACAGTAAATTTTGTGCCTATGGCATAGAGTGACAAGTAAAAAATAAAAGTAGTTAGGGAAAGTGGAACCGGACTAAAAGGAAGGGGAATAACAAACGGCGAAATAACACTGATAAAGGCTGTTATCAGTGCAACACATACCATATGAAAATGATATTTACCGGTTAAGTTACGCATGAGATTTCCTTTCAAAATAAGCCCTGTATGTCTAAGTACATACAGGGCCTTTGTTTTTACAAGTTACAGGTCTCCGGTTTTGTATTTTGCCACAACCTGCTGGATTCTTTCGTTAGGATTAAGGAGATCGCTAATGGAAGAATCATGGTTCAGAGTATCAATAATATAAGCAATATACTTACTCATATCGCAATTGATATACCAGTCGCGCTCTAAGAGCTCGGGGGTCTGATAAATCAAATTGGTAGTAAGAACTTTATCAATAACACCGTTTTCGTATGCTTTGTCGAATTTGTCCAGCCCATTGGTAAAAAGTCCAAAGGTAGAAAAGACGAAAATATTGCGGGCTTTACGCTCTTTCAGTGCAGCCGCAACTTCTAAAACACTTTCGCCGGAGGAAATCATGTCATCAATGATAATCATGTCTTTACCCTCTACGCTGGTACCGAGAAATTCATGGGCAACAATAGGATTTCGACCGTTTACGATACGTGTATAATCACGTCTTTTGTAGAACATGCCCATGTCAACGCCAAGAACGTTGGCAATATAGATGGCACGGCGCATACCGCCTTCATCCGGGCTGATAACCATCATGTGGTCAGAATCGATTTGAAGGTCTTTTACGTTGCGTAAGAGGCCTTTAATAAACTGGTATGCCGGCTGAACGGTTTCAAAACCATGAAGAGGAATGGCATTTTGTACTCTGGGGTCATGAGCATCAAAGGTAATGATGTTGTCCACGCCCATATTAACCAATTCCTGAAGTGCAAGAGCGCAGTCCAAAGATTCTCTGGAGGTACGTTTGTGCTGTCTGCTTTCATATAGAAAAGGCATAATAACAGTAATTCGTCTTGCTTTACCACCAACAGCGGCAATAATACGTTTTAAATCCTGGTAATGATCATCCGGGGACATGTGATTTTCATGTCCGCAGAGAGAATATGTTAAACTGTAGTTTGCTACATCAACCAAAAGATACAAATCAGAACCACGTACGGATTCAAGAATCATACCTTTAGCCTCGCCTGAACCAAAACGGGGAACTTTAGCATTCAAGAGATAGGAAGGTCTCTGGTAACCTGCAAATGCCAGGCTTTCTTTGTGCTCGCTTTCTCTCTCTGTTCTCCATTCTACTAAATATTTGTCGATCTTTTCGCCCAGTGAGCGACAGCCTTCCAGAGCTATCATTCCCAGAGAGCCTACGGGGATGGTTTCGAGATTGCGCTTTTCTTCGCGGATTGACATGAAAAAATCCTCACTTTCTGTTTGCCATTCGTTTTTTCATAATTCGAATATCTGGTCCGGATAATTTATATAATTGATATTGACTGGTAATTCTGGAGAAGATACGGTCTGAATAACGGTCGCGTAATTCCTCCAAAGTAAGATTTGTGGAGATAATGGTTGACTTTTTCCGCAAGTGACGCTCGTTAAGACAAGCGAATAACTGGGATGTAACAAAAGAATTTGTCATCTCGGTTCCTAAGTCATCAATAATCACCAAATCGCAATTATACAAGTCTTCGTACGTATTGTAAAGGGCTTCTTTCAATTTATGGTCAAAAGAATACCGTGCCAAGGTATCAAAAAGGGCGGTGGCACTAAAATAAATAACGGAATGCCCGTTTTGTAAGAGTTCCTTTGTGATGCAATATGAAAGGAACGATTTGCCCGTACCTACTGTACCATAAAAAAACAGATTGCGATAGTCTGTTTTAAAAGTTTCTACAAAATCTTTGCAGTTTTTCACTGCATTTTGAAAACGCAAAAGATCTTCACCCTCGTAGAATTCTTCGGATAATACGGAAAAATTTGCGGTGGCCAACATATCTTCTATATTAGATTGCTCATAGAGCAGGCGAATCATTTGCTGTTTAAAGCAGTGGCACTTTTTACCATCAATATAGCCGGTATCCCGGCAATCGGGACAGTCATAAATGGGCTCCAAGTAGTTGGCAGGCAAACCGGCAGCTTTTAACAGACTGCTTTTCATGGCAGATAAGTCTGCCAAAGTTGTTTTTAATTCATCAAGGGCAGATTCATCTCCGGAAAGAGCTTTTTTGCCATAGCTCACAGAGAGAGAGGCTACGGATTGGTCCAACTCCCGGTAGCCTTCTACATTATTATATACATAATCTATACGGGTTGCGAGCAAGCGTCTGTTCCTGTCTTGCGTTTCTTCGTAATTCCGCTTAATGGTTTCAAATTGAGCATTTGTAAGAGCCACTTTTTATCTCCTTATAAGGGGGTTAGTTGCTGAGAATTTCCCGTTCCAAAGCATCGAAGTCATAATTGCGTTGAGGGAACTGATTGAATTTGTTGCCGGTATTCACGTTGGCAGATTTTGCCACGCGACGTTTTTGATGCAATTCGTCTATTTTTTGAATGTCGGATGTTGCGTGGACATTTTCCTTTTTCCAGTTGGAGAGAATGCTGTCGGCATATTCAAAGCGATGCTTGTCTGTTGCCAAAACGGTACGTTTGCATGCTTCACCGATTACATCGGCTTCGAAGCCATACTCTTTCGTCCAACGGTTGATGTATTCTACTTCCACAGGAGTTGGAGTATCACTTTTTCCGAGATTCTTCATAATACTATATACAGACTTGTCATACAATGTAGTATGTGCAGCGGCATCTTCGGGAGTGGTAATTCCCTGTTTTGCCCATTCGATCGCTGTTTTTTCTATGTAACGGAAACTCTTCTTTCCGCGTTCTACGCAATATTGAATCAGATAATCAATCAGGTCGTTGGAGAATTTCAGACAGTCTGAAATGTATAAAAGAGATTGTATATCTGAGGAAGAAAGAGTTTTTCCTAAATAAATTCCTGCAATAGCGAAAAGTTGTTTGGTATCCTGGTTTTCACCAAAACTTCTAAGCTGGTCTAAGGAATAGGATGGTTTTGCATAAGGGTCTTCCGTAGCCGGGACTTCCGCAGTGGGAACAGGTGCAGTCTGGGGCTGACGGGAAACAATAGAGAGTACAGGAACGCTTTCCTGTTCGTGGGAAACCGTTTGGGCAGGCACCTGGGACAATTCCTGTAAATGAATGCCTACTAAAGTTTTGGATTCGTCGTAATCCAAAGACAGCAGTTGGTGTTTTTCCCAATACTTTAAAGCTCTCATGACATCCTTCTCAGTGTGATTAAACTTGTCCGCGATTTCGGACACACTGGTAGCCAGGTTCGCACTCATCATGCGAATAAGATACAGATATATCTTTAACTGTGCGTCATTCGCATCCTTCATATATTCATCTATAAAGCGGTTGGATACAACTGTGGAATCCACATAGTTGTCCCTGTAGATTGTGAAACGACTCATTTATACTCACCCGTCTTCCAGTAGTTTTAAGCAAGACCAAGTATAACATACTCACTTAAAAAAAGGAATAGCCAATTTGGCCGCAAAGCCTTGAAAACACTGGGTTTTAGCGGGTTGTGGATAATGTGGAAAGTGTGGAAAACTTATTAAATAACGGGCGAAACGCAATGAAATTCCGCGAATAAATCAGTGTTGTGAAGGTTTAGCAAAAAGAAATTTTATCCACAAAAAAAGTAAAAAATATCCACACATTACGTGAATCGGAAAACGAACTTAATGTGTGGATATTGTGGACAACTATTTTTTTAACAAATCTTCCCCGATTTTAAGCACATCTCCGGCACCCATAGTTATCAACACATCACCGTTGATACAATTATCGGATAAAAAATTTTCAATTTCTTCAAAAGAAGGGAAATAATAACACTCGTGTCCCAATTTTTGAAGTTCTTTTTGCAAATCGACAGAGCTGATACCCAAAGTATCGGTCTCTCTGGCAGCATAAATGTCTGCCAATACAACCTTGTCTGCCAATGCAAGTGCATGGGCAAATTCTTGCAGAAACGCTTTAGTGCGGGTATAGGTATGCGGTTGGAATACACACCACAAATTTTTGTGGGGATAGTTTTGTGCCGCCTGCAAGGTTGCGGCAATTTCTGTAGGATGGTGCGCATAATCATCTATTATGGTAACGCCGTTTAAGGATCCTTTGTACTCGAATCTTCTGCCTGTTCCGCCAAAGTTGTGTAAAGCATTGGAGGCAGTGTCCGGATTAATGTTAAGCAGATCAGATAACGCGAGAGCTGCCAAAGCATTTAGAATGTTATGGTCGCCGGGCACATTTAAGGAAACGGAGGTTTCTGTTCCGGTTTTCCGGTGAACTTTAAAGGTGGCACAGGCTGTTTCGTCGTAACTTATTTCGGTGGGATAATAATCATTTTCTGTGGAATGTCCAAAGGTAATAATCCGGCACGGAAGATCTTTTGTGATTTCCGAGTAGTTAGGAATCTCTCCGTTGATGATAAGTGCACCGTCTGCGGGGAGCAACTGTGCAAAACGGCGGAATGAATTGCGGATGTCAGCCAAATCTTTAAAGAAATCTAAATGGTCTTCTTCTATATTTAATATAATACTGATTTTCGGAAAAAAGCTTAAAAAACTGTTTGTGTACTCGCAAGCCTCTGTTACAAAGATATCTGAGTTGCCACCGACACGTACATTTCCGCCTATGGCCTTTAAAATACCGCCAACGGACAAAGTCGGGTCGGTTTCGGCATCTAACAAAATCTGAGAAACCATGGAGGTGGTTGTGGTCTTTCCGTGGGTGCCGCTGATGGCGATGGGGGTAGAATAATTTTGCATAAGCTGTCCCAAAAGTTCGGCGCGGGAAATGTAAGGAATGTTTTTCTCACGGATAGCTTGAAATTCAAGGTTTGTGTCGTGAACAGCGCTGGTGAGAATGGCAAGATCAATATCGTCAGTGACATGGTCGCTACTTTCACCGTATTTTATGTGTATGCCTTTTTTCTCTAATTTCCGGGTGATGGGGGAGGCTTTCCAGTCTGAACCGGAGATTTTGAAACCGGCATTTGCCAATATTTCAGCCAGACCGCTCATGCTGATACCACCGATACCTACGAAATATATGTGAATAGGGTGATTAAAATCGATTTTATACATAAAACACTCTTCTTTCTTTTTGTTAATGATATTATTATACGCACATATCTGTTAAAAGACAAATGGTAAATGTAATTTGCGGAAAAAACCATATAAAATATCAGCAATTGGGAAATTTATACAGAATAAATAAATGGAAAATGCTACCTAAAAGATTTAAAGTGTGTATATTGCACAAAAAATTAACAGCACCTGAAAACAATTATGTTACTATTACACATAAGAAAAATGTAAAATGAGAATATATTTTGTAATTTTTGTTCACTTTATGCGTTGAATGTGCTATAATCAATATACCTAAATTTGTAGAGACTAGAATGAGGTGATGGCATGATTAGAAAAGAAATGATAGCCATGTTATTGGCTGGAGGACAAGGCAGCCGTCTGGGTGTGCTCACATCTAAAGTGGCGAAACCTGCAGTTGCCTTTGGCGGTAAGTACCGCATTATTGACTTTCCTTTGAGTAACTGTATCAATTCGGGTGTAGATACGGTGGGTGTTTTGACACAGTATCAGCCTCTCAGACTGAATACGCATATCGGAATCGGTATTCCTTGGGATTTGGATAGAAATATCGGTGGTGTGACGGTTCTGCCTCCTTATGAAAAGAGTGCAAACAGTGAGTGGTATACCGGAACTGCTAACGCTATCTATCAGAATATTGATTATATGGAGAGTTTCAATCCTGAATATGTGTTGATTCTTTCCGGTGACCATATTTATAAGATGGATTACGAAGTTATGTTGGACTTCCATAAAGAAAATGGTGCTGAGGTGACGATTGCAGTTATGCCTGTTCCCATGGAGGAGGCAAGCCGGTTTGGTATTATCATTGCAGATGAAAACCGCCAGATTCAGGATTTTGAAGAAAAGCCTGCAAATCCCCGCAGTAATTTAGCTTCCATGGGTATCTACATATTTAACTGGAAGACATTAAAGGAAGCACTTATTGCTATGGCAGAGCAACCGGCACTTGACTTCGGAAAACATGTGATTCCTTACTGTCATGAAAAGAAGATGCCTCTTTATGCTTATGAGTTTAACGGATATTGGAAGGATGTAGGAACACTCAGCTCATATTGGGAAGCTAATATGGAACTGATTGACATTGTTCCTGAGTTTAATCTGTACGAAGAGTACTGGAAGATTTATACCAAGAGTGAGATTCTTCCTCCCCAATATTTCTCTGCTGACAGCGTAGTGGAGAGAAGTATTGTAGGTGAAGGTTCCGTGATTTACGGAAAAGTATATAATTCCGTTATCGGATGTGGCGTTACAATCGGTGCGGATACCGTAGTACGTGATTCGATTATTATGAATCAGACTGAAATCGGCTGTGGTGGTGAAATCAATAAAGCCATTATTGCAGAGAATGTTGTTGTTGGTGACAATGTAAAACTGGGTGTTGGGGAAGAGGCAGAAAACGAAACGGCACCCCACATTTACAATCACAGTCTGGTAACAATCGGCGAAAAGAGTGTAATTCCTGCAGGCGTGAGCGTTGGAAAGAATACGGTTATTTCCGGCACGACAACAGCAGCGGATTATGAGAATTCCTATCTCGCAAGCGGAAAAACATTGATTAAGGCAGGTGAATAACAGTGAGAGCAATCGGAATTATTTTAGCAGGTGGTAATAATCACCGTATGAAAGAATTATCCCAGAAACGTGCAATTGCTGCTATGCCTATGGCAGGCAGTTACAGAAGTATTGACTTTGCACTCAGCAGTATGTCAAACTCCCGTATCCAAAAGGTGGCAGTACTTACACAGTACAACTCCAGAAGCTTAAATCAGCACCTTAGTTCTTCCAAATGGTGGGACTTTGGCCGTAAGCAGGGTGGATTATTTGTACTCACACCGGCGGTAACAGCCGATAACAGCAACTGGTACAGAGGAACAGCAGATGCTATCTATCAGAATTTGCAGTTCTTAAAAGAAAGCCATGAGCCCTATGTAGTAATTGCTTCCGGTGACTGTGTGTATAAGATGGATTTCAACAAAGTGCTGGAATATCACATTGAAAAGAAGGCAGATATCACAGTAGTGTGCCGTGATATGGAACCGGAGATTAACGTAGAGCGCTTTGGTACAATACGTCTTGGCGAAGACAACAGAATCGAGGAGTTCGAAGAAAAGCCGTTGGTTGCAAAAACCAATACTATCTCTTGCGGTATTTATGTAATCCGTCGCCGTCAATTAATTGAAATGATTGAAAGATGTGCAGAAGAGGATAGATATGACTTTGTAAGAGATATTCTGATCCGTTATAAAGATATTAAGAAAATCTATGGATATAAGATGACAGATTACTGGAGAAATATCGCTTCTGTTGAAGATTACTTTGACACAAACATGGATTTCCTGAAAACAGATGTAAGAGAGTATTTCTTCCAGAAATATCCTGATATTTATTCCAAGGTTGATGATTTACCTCCCGCAAAATACAATCCGGGTGCCCAGGTTAAAAACAGTCTGGTTGCCAGCGGATGTATCGTAAACGGTACGGTGGAAAATTCAATTATCTTTAAAAAGAGTTATATCGGAAACAACTGTGTGATTAAGAATTCCATCATTTTAAATGATGTTTATATCGGAGATAACACTCATATTGAAAATTGTATTGTGGAGAGCCGTGATACGATTAGAGCGAATTCTTATCACTATGGTGAAAATGGAATCAAAATTGTAGTAGAGAAAAGCGACAGATACGTGATTTAATGTATTCACAATCAAGGGGGACATACAAATGCAGATTACAGATGTTCGTGTTCGTAAAATTACAAAAGAAGGAAAGATGAAAGCAATCGTTTCTATTACTATTGATGAAGAATTTGTTGTTCATGATATTAAGGTAATTGAAGGCGAAAAAGGTCTCTTCATCGCAATGCCCAGCAAAAAAGCAGTGGACGGCGAGTACAGAGATATTGCACATCCTATCAATTCTTCCACAAGAGATTCTATCCAGAAAATTATTTTGGATGCTTATGACAAAGCATTATTGGAGCCGGAAGAGGCTTAACAAAAAGAGAGGGTTTAGCAAAAAGTAAGGAGAGCAGCGAAAGTTGCTCTCCTTTAAGTTTGTGTGTGTAGTGGGTACTCTTTATCGCATGCTTTACAAACAAGCAAATCCTTTTTCTTTTCCTCCGATATTGTCGCCCATATATTTTTCTTTCCTGTTGTGAGCAAACTCATATGCAACTTTCATATTAGTAATCAGCTGCTGGCACTCTTCAAGACTTTCTCCGTTTGCGAGTTCCTCTCTGAAAAGCCAAATGACCGTTTCAATATACAAACAGCGAAATAAAATCTCACAAGGAATACCTACTCCGTCACCAAGCTTTTGAACGAAATCAATTACTACATCCTTTGGCTCTGAGGTCAAATCATCTCTAAACTCATCAAGTATAAATCTCGATAAATCAAATACAGGATCGCCTATTACGCCTTTAGGGTCAATAACCGTATAGCCTCCATTTTCATTTTTAAGTATATTCTCATGGTGTAAATCACCGTGCAGCAGAAAATTGCGAGAATACTTTTTGCATATATCTGTAAGCATTTGCTCTGCACTGTCAAGATACTGATACAATTCTTCACAATCCTCACGATTTTTTGTACCTTCTTTGCCAGC